>JBEGTL010000068.1:0-22509 GCA_041179425.1 Pseudomonadota bacterium | reverse complement strand
AGCCGGGCGTGTAGGCCATGGCATCGTCCGCGTGCTGCGTGGAGTCACGGCCCTTGTACAGACCTGTGCAGAACACGTCGCTCGGCAGCCCGGCCTCGGGCTCGACACAGTCCGGTGTTGCGGCGATCCCGCCGTCCCCACTCGACGCGTCGAACGGCACCGTCGCGCCCGCATCGACGACGGGTGCAGCAGCCTCACGAATCGCCGCATCGCGGACGACGACGACCGAGCTGTCGGCGGCGGAGCTGTCTTGTGACGAGCACGCCAGCTGGCCGCAAACCATCAGCGCGGACGCGACGCGACCGCCCGCGTATCGGAGCCTCGAATTGGTCATGACTACACACCCCTCAGCGCGCGCCAACACGCGCTGATCAGTCGTTTTTGGCGCCGCTCGCGATCCAGCTCCGGATGCGCGCTAGCTGCACACCGGAGAGCTGCGCTCCCCCGAGCGGCATGCGCGCTCCGCACAGGGCAGGCTCCGAGAATTTGAGCAGGAACAGACTCTTGTCGGGCTCGCCGGGCGTGAGCAGCGGCATCCCGGCGCACTGACTACTGGAGGACGTCTTGCCCATCAGTGCCGCGTACGCCGCGTCCTTCGTGTCGCCCATGCCCAAGTTGCCGTTGCTCTTGTCGCTCGCCGGCATGGAGTGACAAAAGTTGCAGCGGGCATTGGTCTTGGTTGGAAACAGCTCGGCGTACAGCTCGCTGAACGTGACGGGCGGACCTGCATCGACCGCTGCAGACTTGCCCGCGTCCGAATGGGGCGCCCCCTTTCCGGCGTCCTCGGCGCGCGTGGACGCACCCGCGTCGCGGGCCGCAGTCCCCTTCCCTGCGTCGAGAGGCTCTCCTGCCATGTCCGCAGCGTTGGGCGCGTCGCTGCCACAGCCGCTCAGCACGAGCACCAGCGAGACAAACCTTACTGTATGCACTGGAACGGACCGTTGGCGATGGGGGGCAGCGTGTGAATGTAGGTCGCGAGGTCCTTGGCGTCGGCGTCACTCATCTTGCCGAGACGCTCTGCACCACCGGGATGGGTATTGCAGAAGTCTCGGCCGGTCCCCTTCTCTTTGTTCGACTTGATCGCGGCGGCGATGTCGTCGATGGTCCAGGTCGCGAGGCCCGTGGCGTGCGGTGTGATGTTGGTGGACGTGTGGACTGGCTTACCGCGAATGAACGTGTACTTCTTGCCACCAGCAAATGCCTTGGTCATGTCAGGCACGCCGTAGCTGAGCTCTTCGGTGTGGCAGTTGAGGCACGCCGTCTTGGCTAGGTAGCGGCCGCGCTCGGCCGCCGCGAACGCCGGGTCTGTCGCCGCGAGCGTCGTGTGCGGGATCTTACTGTCCTCCAGCGACGGCACGGGCGGGTTCTGATCGAAGTATGGGTAGTCCGCCGGGACCACGTTGTCGTTGGGCGGCACCGTGCGCAGGTACTTGATGATCGAGTCGACGTCTTCTCGCGTCAGCAAAGAGTACTCTGGGTACGGCATGATCGGGTACATCGCGATGTTTTCGTCGTCGATACCCTTGGTGAGTGCGCGCCGCAGCTGGTCGTCGGTCCACGAATGCAGCCCCTCCGGGTCGTGCGACGTGAGGTTCTCCGCGTTGACGGTCACGATGGTGCCGTCGAGGTCGGTGAAGTCGTACGACCGACTGCCCGCCAAGTACTTGGTCATGTCCGGCTCGCCGCTCGGCAAGGACGGGGTGTGACACACGCCGCACATCAGCACGTGGTCGACCAAGTACTGCCCGCGCTCGACGGTGCCGAGCAGCGGACCTCCGCCGTCCCCCGCGGCCGCGTCGCCTACTGCGGCGTCGGTCGAGCCTGGCCCGGGGCCCGGATTGCTCGCGTCGACCTTGACGCCCGTGTCCTTCGCGCCCGCGTCTTTTGTCGTCGCGACGGTTGCGTCGCGCGCGCCCTCTCCGCCCGCGGACGGCTCGCTACTGGAGCTCGAGCAGCCAGCGATCACCAGCAGAGTCAGACTGAGGACGTGTCTCTGTGCCTTTGTCATGAACATGGCCTCTCAGAAGCCCTGTCCGTCAGGACAGAACTCCGCATGGAAGGTTCCTGTGAGCTCGCCCGTGGCGTACGTGGCCATGACCGTGCCCTCGACCACACCCATCGGCTCGCTCTTGGTGAACGTTACGCCGGACGTCTTGGCGCCCTTCTCGTAGGAGGAGGATTTGCCGCCGGCAAATAGTTCACTTCGGGAGACTTGGCCGGACCGAGCTTTGCCGGTCCACTGACCACGATCTCGACTACCTGCGCACCGGCAGCGAATGCGCCGAGCCAGCGCGAGACCTTCAGCTCCTCGCACGTGAGCGGTGCCGTGGTCATGTAGATCAGCGTCTCGCCGCTGTTGGAGATGACCTTGGAGGAGACGATGGGTTGGATGGCCCCGAGCGCACCCAGCGTACCTGTGAGCTTCGTTGCGCCCGTGTTGGCTTCTCCGGCTTGGGCCGCGTCGGAGCTGGGGCTATCGACCCCAGCCTCCACCGTCGCCATCGGCGCGTCCCCGCCCACGGGCTCCGTCGCCCCACAGCCCACACTCAGCACGCACGACAGTAGCCCCAGCCACCCGGTGTATCGGTTCATTCGTGACCTCTCGCTGACTCCCTCGGTCATGTCCGGCCCAGGCCGAGCCCTTCAAAAGAAAGTACGAATGACGTCCGTTCAGGAACTTTGAAGGTTTGCGCGGGATGCGGACATCAGGTGAAGGAGCGCGTCGTGCGCTCGCCAAGCTTCGCGCGGAACACGATGACCCAACACAGCGAACAGTCTCGACTGCGTTTGATGAGCGGCCCCGCTGCGCTGCCGAACGATGGTGCACTCCTGGCCCGTGTCGCGAGCGGAGACCTGGGCGCGCTGGGCAAGCTGTATGACAGCTACGCCCCCATGCTGCTGCGCTTCGTGCGCCGCCTCGGCGCGGCAGAAGACGCCGAGGACGTGGTGCAGAACGTCTATCTCCGCGTGGTACGGCTGTCCGCTCAGTTCGACAGCAGCGTCCCGTCCGCGCGGGCCTGGCTGTTTGCGATCGCGGTCCGCGTCGTGCAGGAGCGACGACGCTCGCTGCGCGGACTGACTCACGCCATGACGGCGTTCGCGACACAAAAGCAGTCATGCCCCACAATGGTCGAGAGCCCCGCGGCCAGTGATCTCGTGTTGTGTCTGTCCAAGCTCTCGCTGGCCAAGCGCACGGTGCTCCTGCTGGCCGAGGTCGAGGGCTTTTCGTGCGCGGAGATTGCGGAGATGTTGGACATCCCCGTGGGCACCGTGTGGACACGGCTGCACCACGCGCGGCACGAGCTCCGAACGACCTGGGGGAAGACGCCATGAAGCATGTCGTTTGCGATCGCGCGTGGCAGGTAGAGGCGGCCCGAGACGGTCGGCTTTCGGGCACGGACGACGCTGCGCTCGCGCCACATCTGAGCGGCTGCGCGACGTGTCGTAGCGAGCAGCGAGAGCTCGACGCGCTGGCGTCGGGTCTCCGTGCGCGTGACACGGGGGTCGACGAGGTGGCTCTGCGGCGGCTGCGTCAACAGACGCTCGAAAAAGCCAACGCGCTCATGACCGCGTCCGCTTCCGCTACCCAGGGATCGGCGCTCCGCAGCGCGGCCTGGTCGGTGACGGCGTGCATCCTGGTCACCATCGCCACCAACACGCTCTGGTTCGCACGCGCAAACCGAAACGACACCCCTCGCAGCGCGGTATCGGTCGTTGCCGACCACGAAGCGAAGTGGCAACGCAGCCTGGACCCTCACGTCGAGCGCGTCGACCTGTCTTCCGGAACCTTACTGTTTCGCGTCGCCCGCAAAGCCACGGACCCACGACTCGTCGTGCGGGTCCCCGACGGCGTGATCGAAGATCTCGGGACCATCTTCAGCGTCTCTGTACGCGACGGCAGAACGAGTGAGATCGCCGTCCGCGAGGGCGAGGTGATGTTCCACCGTCGCGGCGCCTCCGCGCTCCATCTGGTGGCAGGCGCAACCTGGACCCCCAGCGAGGAGCCTCCCGCGCCCGTGCAGAGACCGACCGCCGCTCCGCCGACCGAGCCGGCACGAGCAGAGGCGCAGGTCGCAAGGCCCAAGAGCGCGTTGCCTCCGCGCCACGAGCGACGAAGCGTTCGCCGCGTGATCCGTCGGACGGTACATCCTGCGCACGAGATGTCGGACAGCGGCGAAGACGCCGCCTACCTGCGCGTGCTCACTCTGTTGCGCGAGCGCCGCAACAACGAAGCACGCCTCGCCGCGATGGGCTATCTCCAGGCCTTTCCTGCCGGCTTTCGGCGTCTCGAGATGACTCGAGTCGCCGGCCTCCCGCAAGAACCAGCAGCGGGCAAGACGGGTCACGCTCCCACCTCCGGCGTCGATCGCGCCCTGGACGGCCCACCGTAACGAAGGTGCAGCACCGGAAGCACGATCAAGTTGAGCAGCGTCGAGCTCACCACGCCGCCGAGAATGACGACCGCCATCGGGTGCTCGATCTCGTAGCCGGGCGCGTTGCCGCGCAGCACCAGCGGCAACAGCGCGAGGGCCGTGGCGAGGGCCGTCATCGCGATCGGCACGAGACGCTCGCTGGCGCCGCGAAGCACGAGCGCAGGTCCAAAGGCGACCTGCTCGTGGACCTCGAGCTGGCGGAAGTGCGCCATCATCATGATGCCGTTGCGCGCAGCGATGCCGATCACCGTCACGAGGCCGATCAACGTGCCCAGGGAGACCACACTCCCCGTGCACAGCGCGGCAAGCACACCGCCCACCAGCGCGAACGGCAACGTCGCGAGCACCAACAGAGCGGGCCTCCACGCACGAAAGTCCGCCAGCAGCACGAGCACCACGCCGAGCAGCGCGAACAGAGACGCCGCTCCCAGTCGCGAGCGCGCTCGCGACCGAGCCTGGTACTCCCCGAGCAGCTCCGCGTGATGACCCGCCGCGAACGGGTACACAGCCACGAGGGCAGCACTCTTCGCGGCCACCTGTGCCAGGTCGGCATCGGGAGTAAGGTCGAGGGTCACGTCCAGCTTTCGCGAGCCCGCGTCGTGCGCAATCGTGTTGAGCATGGGGACGATCCGCACGCTGGCCACATCTCCCAGCCGAACCGTGCGCTGTTCGTCGAGGCCGATCACCAGGTCGGAGAGAGCACTCAGATCGCTGCGCACACGCTCCGCGCCCCACACGACGACGTCGAGCGGCTGCTGGCCGCGCACGACCTGTCCGACGCGTTCGCCCTGCACGAGCATCGAAGCGCGCGCCCTGACCAAGGCGGGGTCGACACCCAACGCGGCACAAAGCGCGAGGTCGGGCCTGATCTCGATCTGAGGCACCTCGACCTGGGACTCGGGCTTGGCGTGCGCGACCCCCGCGATCGCGCCGAGCTGCGCAGCAAGCGCTCCGGCCGAGCTGCGCAGCTCTGTCAGATCGGAGCCGTACAGACGCACCACGATGGCGCCGCTCCCACCGGTCAGCACCTCGCGCATGCGTTCTTGCAGATAGGTCTGCACATCGCGGTAGACACCTGGGTAGCCATCGACCACCTCGCGCACCTTGGCCAGTGTGCGCGGCAGGTCGACGTTGGGATCCACGCTGACCCATAGCTCGGCGAAGTTGGGCCCGACCACCTCGTCGGCGACCTCGGCGCGCCCGATATGCGACCCAAAGTTGCGCACACCCGGCACCGCCAACAGCTCGACCCGTGCCAGCTCGGCGGTGCGCGCGACGGCGGCGAGCGAGGTGGAGGGACGCGCGATCCAGTGCATCAAGAAGTCGTTCTCCTGAAAGCCGGGCAGGAATTGCTCGCGCATCGTCGACAGGCCCACGAAAGCCACCAGCAGGGCGACGAGCGTGCACAGGATCACGCTGCGCGGTCGTCGCAGCGCGCCGGCGAGCACGGGCAGGTAGCGTCGGGTGAGGACGGCCGCGATCGGAGATCGAGGTGCCTCGCGCACGCCGCGAGGCAGGAGCAGCATCGAGAGGGCCGGGGTCACGGTGAGTGCGACCACCGTCGAGGCCAACACGGCAAGTCCGTACGCCAGCGCCAGAGGACGAAAGAACGCGCCTGCCACCCCATCGAGAAACAAGACCGGCACGAAGACGAGCAGCACGATCAAGCTCGCGTAGACGATGGCACTGCGCACCTCGAGCGACGCCTCGAGCACCACCTGTAAGGTGCGCACCGGGCCGATGGGTCCGAGCGCTCGCTCCAACACCAGCCGACGGTGGATGTTTTCCACATCGACGATCGCGTCGTCCACGACCTCACCGAGTGCGATCGCGAGGCCCGCGATCACCATGGTGTCGATGGTGTGCGAGAGCGCAGTCAACACTGCCGTCGCGGCGAACAGCGAGAGCGGCAACGCGGTCACGCTGACGATGGCCGTGCGCACGTCCCGCAGGAACAAGAACAACACGACGATCACGAGGACGCAGCCGATTCCCATCGCCTCGCCCAGGTTGTGCAGCGCGCGCTCGATGAAGCCGGCCGGTCGAAAGATGGTCGCGTCGAGGGAGATGCCGGGGAGTGCCGGCGAAAGCGACGTGAGGGCAGCGTCGATCTGTCGGGTGAGCGCGAGCGTGTTGGCGCCCGGCTGTTTCTCGACGATCAGTAAGAGTCCGCGGCCGGTCGTGACGAGCCCTTCCCCGATCGGGCTCGCGTGGTCTTCGACGACCTCGGCGACGTCTCCGATCGTCACCGCGGGCCCGGCACCGGCAAGCGCGCCAGGCTTGGCGGCAAGGGGAATGCGGGCGACGTCTCGCACCGTCTGCACGAGCGGAGGATGAATCACGGGCAGACGCTGCGTGGCCGTATCGACGAACCCTCCCGCGCGTGCGGACACTGCATCGCGCAAGCTGGTCAGCACCCGATCACTCGAGATGTTGTGTGCGGCCAATCGCTCGGGCTCGAGACGCACCTGCAGCTGTCGGTCTCGCTCGCCCCAGATGGCCACGTTGGCGACGCCGGGGATCGCCATCAGGCGAGGTCGCACCACCCAGCGCGCGAGATCCGTCAGGGCTAGCTGCGAGTGTGTCGGCGACGCCATCCCAATCTTCAACAGACGGCTGGTCGAGCTGAGCGGAGAAAGAACGGTAGGCGGCCTGGTCACCGCGGGCAGCGTGGACGTGACCCTACCCAGCCGCTCCTGCACCAGCGCGCGCGCCTGCAACAAGTCCGTGCCGGCAGCGAACAGCACGACCACCGACGACAGACCGAGCACCGACTTGGAGCGCAGGTTGGTCAGGCCCGGGGTGCCTCCGAGCGCGCCCTCGATCGGCGTGGTGACCAGGGCTTCGACTTCTTCGCTGGACAGACCCGGCGCCTCGGTCTGCACCTCCACACGCGGCGGTGCAAACTCTGGAAAGGCATCGAACGAGGCATCTGCGGCCAGGTGCACACCGAGACACACGAACGCGATCGCGAGGCCAAGGACGACCCAGCGCTGCTCGAGGCACAGGGTGATCAGCGCGCGCACGGCTCAGTGCCCCGGCTCGAATTCGGAGCCAAAGATCTCGGCCGCACCGACGCTGGCGAGGCAGGTGCCCGGCAACGGCCCACGCTCGAACACCACGCGTTCGCCAGCGAGCCGCAGCGGATCGATGCGCGCGCGCTGGTAGGCGTCGTCTCCGACGCACGCGTACACCCAGGCAGAGCCGCTTGCGTCGTAGATCACAGACGCCCGCGGCACCGTGCGCGCATCGTGCTCGAGCGCGAGGGCAAGCTCGACCAACACTCGTTCTCCAGGCTGAAACGGTGCACCGGCCGCGAGCGCGAAGTAGCGGTCGACAGTGGTGCGTTCCGGTGCGGCCGTGGGCGGACCGGCGACGGGCAGCGCATCGAAACCGAGCGTGCTGCGTGCCGAGAGCGCGCGCACGCGTGCCGTGGCGGTCGGCTCGAGACGACCGAGGTCACCGCTGTAGACGGCGACTCTCACCTGCAGCGCGTCGACCTGGACGAGCTCGAGCAGCGGGGCCCCGGCAGACACGGCTTGCCCAGGTTGTGCAGACAACGCCCGCACCACTCCATCCCCGGGCGCCCTGATGGTCAGTGCGACGTCGGCGAGCAGCGGTGCGGTGCGCATCGCGCCCGTGCGCGTCTCTGCGGCGCGCACGTCGGCGCGTAGAATATCGCGGCCCGCGACGGCTTCTTCGTACACACGCCGGCTCACGCTGCGCTCGGCGCCAAGCTGCGACAGCCGGGCAACGCGCGCTTCTGCCGCAGCGAGCTGCGCCGCGCTGGCCGACAGCTCGCGGTCGGCGCGCGCACGCACGTCGCGATCGACCGGAGCGTAGGGGACGAGTGTCAGCAGCACGTCGCCGCTCTTGACGACCGCACCGGGAAAGATGGCCCCATGTTTGCTGGCGCGCTGGAGCTCCCCACTCACGGGCGCGGTCACCGACAAGGTGCGGCCCGGCGGTACGATGACCTCGCCGCCAGCGAGCCGAACCGCGGCGATGCTGACCTCCTCGACGCGGCCCCGCGAAAGCGCGAGCCGACGCGCAGCGGCCGGCGTGAACCTGACGACCGAGAGCTCTCGCTCGGAGATGGGTCGCTCCACCACCACGGGCGCAGCGCTTGTCGCGTGGGGCCGATCCGGCGGCGAGCAGGCCACGCTGCACAGCTGTGCGACGACGACAACGCACGATAGGCACAGCTGTTTCATCGACTGCCTCCCAAGCGCGCACCGACGGCTCGCTCGAGCTCCGCGTCGGAGCGCCGTACCTCCGCGAGTAGCTCGACTTCGCGCAGGCGCGCCTCGCTGTTCTGGCGCATCAGGTCGAGCACGACGGTGTAGCCCTCCTCACCGAGCTCGTAGCTCTGCGTCGCGAGGGTGCGCGCCGACTCGAGCGCGGGCAGCACGCTGCCGCGGTAGCGCGCGAGGGAGCCGCGCGCCTGGGCAGCACCGACGTGTGCCCGGGTCAGCTCGAGCACGACGCGCTGGCGGAGCGCGACGAGGAGCGCAGACGCCCGGTGTAGCTCTGCGGAAGCACGAGCCCGCCCGCCCGGGTTGGCGCCAAAGATGGGCAGCTCGATGCGCGCGCCAAAGCGCGAAGCAAAGGTATCAGGCCGAGTCCAGTGCCCTTCTACTTGCGCCGCCACCGCGAGCACGCGCGCACGCTCCCAGCCGGCGCGCGCGCCCGCGCCCAACAGACTGAGCTCGGCGGCGCGTACATCCGGGCGTGCCGTCTGCGCCGTCGAGAGCAGCGTGACGAGCGCCGGCAGATCGTCTGACGGTCGCGCCGCCTGGATGGCGAACGTGGGCGCGGTGCGATCGAGCCCGAGCAGCGTGCGCAGCGCGGAGCGAGTGAGTGCCCGATCGTTGTCTGCAGCCGTCACCAAGTCTTCCGCGAGCGCGACCTCGGCAGCAACAGACAAAGCGTCGGAGGGCGCGGCCTCGCCCACGTCCACGCGCTGCTGCGTGAGCTGAGCGAGCTGACGCCAGGTCGCAAAGAGCTCGCGCCGCACGACGAGCCGTTGCTCGGCCAGTGCGCACGTCGCGTGTGCGACCTTGACGTCGCGCGCCAGGTCGAGCCCGCTCTGCACGAGCGACTCGGCCAGCGACTCGAGCGCACGCGCCGCAACCTTGCTGCGCAGCGGCAGCTGCCACAACGACTCGAGCGGCGCGAGCAGCGTGGCCATCGCACTGACCGGTCCCACCGCGTCGAGCAACGTGAGCTGAGGGTTGACCGGCCGCCGAGCTTCCGCGAGGTCGGCGCGCGCGCTGTCGATGCGCGCCAGGTCGGCCTGGTAGGCAGGGTTGTCGGACAGCGCGATGGCGACCGCTTCATCTGCGGTGAGGCCGTCGCCCATTGTTTGTGCGCGCGTACGGGGCTCGGCACGGGCCGGTCGTGCGACCTGGCCCTCGATACGATCGTGAAGCGCCTCGGCCACCCACGCGCGGTCGCGGTCGCTGTGTGCACACGCGCAGAGAAGCGTGCACAAGACGAGCGCGACTGCACGGCACCAACCCATCGAGCTCGTCTACCACCCCTACCCAAACGAAAACCAAACGTGCCCGTGGACCCCGCCGCTGGCGCTACACTTGCGCGCTGATGCGACTGCTGATCGTCGACGACGACACCGAGTTGCGCGACCTCTTGGTACGCGCGCTCGAGCGCGATCGACACCAGGTCACCGCAGTCGCCAACGTCGCGCTCGCACGCCACACACTCGAGCGGGGAGAGACCGACCTGATGGTGCTCGACCTCGCCCTCCCCGACGGCACCGGCGTCGAGCTGTGTCGCGAGCTGCGTCGAGCGCGCAGTCAGCTCCCCGTCTTGATGCTCACCGCGCACTCCGACGTGGGCGAGCGGGTGCGCGCACTCGACGCGGGTGCCGACGACTTCCTCGGCAAGCCGTTCGCCATCGCCGAGCTGCGCGCTCGGGTACGCGCCCTCGCACGGCGCAGCGGTGGGGGCGACGCAGGAGTCTCGTTGCCCGTGTTGGCGTACGAGCAGACGGTGCTCGACTTTGCGGCGCATCGCGCCACGCGTGTTGGTGTGCTGGTGACGCTGACCGCCCGCGAGTGGACCATCCTGCACTCGCTCGCCAAGTCCCCACAGCGGCTCGTCACGCGCGCCGCACTGTTCGCGGAGGTCTGGAGCGACGAGGGCCACGCTTCGGCCGCCAGCTTGGAGGTCCTGATCGGACGCATTCGTCGCAAGCTCGGGGAAGGTCTCATTCGTACCGTCCGCGGCGAGGGCTACGTGCTCGAGGCCTCGTGAAGCTCGCTCCCTCGAGCTTGGTCCGACGCGTCGCGCTCGCCACCGCGCTGAGTGCACTCGTCGCCAGCGCAGGCGTCGCCGTCCTCTCCAACGTCGTCTCGTACCGCTTGGCCCGCGCACACGAAGACACCACCTTGCGCGACGCCGCCAATGACGAGGCGCACGAGCTCTTGCACGCCTCGATCCGGGTTGCCGTCTACCAACACGGCGCGTTCTTGGCTGGCGATCGCGCCGTGTCTGCGGTCTCGGCGGACCACTGTGACGATCGAGCTTCGCTGCGCGTCTGCGCGCGCAAGGCAGGTTCGTGGCTGGCGGTCGTCGCTCGCGACCAGCGCGTGCTCGGTCAACAGCAACGCCTCGGCAGCTACGCATCGGTGCTCGCCGTCTTCGTGATGAGCCTCCTGGGTGCGCTCACCGCACGCTCGATCGCGCGTGCCGTGACGGCGCCGCTCGAGCAGCTGCGTCGCGCCGTGGAGTTGGTCCCCGAGCAAGACCCGGCGGCAGCCGAGCTCGGCCCCCCTGCGGGTGTCGCGGAGGTCGACGCGCTGCGGGAGAGCCTGCGCGCTGCGCTGATTCGCCTGGGCGCCTCGCTCGACCTGTCGCGCAGGTTTGCAAGCGACGCGGCCCACGAGCTGCGCACGCCGCTGTCGACCCTGATCGGCGAGCTCGAGCTCGCAGCGGAACCACAAGCCTCGAACGATGGCAGTGAGCTCGCGCGCGCACAGCGCATGGCCCAGCGGATGTCCACCTTACTCGACCGTCTGCTCATCCTCGCGCGGCTCGAGGGTCAACGGCACGTCGAGCCCATCGAGCTCGGCGAGCTGGTCGAAGAAGCCATCGACACCCTGCCGCGCGCCGTGCGCGGTCGTATCATCGTCGAAGAAGGTCTAAATAGTCAGGCCAGCGTCCAACGGGCCGACCGCGCCCTCTTGGTGTCTGCATTCGTCAACGCACTGGAAAACGCGCTGAAGTTCTCGAACGACGACGTCCACGTACACTTTGGGCGGAGCGCTGGGACTCTGAAGGTGTCCTTTGTGGACCTCGGGGTCGGCATTGCGGAGAGCGAGCGCGAGCTGGTCTTTCTCGCGTTCTATCGCACGCGTGCGAGTCGCTCGAGCGGCGTACCGGGTCATGGCATCGGACTCGCGCTGATCGCGCACGTGATGGCGCTACACGGCGGAAGCGCAGAGTTCGTCGCGTGTGACCGCGGCACCACGCTGGTGCTGTCGTTTCCCGATCGGGTCGAGCGGGCAGTGCCGGTTCACCCGGACCGCAACCCGTGACAGACGCTCGTCATCTCGGGTCACTCGGCAACACGCCTGCAATGCGTAAGGAATGTCACGCGCGTCACGCGGATCCACGCCCAGGTACCGACACCGAGCGGCGGAATGACGATGTCTGTTCCTGGCAGCGGGATGACGCGCGGAGGCGAGCTGTCTGTCACGTGATTCATGCGAGCATGTCTGCATGCGCTCGGCGCGCGCCACCAGCACGTGGCGTCGGAATGGCACCGCCCGTTCCCGAAACTCGGAGCACGTCTTTTGCGGCGCGAGCAACGCACGAGAGTCGACAACGCGCGTCCGCGAGACCCTTGTCAGATTCAGGCGCACACCAAGGCCAAGCAGAAGGGCACGACGCTCACCAAGAAGGCCAAGCTCACGCCCGAAGACAGCGACGTCTCCACCGAGCTCACGGGCAAGACCAGCGCGACGTTGGAGTCGCTCAAGACGGCGGACGCGGCGAGCTTCGACGCGCTCTACGTCAGCGCGCAGGCCACCCAGCACGAAGAGGTGCTCAACCTGGTGGACTCGCGCCTCCTGCCCAGCGTCACGCACGAAGACCTCAAGGGCTTCTTGGGCGAGACGCGCACCATGGTAGAGTCGCACGTCACCGAGGCCAAGACGCTGCAGCAAGAGTTGGCTGCTGCGCCGGCAGCGCCGACTGCCGCGACTCCCGCCAGTGGCGCTCCCACCGCAGGCAAGGGCGTTGCTGGCGAGGTTGGCGCCGCTCCTACCGCTGGCGTCCCGCCGACGCACTGAGCGCAGCCCTCACCGTCCGCGTCAGCGGCGGTAGGCCGACGGCGTACTTCCTGTCCAGCGCTTGAACGCTCTGGCGAACGCGCGCGAGTCCGAGAAGCCGAGCTGATGCGCGATGGTCTGGACGTCGTGATTCGGGTCTTCGAGGTAGGTCTTGGCCAGCTGCAGACGCAGGTCGTCGACCACGCTGCGAAAGTTGGTCCCCTCGGCACTGAGCCAGCGCTCGAGCGAGCGCTTGCTGATGCCGAGGCTCTTTCCGATCACGTCGGTCGTCCAGCCTTCGTGCGGGTCGTGACTCATCAGCGCGGAACGCACTGCGCTGGCGATGCTCTGCTTGTCGACGGCGCGCGTTTGTGCGGAAGCCCAGCTCGCCACGACTTGCCCCAGGTGTCCGAACGGCAGCGGCGTATCGAGCAGGGCGCGCGGGATGGTGAAGCTTCGCTGCGGGCTCGCGAAGCGCACGGGGCACCCAAAAAAAGCTTCGTACGCCTCTGCATCGCTGGGACGAGGGTACGTGAGCTCCACCGCGAGCGGGCTCCAGCTCGGGCCTAGCGCGCTGCGCACGCGACACACAAAACCAGCCAGCACGGCGTCGTCGTTGGCGCGACACGAAGGGACGCCTTCGAACGTGTGCGCGATGCGCACGCTGTCGTTCTCATCGCGAACGGACACGCGCGCCGCGTCGTGCAGCAAATAGATGTAGTCGACCACGCGCTCCAGCACCTGCATGCCGGAGTTGCTGGTCAGCAGCAACACACCGTACTCCCCGAAGTCGAACGGGTCGCTGGCCGCGCCGATTTGCAGACCAAAGCGCGGCTCGTTGGCCAGATTACAGGCGTCCGTGTAGAGCGCATTCTGCATCGAGTGGGGCAGGCGCAGGTCGCTGTTGAGCACGTCGACCGTGAGACCGTGGGCGACGAACAGCGGCGCAGGGTCGAGGCCGTGCTGACGTAGCGCGCGCACGAGCGCGTTGAGCAAGCGCGAAGGAAACGACGGCTCGCGCACAGACGGCGACTCTTCTTCCGTCCCGGCAACGCTGCGCTTGCGGCTCGAGCTCGGCCCAGGCGCTCTGGGTCGCGCCGCCGGCGGTTTGCGTTGCTGCGCGACCACAGCGGCCGTTGAGCCATCCATGCCGGTTTTGTATCACACGGCGGGAGGCCATGGGCCCAGGCAGTGGCGAACAGGGTCTGGCCCATGGCGGGCTGAGTCCTTGTTGGAAGTTGTTCGTTGATAGAGCGTGCTCGCGAGCCCCCCATGCCCATCTCCATCGTCTTTGCCCGCGCGCTACTCGCCAAGGCGCAGGAACACGGCAGCGACACCGACGCCCTGCTCCGTAGGTGCGGTATCGAGGCCGACCGGCTGTCTTACTCGCACGGGGTCATGACACTCGAGGACGCGTGGGTGCTGACCAAAGAGGTGATGGCGCTCACGAACGATCCGGCGCTCGGACTCACTCTTGGCGCCACCACGCCGCACCGCGTGCTGCAAGTGATGGGCCTGCTCATCTGCTCGCGGCGCACGCTGCGCGAAGCCTTCGCCTCGTTCAAGCAGTACTCCGCGCTTCTGGACGACGGCCCTCGCTGGGGGCTCGAAGAGGACGGCGAGACGGCTGCCTTCACATGCGTACCGGCTTTCACCTTTGGACCTTACACACGGGCCGCGATGGAGTTTGCACTGGCGATGGCGTTCCGGCTCGGAAGCCAGTTCGTGGGCCCGAGCGCCGAAGCCATCTCCGTGCAGTGCCAGCACGCGGCACCGGAGTACGCACAGCGCTACCAAGACGTGTTCGGCTGCCAGGTTCACTTCGCGCAACCGCGCTACGCACTGGTCTTCCCGCGCGCCTACCTCGATCGACCGCAGCCGCACGCCGAACCGCTGATGCAGGCCGAGCTGGAGCATGTGGCCGACCAGATGCTGATCGCGCGCCAACGAAGGGACCGTCTGAGCGAGCGCGTGCGTCTGCACCTTCGTCACCAGCCCAGAATCGCCGAGCTCGATACGCGCGAGCTCGCCAAGCGCATGGGCGTAAGCCAACGCACCCTGCGGCGACGCTTGCGGGATGAGGGCACGACGCTGAGCACACTGCTGGCAGCGGCACGCTGCGAAGTGGCTTGTGAGTCGCTGCGTCACACGGACGCCAGCGTGCGCGCGACGGCAGAGATGCTCGGCTTCTCGGAGGCGAGCGGGTTTCATCGAGCTTTCAAGCGGTGGACCGGCTCGACGCCAGCGGAGTACCGACTCGGCATCCGCACTCTTTGACCACCCCTGCGACTCGTTTCTTGGAGCTTTGCCTATGACATCGCCATCGCAGCGCGCGGCTTTTGCTGGCGCGTTACTCGCCGCTTGTTGTGCAGTGGCCTGTGCCAACGACCCGTATCCCGACCAGGCCGACAAACGCTCGGTCAGCGCGGAGTTGTTTCACTTCGTCTGCAAGCGTGTTGCGCGCGAGCCCGACGAGGTTTCGGGCAGCGATTTGAACGGGATCAAGTACGGCGCACTGTGCGACGAGCCGCCCGAGGACCTGAGCGACGAGCCCATGCTCAGCGGCCAACCTCGCCTTCGTGCGTTGCTCGAGCGACGCGAGGCAATCGTCGAAGCACTCGCAGAGACCATCGGCGACTTGCCGGTCGACGGTGGCGCCACGTTCGCGGACGATGAGCTCAAAGACTTCCTGCACAGCTTGGTGCCGTTCTACGACGACGAGCGCCTGCCCACGGCGTCGCGAAAGATCGCGGAGTTGCTCGGCCTGGTCGTGAACCCGGACGACGAACGCGCGGTGGCGGTGATCGATCAGCTGGCGAAGATCTCGCCGCGTGTCGGCTACCGCGTCGCGCACCGCGCGCTCGGCGCCGTGCGCCCGTTCCTTTCGTACGACGGTCTCGACAAGGTCGAGAAGGTGCTGCTCTCGCTGTTCGGACAAGGCGGTGACGCGCACGACGAGCTGGTGAGGTTCTTGGAGGCGACGGCGCTCGAGCTCGCGGACGACGCCGAGCCCAAGTCGAAGCCGGAGGACTCCACGCTGCATGCGGTGCTCGAGCTGCTGCTGGCGGAGGACAAGGAGCTGGCAGAGGGCGCAGAAAAGCTCCTTGTGGTGCGGCGCGACACGCGCGGCTTCGCACAAGCGGTGCTGGCCGCTCCGTTCGTCGATGGCGATGGCGACGGCCTCGCGGACCTGGACGAGCAGGGTCGCTTCGTGGTGGAGGGCAGCGACGCCGACCGCTCGCCGTGGCCGTTCCCCAAGGCACGCGGCGTCGATCCGGTGGTCGACCGCGACGCGAACGGGCGCGCCCTCAACGCGAGCGGTGAGCCGATGTTCAGCTACTTCGACGCCAACGCGACGGTTCTCGCGGCCAGCATGCGTGAGATCAAGCCGCTCATCCAGCGCGACGAGCCCGGCAAACCCAGCACCCTCGAGAACGCCTCGCGCGGGCTGCGTCCGCTGCTCGGTCCCAGCGCACCGCGCACCTACGGCGCCTTCAAGCAGCCGTTCGCGTTCGAGGGTCCCGACCTGAAGAAGTCACCGCTGCTCGAGATGGTGCACGCGGTCGCCGTGATCATCAAACAGCCCGAGGCACGACGCGCGCTCGAGCTCCTCAAAGAGCTGATGAAGCAGGAGGCGTACGAGTCGACCGCGGCGGGTCCGCTCTACGCGGGCCTGCGCATCGACGAGCGCTCCGACGACCCCAAGCACAACGATGCTTTTATCGCCGGTGCCGACGGAAAGCGCGGCACGCCACACCAGTGGTGGGACGACACCATCGCGCTCGGCGTGCGCATGCTCAGGCGCCCGGGGCTGATCCAAGGCTTGGTGCGCGCGTTTTCCGACCCGCTGTCGTCGATGCAGGGTCAGCTCTACGCCAACTGGATGAAGTACAACGACGTCGTCACCTACAAGGGCGCGCCGCTGGTGATCGACCCGGCCACCGGCAAGTACACCGAGGCAGAGGCCAAGGAGATGAACACGCCGAGGGCCGACTTCGAGTACACCAAGCTCGTCGACCGCGACAGCCCCGACACGAGCATGAACCGCAGCATTTGGCAGCGGACCATGTCGCTGCTGCACACCATCAACGGCTCGGACATGTGCAACAAGGAGGGCGCCTCGCTCTCCATCGACGACCCGCTGCCGCTCACCTTCCCCCTCGGCGGGACCTACAAGCGCTGCGAGTTCGTCGAGATCCCCGACCCGGGCGAGGCCTATGCCCAGGCTCTCCTGAAGAAGCTCGAGATCAACCTGAAGGATCAGGGACTCAAGGATCTCGCGACCCTTGGCAGCGCGATTGGTTTGGTCGGCACGACCTCGGAGATCCAGGAAAAAGAGTCGCAGATCGTCGGCTTCAACGACAAACCCTCAGGCGAGTCGCTGGCGCGCATGATGTTCGCACCGAGCAACAAGTTCATGCAGGAGCTGTTCGGCGACATCCTGACGAACGACGGCCTGCCGCTCAAGAAGTACGAGCCCTACGCGCTCTTCCCGATGGAGGTGCTCGACAAGACCGCGCTGGTGGATGGAAAAGCTCAGTCGTTCATCACCAACGGCATCCCGCTGCTGCGAGCGTTCGAAGACAACGAGCTGCGAGACGGCAAGAAGCTGCTCGACGGCTACATGTTTGGACACTTCCTCGATCACTTCCACATGCACTGGACGCGTCCGAAGACGGCGATGTGCCCCGAACAAGTCGAGGAAGGCGTGAGCGAGGGCTGCACGCAGAGCATGGATCCGGACGCCAAGTTCTTCTCGTACCAGAGCAACATCGTCAGCTACGAGCCGCTGATCATCGAGTCCTTCATCGACGAGAAGCTCACGCAGATCCTGCAAAAGTCCTCGGCGCAGCTGGCGACCATCAAAATCGGCGACAAGGACGGCATCGCCGTGCTCGCCGAGTTCGTCGAGATGATGCTGCGTCCGAACGATCTGACGGCGCCGGCGGACGGACAGCTGACCTACCGCGATGGTCGCCGCTGGGCCGCCACCAACACCTGCGTGGTGCCGGCTGGTGCCGACGCGCGGACGCCGCCGGACAAGTGCGACTGTCCGCTCGGCACCAGCGCGGACGGCGACAAGTGCAAGGTAGGCGAGCGCATCGTGCCGCGCGGCAAGATCGTGGGAGCCTCGCCGATGTACTTGCTGCTCGACGCGCTCAAGGGCTTCGACCGCGCGTTCGAGGGCGACGACGACGGACGCCACGAGGCGTGGCTCGCTGCCCGCAGTACGTTGGTCGATCGTTTCCTCGGTGTGGAGCCGGTGGCCGCAGAGCCCCTCAAGTATCGTTTCACCAACCCGCGCTCGCGCAAGATCGCAGTCAAGGGCCTGGAGTGGGCAATGGCCCGCATCGATGCGCACGAGGGCGACCTGGCCAGCTGGGCCGACGGACTTCCCGCCCGCGCCGAGAAGGTGCTGTCGCACCCGATGGTCGCGCGCGGTCTCGACCTGCTAGACGTGTTCTGGCAACACCCTGACGCGGGCGACGAGTTCGCTGCGGTGGCCTCGTATCTGATGGACGCGGACCAATATCCGGACGCGTTCTCGGGCATCGTCGTCGCCGCCGCCGACACGCTCACCTTCCTCGACCGCGACCCAAACCTCACGCCCATCGTCCAGTTTGCGTCGCTCGCCGTGGCCCCCAATGCGTTCTCTGCGCTCGACGAAGGCGACGATGTTGACGTCGAAAACGGCGTCCTGCTCAAGGGCCTCGAGCTCACCAAGGACATCGTCGACCTGCACGAGGGCGACGAACCGAGCGCGATCAGCAAGCTGCTCAAGAACCTGGTGCTCGCCAACGAAGCAGGCGAGTCGCCGCTCGAAGTCATCTTCGACAGCATCGCCGAGGTGAATCGCGACGACCCGAGCAAAGCGTCGGACGCTCCGATGTCTCCCTCGGATGTCTCCGGGTCGCTAGCACGAACGCAGTCGTTCTTGCAGGACAAGGACCGCGGTCTGGAGCGCATCTATCGCGTGATTCAGTCGCGTAACCTCAACGCCAAGCTGCCCGAGACCGACAACTGATGCGCCCTTCCTTCTTCCTTGTGCGCGCGGCCTTGCTATTGGCCGCGGTCGCCATCGTTTTGCCCAGTACGGCCCACGCAGGCGGTCTGTACCTGTTCGATCGCGGCGCGCGGCCCCTGTCCCGCGGCGGCGCGTTCGTGGCCGGCGTCGATGATCCGAACGCGCTTTGGTACAACCCCGCCGGCCTGGCAGAGTCCGGTAACCAAATCATGGGCGACGCCGTGCTCACGGTGCCGTTTGCAAGCGTGACGCGCAGCAACCCCGACGGCAGTCTGCAGACCAAGGTGGACGCAAGTCCGCTGCTCTTGCCCATCCCGCAGCTGGGTCTGACTCATCGCCTCGGCTCCGACGTCACCTTTGGGATCGGCATCTTTGCGCCCAACGTGATGATCGTCGGCTACCCACGCAGCTTGCGGCAGAACGGAGCGAACCTGCCCACGCCCACGCGCTACTCGTTGATCAACCTCGAGGGCAGCGTCCTGTCGACGGTGGCGCTCGGGCTCGCGTACCACGGCATCGACGGTCTCTCGATCGGCGCCGCGCTGCACCTCACCGGCGGCCGCTTCACGGGCTCGACCGCCTTGAATGCCTGCGACGGTACGATCTGCACGTTCCCCGAAGACCCTGACTTCGACGCCTACGTCACCTTCGACGCGATGCCCGTGTTTGGGGTGTCGGGCGTCGTCGGCGCGACCTTGAACGCGGGCGACCGCATCCGCCTCGGCGTGTCCGCGACCTTGCCGTACACCCTCAAGGGCAGCGGCACCATGAAGACGCGTCTGCCCGAGAGCGTGTTGTTCGAAGACGCTACCGTGTCGGGCAACAAGCTCGACTTTGCGATGAAGATGCCCACCATCCTGCGCATCGGCAGCGAGATCCGCCCCGTGCGCGCGCTTCGTCTGGAGGGCGCGTTCGTGTGGGAGCAGTGGTCGCGGCAGAAGAGCATCGACATCACGCCCAAGAACGTCGAGATTCAGCACATCACCGGCATCGACAACTATCAGATCGGCAAGGTCTCCCTACAGCGCAACATGCGCAACACGATCAGCGTGCGCGGTGGCTTCGAGGCGTTCTTGCCGGCCAGCTTGGTAGGCAGGTTTCTCAAAAAGCAGCGCTTTACCATGCGCGGGGGACTCGCCTGGGAGAAGGGCGCGTTCGACAGCAAGGCGATGTCGCCACTCACGCTCGACGCCAACAAGGTCCTGATCACCGGTGGCCTGAGCATCGACCTCGCCAAGTGGCTGCGCTTCGACACCTCCGCCGGCTACATCTGGATGCAGGACCCAAAGGTCCGCAACAGTCAGATCACGCAGCCCGCGGCGCTGCGTCCGGACTACATCGACGCGTCCGTGATCGGCAATGGCAACTACAAGATGGAAGCTTTCTTTTTAGGCGGCGGCTTCGCCATCAGACTCGACTGAGTCGTCGTCGCCGCTGGGCGCCGCGACCGCGGTAGACTTAACGACACGCGTCCGCTCGCGGGGCGCGATGAAGAGGATCCATGCCCCAACTTATCACCAGCTTGCCTACCCCACAGACGGTCGTCGACTCGGCACCAGGTACGTGTGCGAGCTATCGCGCGACGCGCGTAGGTTCGGTGCGCGCCCCGCTTCAAAAGCGCCTCACGGCAAGCATGACGGCGACCGGCTTCGGCTCCGCAGAGACCTCCCTCGCGGTGACCAAGGATGGCACCTTGTTCATGGCACCGGGCTTCAGTGCCGAGGGCAACGGCGTGCTGCGCTCGCGCGACCACGGCCAGACTTGGGAGCTCTTGCCGCTGCGTCTGCCAGACGGGCGCAGCACCACACGCGAGCAGCCGTACATGTACATGGACCCGCTCACCGAGCGGCTGTTCGTGCACAACTCGGTGATGCGGTTTCGTCCGCCGGACTTTCGCGGCGGCTACCACCAGTTCATCAGCGACGACCAAGGGGACAGCTGGCGCTACCAGTGCTTCGCCCACGAAGTGCGCGACTGGTCCAAGTACTGCGCAGGTCCCACCGTCCACAGCCAGACTGTCGACTACCCCCACGCGCTCTACTTCTCGGGGCCGTCGCCGCTCTCGACGCGCTTTTTCCCGGTGATGGGTCCGCGCTTTCAGAGCTTTCGGCGCTCGCTCGACGGCGGTCGATCTTGGGACCGAGTGGGCCAGATCAGTCTGTTACCCCGCGATGTGCCCAAGATCAGTCGCTGGGAGTGGGTGATCTTTGGCAACGGCGTGGTCAGGCCCGACGGCAGTGTCTACTGGATCTTCCGCCGCGGTCCGCAGCTCGCGCTCGCGATCAGTCGCGACGAAGGGTCGACCTGGCAGATCGTCGAGGTCCCCAACGCGCCGCTGCTGCCGTTCTTCAACATTCTGCAGGTCGGCTTCGTCAACCCCAACTACGTAATCGGCGAGGCGCTCACCGTCGATGCGCAAGGCAACCTGTACCTGGTCTGGCCCGACCCCGAGGGCCGGCTGCGCTTCTGTGTCTCGCGCGACGGCGGACTCACGTTCAGCGAGCCGGTGGTGATCTCGGCGCCCGACGTCGTGAACGTCTCGTTCGGCGTCGCTACCGTCAAAGAGCCCGGCGTGATCGCGATCGCGTACTACGGAAGCTTCGATGGCAAGTCGCACCACGGCTACGTCGCAGAGTCGCGGGACGCGCTGTCGGCCGAGCCCACGTTCACGGGAGGCATCATCAACCCTGTCGACGACCCGCTCTACCCGCACGGCTTCAAGGTCGGCTACGACCAGATGATCTTGGGCGGCGACCTGAACGAGATCGTGCACGTCAGGTACGCGCCCAACGGCGACATCTTGGCGTCGTTCAACAAACGTATGCGCAGAGGCGCGAAAAAGAAGGGCGGCTGGAACGCCGCCGAACACGCCAACTCGCGCCTGCAGGCAGTGCTGGGGAGACTCACATGAACAAGACACCAATCAGACTCGTGCTGGTCAGCGCGCTCGTCGTGTCCTGTGGCGACGACGGGGGCCGCGGCAACGCTCCGCAAGACGGCGACGCGGGCAAACAAGCCGACGCAGCCGCCGCACCTCGGACCAACCCAATGCTCTGCGACGCAAACCGTGCGGGCTTGGGCTATCGCGCAGTCGTGGCTGGAGACAGCGGCGAAGCGCTCCCCGCCCCTGCGCGTTCACTCGTGCCGTGTGCGCAGCTGACTGGCTTTGCTTCGTCCGAGACCACGCTTGCGGTGCTCAAAGACGGCACCGTGCTCGTGGCGCCGGTGATCACCGCAGAAGGCACGGGAATCCTGCGAAGCAAAGATCGCGCGGACAGCTGGGACGTTCTCTTGCCTGGCAAGCTCGGCGGAGCGCAGCACGACCGCGCGCAGCCCTATATGTACGTCGACGCTACCACCGAGCGCGTACTCTTCGCGACCCCCGCCGGCCAGCGCCAGGACGGGTTTGTGCTCTCGCTCAGCGACGACGGCGGCTCGAGCTGGCGTGCCTCGACCGTAGGCAGCGGCACTGTGGACTGGATCAAGATCATCGGCGGCGCGCCGGCGACCGCAGGGTACCCGACCACGCTCTACGCTTCCTCGCCCGCGCCCATCTCGACAGGCTTTCCCGATCATCAACAAGTACAGCGCTCGCTGGACGGCGGCCAGACCTGGTCATCCATCGACAACGGCATGCTTTCGCTCAAGGCCCAACAGAGCGGCTGCGACGCCGACGAGTGGATGATCTACGGCAGCGGCGTCGTGGCAGCAGACGGCTCTCTCTACCTCGGGCTCCGCCACTGCAGCCAGCTCGGTA
>JBEGTL010000067.1:0-22584 GCA_041179425.1 Pseudomonadota bacterium | reverse complement strand
GGAACGAGGCTCGTTGCGCAGACAGGTTCACAGGGCCACGACCGCACTCGGCGATCAGCTCTCCAAGCTGTGGAGTCGCCCGCGCAGCTCGGCACCACCGAGGACGCAGGTAAGTCCACCGCTCGACGCGCTCAACGACCAGTTCCACGACAGCTACGGCGAGTCGCGCCACGAGGCACGTCGTAAGGTGCCGGTGTTCGTGATCCTGGGCGACGAGCTCATCACGTTTCATCGGGACGAGCGCACGGTTCGCTCGTTCGCGCCGCGCAGCTTTCACGTCATCAAGTCGGTCGCGCACGCGCCGCTCGCCGTCTTTGCCACGCTCGAGCCGCAGACGACACACGACGTCCACGAGTGGCCCGCCGAGCGGCTCGAGGCCGCGCGTGAGCAGCTTGCCCAAGCGCTCGACCGACTCGGCGCCGACACGAGCCAGCTCCTGGAGCGTACCCAGGGGGATCTGCGCACGGTGCTCCAAACGTGTGTCGACTTCCTCGATCGGTTGCCTGCTCGTGTGTCGCCCGACGAGCTCACCGCCTTCGCGCGCTTGCTCGGTCCGCTGCTCATGCGCATCACCGACGACGCCACGCAGCTGCAGCTCGACGCGCTGCACGCACACGTCGAAGAAGCGCTTCACACGCTGTCCAAGCAAGATCGCAAGGTGCTCCAGGTGGTCGTCGCCGGCGATCACCAGGCGCGCGAGCGCAGCTTGGCGATGCAGTACTTTCAGCTGCGGCTGCGCGAGCGCCCGGGTGTCGAGCAGCGCGTGACGTACGCCGAAGGCGTGAGCGATGAGCAGGGGGCGCTCGCACTGGTAGGTACGCGTCGACTCGACCACGCCATCGGGCGCGCGTTCTTCCAGGACGCCTACCGTCTGCAGCGCGACATCCTGGGCGACGCGGCGCACGCCCGCCTCGAGCACGCGAAGCTCACGCCCATCGCCTGAGTGTCTTACTGCAGACAATTTCGATGCGCTTGTTGGGGCGGAAAACGCGCTGGCGCCAAAAATCCGCATATAAGTACCGAATTGAAGAACGAAGCGAAGGTCGATAGAGTCGCGGACAAGTGCCGCACCGCGTCTCGATTCTGGTCGCTCTGAGTGTCTGTGTTGGCTGCGCCGACGCAGCGGTGGTTCCCGATCCTGACAGTCGAGAGAGTGGGCCGCCCACCATCGACGAAGGGAAGGTGACAGAAAGTGACGCGGGTCCCGTGTCCACTGTTCCCGACGCTGGGAGTCCGCCCAAAGCACCACCGAGCGGAGGCACGCAACCGGGCGACACTCCGGTCGCCACGGGGGCGGATGCCGCCGTGGGTCCGCTCGTCGACGCGGCCGGCCAGGTCCCTGGCGACACCGACGGCGCTGCGAGCCCTACGGTCCCTGTCTACCCACCGCTCCAAGCGAGCCAGCTCGGGATGCCCGTCGCGGTGGTGAAGGGCTTTTCGCTCGCCGAGGGTGCGCTTTGGGAGCACTGCACGGGCACGCTGCTGTTTACAGACGTCGACGTGGCCAAGATGCACCGGCTCACGCCGCCGAGCATGGTCACGCTGCTCCACACCGACACCAACTACGCCAATGGGTTGGCGTTCGATCCGAGTGGTGCGCTGTGGCGCGCGGAGATGGGAGGCGGCCCAGAGGGCAGTCGTGTCGCCAAGGTCGACGCGTCGGGAGCACGTGAGGTGTCCATCGACAAGACCGCGACGGGCGCCGCGTTTCACAATCCGGACGACCTCGTGTTCCGTTCGGATGGCACGCTCTACTTCACAGACCCCACGTTCGAGCATGGGCCACATGGGGCCAACAGTTTGTCCAGCCGTCCGATCTATCGCGTCACGCCCGAGTCGCAGGGGCTGAAGGTCATCAAAGAGACGGAGTTTCCCGGACCCAACGGCATCGAGCTCTCCCCGGACGAAAAGACGCTGTACATCAGCAGCTACCACGGCGACGAGCTGGCAAGCTACGCGATCGCACCCGACGGTTCGCTGAGCAACCGCAAGACTCTGCGCGGGGGTCTCAACCACGCGGACAGCCTGTGCGTGGACGTGGCAGGCAACCTGTACGTGGGCGTCGATCGTGGGCTACGCGTGCTGCGCGCTGACGGGACCGTGATCGGGACGATCCCGGTGGCCTCTCCCGATGGCGTGACCAACTGCGAGTTCGGCGGCGACGACGGCAAGACGTTGTACATCACGGCCTGGACGACCATCTGGAAGATTGAGGGACTCCCGTTTCCTGGGGCGCAGTGGCAGCGGCACAAGGATTTGCCTTGCCCGTAGCAATGTTCCTTCTTGCCCTCTCTTGATGCGCTGGTCGGTTGGGTGCTTCTCGGTCGCGGTGGCTCACGGTGTGGCTGGCCACCCCGATCTCCACCTCGACCACGAAGCGAACTGCGGGCCAGTCACACCGACCGACAGCGCACCAAGCGCGGAGAAGGTGAAGCAGAGAAGAGGAATCACTGAAGCAGATGCTGCCCAAACTCAAAGACAGCAGCCTGATTACAAAGCTTGCAGCTAGCCCCGTCAAACCAGCTCCGACTCTCGGCGTCCTTACGCAAAGTCACGTTGAACCAACCCACGGTCGGCCCAGTCACGCGATCCGGACTCAGCATCAGCACCAGGTGACCCTTGATGGAACCCATCCCCGCCGGGTTGTGATAATAGAGAAACGCCGACGGGACCGTGCTTGCACCAATCGCAGCAGCCATGCTCGCCGGGGTGAAGCCAGCGATGTCTGCATCGCCCGAGATGCTCAAGAACGGCTTCTGCAAGTCCACGTTGCCCGCGTTGAAGATGATCACCGACGAGATGCGCGGGTCGGTCGACGCCGCAGCGGTCGCGCCGCCACCTTGCGAGTGCCCCATCGCTCCCACCTTGGTCAGGTCGAGCTTCTGATAGTAAGGACTGGTCGGGTCGGCGTTCGCTGCCGCCGCGAAGTCCAGAGCGTGCAGCATGGGTGCCGGACTGCCCGCGCCCACCCAGCGCGAGTTGGCGGCGATGACCACGTAGCCGGCGGAGGCCACGTAGCGCAGCAACGCGCCGTAGCCCTCGGGCTGGGCGCACGTCCCGTTGCCCCACGTGAGGACCGGGTACGTCTCGCCGGCCTTCCACTCCGCCGGCCGGTACACCGAGTACAGCGAGAAGTCGATGGTCAGACCATTGACGGTGGTCATCAGCAGCTGCTCGGTCAGCTTGGGGTCTTCTTGGAAGATGGAGCTGAACGCCTTGCACGTGGTGGGGTTATTGGGCTGGTCGCCCGACTGCACCACGTTCTCGAAGCCCTTGCCGACGTTCACGTCCGCGCGGGCGCCGTAGGGCCCGAGCGGGACCCGGGTGCCCGTGGGGGTGATGAAGGTGGTGCACGGCTTGGTGTCGCCCACGGTGCACTCGCCAGGCGGCAGCCCGGCATCGCCCGCACTCGCGGCGTCGCCTGCGCTTGCTGCATCGCCTACCTGTCCCACGGTGGAGGGGTCGACCGCGGTCTTTCCGCCGGGAGAGTCATCGTCCCCACAGCTCGCGAGCAAGACGAGACAGGCCAAGGCGACCATGCCTAGCTGCGGCGTGCGCGAGAAGACGTCAGCGCGCTGATCCGACCGCGCCGTCGGGTGCGCGAACGAAGAGAGGAGGCCGAGCGAAGAAGCGAGAGTCATAAAGGGTCCTCGTAAGCGTGGAGTGCGAGCGACCTGAGGTAAGGTCCGCCGGTGCAGCGGAGACGAACCGGAGTCAGTCGATGACTAATGGTCGGATCAACCTGTTTCTGGGCCGCAAGTGAACAGCTTTGTGAGTCGGTCGCAATTTGGGAGGCTGAAATGAGCCGGCCGAACAAGCGTGCCGAACGCGAACGAGCGCGCGGCTGTTCGAGTCTGCTCGCCCATTTCCCCTGACGCGTTGTACGTCGCGCGCGCGGCGAAGGAAGTGGCCTTGGACGCCAATGGTTGGGCCCAAGACGCCGGGGCTCGCCGATCGTGCTTGCGCGTATGACCGAGTGGTCATATGACTGGTCGGTCATATGCCGACTGCTACCTTTTTTGCTCTCCCGACCGAGCGCCGCGCGCGGCTGGTCGAAGAAGCCATCGTGGAGTTTGCCGAGCGTCCGTTCGCCGAGGCCTCGTTGTCTCAGATCGCGCGTCGTACACAGATCGCCAAGGGCAGCTTCTACCAGTACTTCGAGAACAAGCTCGACCTGTACCGCTGGCTGCTGCTCGACGAGGCGCCGCGCCAAAAGCGCGCGTTCATCGGTGCGTCCAGCGACACCCCGAGCGAGTTCTGGGCTCGCCTCGCGCACCATGTCGAGCGAGGCATGGGTTTCCTCGTCGAGCAGCCACGACTTGCTCGGCTGATCGCGTCGGCGGCCGACCCGTCCGCAAGCAAGGAGGTGCGCGGGTTGCACGCCGCCATCTGCGAGGCGGGCCACGATGAGCTCTCCACGTTGCTCGCAGAGGGCATCGACAGCGGAGCGCTGTCGGCGGAGCTCAAGCTTGCCGTGGCTACGCGCTTCGTCGCTGCGGTCATCGGCCCGGGTCTGACCACCGTCATCCTGCACGAGCTTGGCGCAGAGCTGCACGAGGTGCTGGCGTCCGACTCGCTCAAAAAGCGGCTCGGTCCACAGCGCCGCCAGCGGTTGGCCGAGCAGGCCGTGCGCTTCATTCGAGATGGCCTCGGCGCGCGTGCGAGCGCGTCGTCGAAAAAGAAGGGCAGAACATGATCGAGTACGACTTTCGAGGGCGGGTGGCACTGGTGACGGGTGGCACGTCGGGCATCGGGCTCGCGACCGCACTCGCGTTTGCGCGCGCCGGTGCGAGCGTGGTGGTCGCCGCGCGACGCGAGACGTCGGGTCGCGAGGCGTGTGCTGCTATCGAGCGATACGGCGCAGCCGTTCGCTACGTGCAGACAGACGTGCGCGACGAGCGATCGGTCGCGGCGCTCGTCGAACAGACGGTCTTACGTTTTGGTCGGCTCGACTGCGCCGTCAACTGCGCGGGTGTGGGCGGAGACATGAAGCCGCTGACGAGTGCCGCGCAAGACGTGTGGGACGACGTGATGGCCGTCAACGCGCGAGGCGTGTGGCTCTCGATGCGCCACGAAGTTCCCGCACTGATTGCGTCGGGGGGCGGCGCCATCGTCAACATCGGCTCGATCTACGGTGCCGCCGGACGCGCGGCGCACCACGCGTACGTGGCGTCCAAGCACGCGGTCGTGGGCCTCACGCGTTCGGTGGCGCTCGAGTACGCCAAGCACGGCGCGCGCGTCAACGTGCTGTGCGCCGGCGTGACGCGAACCGCGTCGATGGAGCAAGCCGAGGCGGCACTGCCCGAGCTGGTGGCGGGTCTGGTTGCCGAGCTCCCCATGGGCCGCATGGCCAGCGAGCAGGAGATCGCCGGCGCAGCGCTGTGGCTGTGCTCGGACGCTTCGCGCTACGTCACGGGTGCACCGCTGGCGATCGACGGCGGCTTCTTGGCAGCTTGAGCCGGCGTCACCGGTAGTCAGCGAGCACGCGCAAGAGGTCGCGCGGCGAGAAGGGCTTGGACAGACACGCGGCGGCGCCCAGTGCTTTGGCGATTGGCCCGCTGTCTTCGCGGCCCGTGAGCAACACGAGCGGGATGTGCGAGATCGTCGGGTCGGCCAGCTGCTCACCGCGGAAGGTCGCGCCGTTCATCACGGGCATGGTGACGTCGAGGACGATGGCTCGCACGTCGGGCCGCTCGTGGAGCTGTGCGAGCGCATCTTTGCCGTTCTCGGCCGAGAGCGCGCTGAAGCCATTCTTGCGCAACAGCTCGCACACGGCCTCGCGGATGTCGGCGTCGTCTTCGACGATCATAAAAGTAGGGGTGGGACTCATCGGCCCCGGCAGTGTGACGCCATCCGGGGGGCCGATGCCAGTCCCGGCAGGCGAAGTGACGCGCCGCGTCGTGTCGATCGCTGTGAGCTTACGCCGCGAACGAGAGCGACCTTACTCTTCATAGACACGGCTCGTACGCACGCCGATCAGACGGTTGCCGCAGGTCGTCATGTTGGCGTGGCGGGGAAGCTCGCCGTGCCGCTGCGCGTCGCGACGGATACTCCAGGCGAGCCAGCCCAGGCCGGCGCCCACCACGGTGAGCGGCAGCGCGTGCACCGACACGAAGCGGCCGGTCGTCTCGCTGGCGCGCCGCGCGTAGCGCACGATCCGATCGCCTGAACGTCGCGCGCGGTCGCTGACGTCGTGGGCAGTGTCGAGCGCGTAGTCGCGCGCCGAGTGATACGTGTCGAGCGCCGCGTCACGCCCGTCGTGGAGCAGGCGTGCTCCGCCCTGAGTGGCCTGCGTCAGCGTCTCTTTGGCGGTCTCGACGACGCTTTCCGCGCGCGCACGAACCGAGGTCGTGGGGTCAGAAGATGCTGTGGTGGTCTGCGTATTCTGCATGGCGGGTCTCCCCCTGGAGTGACAAACGTTTTCATCGCGTACAGGGCAGCCGTTCGCGCACGCACGAGGGCTCGGGCATCGGCTTGGCGCTGGTCTCTGAGCTGGTACGTCTGCACGGCGGCAGCATCAGCGTCGCAAGCGAGCTCGGCGTGGGCACGTCGTTCACGGTGCGCATCCCGCGCGGCTCGGCGCACCTGCCACGTGAGCGTGTGGCGAGCCCGCGGTCGCTCAGCGCCACGGCGACAGGGGCCTTCGCGTACGTGCAAGAGGCGCAGCGTTGGTTGCCGGGCGCGAGCGAAGTCGGCGAGCGTTCGGTCAGGCCCGACGAGCTGCTGAGCCTGTCGGTGCCGGGCGGTGCCAACGACCAGACGGTGCGTATCCTGCTGGCCGACGACAACGCAGACATGCGCGACTACGTGCGCAGGCTGCTGCACGAGCGCTGGCGGGTCGAGGCCGTGTCCGACGGCGAACAAGCGCTTCTGGCGGCGCTGCGCGAGCCGCCCGACCTGGTGCTGACCGACGTCATGATGCCCAACCTCGACGGCTTTGGTCTGCTCCGCGCGCTGCGTGCGAACGCGAGTACCGAGCGCGTGCCGGTGATCATGCTGTCGGCACGCGCCGGCGACGAAGCGCGCGTCGAGGGCCTCGAGTCCGGCGCCGACGACTACTTGGTCAAGCCGTTCTCGGCACGCGAGCTCTTGGCGCGCGTCAGCACGCACCTGACGCTCGCGGGCTTGCGCAAGGCCGCCGAACGAGAGCGCGCGCGTCTGTACGAGATCTTCACCCAGGCACCGGTCGCGGTCGCCGTCATGATCGGACCGCAGCTCACTTTCGAGGTGGCCAACCACGCGTACTGCGAGATGGTGAGCCGCAGCGAGGTGATCGGAAAGACCTTTCGGGAGGTCTACCCAGAGCTGTCCGAGCACGAGATCGCGAGCACGGTCGAGCAAGTGTACCGGACCGGAGAGCCCTACCGCGTCGCCGAGCTCAACATCCCGCTGCTGCGCCGAGGCGTGCTCAAAGACGCGTTCTTCTCGCTCGCCATCCAACCTCTTCGCGGCAGCGCGGGGCTGCCCGACGGCTTGGTGGTGGTTGCGAACGAGATCACCGAGCAGGTGTTGGCGCGGCGCCGCGTCGACATGCTGCGCAAGACCGCCGAAGACGCGAGCCGCGCCAAAGACGAGTTCCTCAGCACGCTCAGCCACGAGCTGCGCACGCCGCTCAATGCGATCATCGGCTGGGCCACCTTGCTGCGCCGAGGCGGCCTCCCTCCCGAGCGCGTCGAGCGGGCCCTCGAGACCGTCGAGCGCAATGCGCACGTGCAGGCCCGCTTGGTCGACGACATGCTCGATCTGGCGCGCATCGAGCAAGGCAAGCTGGTGCTGAGTGTCGGGCCGCTCGAGATGGTGCGCGTAGTCGAGGCAGCCATCGAGTCGCTGCGGCCCGCAGCCGAGGCCAAGGGCGTGCGCATCCAGACCGTGCTCGACTCTCACGCCACCATTGTCGGCGACGCCGATCGCCTCCAGCAGGTGGTGTGGAACCTGCTGTCCAATGCCATCAAGTTCACGGCCAAGGGCGGACGCGTGCTGATCAGCTTGCATCGCGAGCAGTCGTACGTGGACGTCAGCTGCGCCGACACCGGGCAGGGCATCGCGCCCGACTTTCTTCCGTTCGCGTTCGAGCGCTTCCGTCAGGCGGATCCCTCGTTCACCCGCAAGGCAGGCGGGCTTGGCCTCGGGCTCGCCATCGTCCGCTCGCTGGTCGAGCTTCACGGCGGCACGGTCAGCGCGCACAGCGACGGCCTCGGTACGGGAGCGACCTTCACCGTTCGACTACCCATGGCGCCACTTCGTGCAGACAGCGCGCTCACCCCCGGGGCAGAGCCCGCGACGGGCACGCGCGCGCCGAACAACTTCGAGTGCCCGCCCGAGCTCAAAGGTCTGCGTGTGTTGGTGGTCGACGACGAAGCCGAGACGCGTGAGCTGCTCAGCTACGTGCTCGAGCAGTGCGACGCGCGCGTCGAGTGCGCGGCCGACGCACCGACCGCGTTGGCCCGGCTGCAAGAGGGCCGCTTCGATGTCCTGGTGTCCGACATCGGCATGCCCGGCATGGACGGCTACCAGCTCATTCGTGCGGTGCGCGAGCTGTCCGCAGAACGTGGCGGAAACATTCCTGCGCTCTCTCTCACCGCGTACGCGCGTGGGGAAGATCGCAGCAAGGCGCTGCGCGCGGGCTTCAACATGCACCTGGCCAAGCCCATCGACCCCGGCGAGCTGTTGATCGTGATAGCGACGCTGATCAACGGCTTCTTGCGACCCCGCTAGCGCCACCAGGTTTGCGTTTGGTTGCCGCTGGCGCCTCTGGACCAGGCACACGAGCGGCGCTGACGTGCGCGAGCGTACGGACTGGGTGCGCGTCCCCTTGCGGGAGGTACGCGAGCTGAGGTACGGAGGGACCTGCAGAGTCAGACCCCTCCCCCGAAGGGTCTCCGCACCTCAAGGTATTCGCGTGCTAGCTCGCCAAGAGACCACGGTCTCGCTTCGTTGGGCCATCCCATTCATGCGCGTCACTCGGACCTCCCCGGGCGACCTGAAGGCCCTCGCGCGCGAAGGGATCGCGCCGCGGGACTTCGCCAATCCCGATACGCGGGTGCGGCACCGCGCGATGATGGAGCTGCTGGCCGACGCCGTGGAGCGGCTAGGCGACCCCACGCTCGGCCTCAAGGCCGGGGAGAGCGTCGAGCCGGGCGACTTCGAGACCCTGGAGTTCGCCTACCGCAGCTGCGCCGACATGCGCGAGGCGATTCACTGTGCCGGTCGGTACATGTTCCTCATGCACGGCGCACAAGAGACACGCCTGCTCGAGTACGGCGACGTCGCCGCATGGGAGCTGCGCGTGACCGACGACGTCGAGCAGCTGCCCGCCGCCAACGACTTCGCGCTGGCCAGCACCTGCTGGATCGCGCGTCGCTACACGGGCGAGCGCAACGTGCTGCGGGAGGTGCACTTCATGCACCAGGTCGCCACCAGCGAGACCGAGTACGCCCGCGTGTTCGACGGAGCGGAGATCAAGCTCGGCATGCCGCACAACGCGCTGGTGTTTGCGCGCTCGCACCTCGACGCTCCCATGTCGCTCGCGCATCCGGGCCTCAATCACGCGTTCGAGCTGCACGCCAACGCGATGATCGAGCGCATCCGCCGCTCGCAGAGCACGCAGGGCCGCGTGCGCCAATTGCTGCTCGAGTACCTCGCCGCCGGCGACGTCAACATGAGCGACATGGCGCGGCGCACCGGGATGAGCGTGGCTACGCTGCGCCGCCGCCTGGCCGAGGAGGGCACCAGCCATAGCCAGCTGCTCGACGACGTGCGGCGCGAGCTGGCCGACCGCTATCTGGCCGATCGCAACCTGGCGATCAGCGAGGTCGCCTTCTTGCTCGGGTTCTCGCACGTCACCGCCTTCTACAAGGCATTCCGGCGTTGGTCGCGCGGCCCCACGCCCGCGGCGTTCCGCGCGCAAGCACAGGCGCGTCCTACGTCAACCAGCGCACTGCTGAGCGCAGTGAACAAGGCCTGAGGGGCGCGGCCGCAGTTCGCTCCGACCGGGACAATCTGCTGAGGCTGAGCGTCTTCGTGCGGCAGAGGCGACTGCCGCGACCCGCGTGGGATTAGGCGTTTCGCGGGAGGTCGCTCACGTGATAGAGGGAATACGTCTCGCGTTCCCCCTGTCTCGCGTGAGGGTTTCTCTGCGATGCAACTGTTCAGCCTGTCTGACGAAGAGCGCGCGCCGGCAGCGGCTACGCCTCCGGAGGACGTGGTACGCGCGGGCGTCATCAGCTACCGCATCGGTGGGCTGAGCCGCGCCTTTCGAGAGCGCTACCCGCTGCTCGATCGCAACCAGAGCGTGCTTGGTCTGTTGTGGTTGCTCTCGTCGCTGGCCTTGATGATCTGCGCAGCCTTGTTCTACGCGCGCGGCGCGCTCCCGGCGTGGGCCACCATCGGCGTCGTCGCCTTCGCCTGTTCCATCGCCCACGAGATCGAGCACGACCTCATCCACGGGCTGTACTACGCACACGCCCCGCGCCTGCGCGACACCATGCTCGCGGTCGGCTGGTTGATGCGTCCGAGCACCGTCAACCCCTGGATCCGCGCGGCGCTGCACCTGCAGCACCACCGGGCCTCGGGCACGCCGAGCGACCTCGAAGAGCGCTCCATTACGCTCGGTGAGCCGTGGGGCATCAAGCGCCTGCTGATGACCGCCGACGGCTTCGTCGCCATGTTCTTGCGCTTGCCCTTCAGCAAGCCCAGCGTCGCCTGGAAGGTGCTGCGGCGCAGCGCCGTCGCGTACGGGCCACTGGCCTGGCTCTATCACCTGTGTCTGCTCGGGTTTCTGTACGTGCACTGGCGTCAGTGGCAGCACGCGCTGACGCTCGACATGGAACAGCTGCTTCCGGCGCTCGACTTTTTGGCGGTGGCGTGGGTCTTACCCAACCTGCTGCGTACGTTTTGTCTGCACTTCGTCAGCTCCAACATTCACTACTACGGGGACGTGGCCGAAGGCGACATGCTGCGCCAGGTGCAGGTCATCGATCGCTGGTACTTCCTTCCCTTGCAGTTGTTCTGTTGCAACTTTGGGAGCACGCACGCCATCCACCACTTCTGGGTGAGCGAGCCGTTTTACGTACGTCTGCTGACGGCGCCTGCGGCGCGCCGCGTGCTGCGCGAGAACGGCGTGCGCTTCAACGACCTCGCGACGTTCTCGCGCGCCAACCGCTACGGCGCGATGCGCACGCGTCCGAGCCTCGCGTTGAGCCTGCTACCGCTCGCCAACCGGTGAGCGTGCTCGGCCGAAGGCGAGCCTGAGCAGAGACAGCCAGCACAGGGCACGCACCAAGACATCCATCAGCCGAGGGTACGTGAGCCGCGCGGGCTTCGTCTCGATGCACGACATCAACAAGTCCACCGCGCGGTCCACGCTGATCATCAGCGGCCGCACCTTGGACTTTGCCATCTTGGTGTCGACAAAACCAAACCGCACGTTGCTGACGTGCACGCCATGGGGCCGCAGCGCGAGTGCGAGGCTGGTCAAGTAGGACGACACGCCGGCCTTGGAGGCTGCGTAGCTGGGGGCCTCGACCGAGATGGCGTGGTCGGCGATGCTGGACAGTGCGATCACGTGACCGCGACCCGCGGCGATGAACCTGGGTACCACCGCGCTGGTGGTCTCGACCAGGCCGAGCAAGTTGGTGCGAAACACCAGGCTCTCGTGGCGCAGCGTAGGCAGCTCGAGCAGCTTGCCGATGCCCACACAGTACACGCACAGATCGAGGGGCGGGCCGCTCTCGAGCAGCGCCAACAAGACGGCGCCGTAGTCGACGGCGGTCACGTCGCAGACCGTGTGTGTGTAGCTACCCTGGGCAAGCGGCGACGCGCGCCGCGAGACCCCGTGCACCTGATATCCTGCGTCCAACAGTCGTTTGGTGAGGGCCAGGCCAATCCCGTCTGTGTTCCCGATCAACAGCGCGCGCTTGTGGCATGTGCGCCCAGCGTAGCCCGCCGCGGCGGAGCTGGGGGAGCTGGTCACCCGAGCCCGCACATCCGGCCGACGCGCGCGGCTGGGCCTGCTAAAAGCTGTTCCAACGAGGCCTGAAACATGACCGAGATCGACCACGACGAGTCCTTCTTCAGCGATACCGCACTCACCCCCACGGACATCGCTGCGCTGTTCGAGGCCGCAAGCTCGTTGTGGTCGCTGCCGTGGACGGCCATGGCGACGGGCGGTCCGATGTGGGTCGACATTCCCGCGCTCGGCTTGCGCGAGGGCTGCGCGATCTTGCTCAACGCCGGAGTGAGCGTGCGCGGCCTCGTCGTCTTTGCCTCGGTCGACGACTACAAGGTCATGCTCGAGGACGGCAGACGGTCGACCACCACGCACAACGCGCTGTACCTCACGTTCGACACCGCCCGCGATCTGCCTCACGTCAAGGTCGACGAAGTCGCCGACAATCGTTGGCCGCTCGCCCACCCCGACGCGTACCCGAGCGTGACGGCGGTGGTCGATGGAGACCACCGGCCTCCCGATCGTCGCGAGGTCCAGCTGGTCACGCTGGCAGCGCGCGCCCTGGGGTCGCTTGCGGCGCAGCACGTCGACGCGCTCACCGAGTTTGGGGAGCACCCGATCGAGCATGTCTACGTCGACCAGGCGGGGCACGAGGCGACCCTCAAGGTGCCGCACCCCGAGGTCGAGATCGAGCTCGACGAAGACGACGCGCCGATGCGTGCGCCTGTGCGCCCCGGCGTGGACAACCCCTACGACCTGCCGATCGAGCAGGCCGAGGTCGCGCGCCTCACACGAACGCTGGGCGACTCTGCCGTGCACCGCCTGATGGGGATCAGTGTCGCGCTGGCCAGCGTGCCGGCGATTCTGCCGCCCAGTGCCTGGGTCGGCGAGTACCTCAGCGAAGCCAAGTTGGCCAACGCCAAAGAGGCGAGCTCACTGGCCGAGATCGTGTTCCGCATCCAAGGCGCGGTCGTCGCGCGCGTGCGCGAGGCGGAGCTCGAGATCGACGTCAACGTGCCCGAGGCCGAGAACGTTTTTGCATGTCGTGCCTGGGCGCGCGGCTACGCAGCCATCCTCAAGCACGTCGAGCCGAGGCACCTCGAAGAACAAGATGTCTTCGACTGCTCCTTCGCAATCGAGGCCGTGGCGGAGCTGCCCGAGCGGCTCGATGCCCTCGACGAGCTGCGCGAAGGCGACGAGACGCGCGAGGATGTGCTGGACAACTACCGGGACGAGCTGGCCGACGCAGCGGCACTCCTCGATGAGGCATGGAGCGACGCGCGGCTGGCCGCCATCCAAGCAGAGGTCGCGCGCACGCAGCCCATCGTCAACAGCGCGCCCAAGGTGGGCCGCAACGACCCGTGCACCTGTGGCAGCGGCAAGAAGTACAAAAAGTGCTGCGGCGCCGCGAGCTGACCCACGCGCGACCGTCCCTCAGTCGTTGGTGCGGAACTCCAAGATGGCGCCGCGGTTCTCGAGGTTGACCGTCGAGCCGGTGCTCGGCCCCGACGTCGCGCCGTCGCTGTCGGTGACCACGTAGAACGTGCGCCTGTCCGGGGCGATGGCGAGGTCGCGATAACGATTGGTGGTCTTGAACAGCGGGCTCGGCTCGCCGACGGTGGTTAGCCCATCGTCGCTCAAGCGCAGCCGAAACACCGTGCCTTCTTTGAGACTGGTGACCAGCAGAGAGTTGCCCCACGTCGGGACGCCACTCTGACCGGACCGGTACAGGTCGATGGAGGAGGGCGCGATGGTGGGCCAGCAGATGAACTCGTTGCCAGCGCACGCAGGGTCGGTGAAGTCGAAGCCGTTGTCCACGGTGTAGAACGTCTTGAGCGGCGGCACGAAGTCGGGGTGACTCCACTCGCTCTCGCGCTGCAGCGGCACCGCCGAGGGGATGTCGTAGTCGCTGTAGGAAAACGAGCTGCACGGCTCGGGACTCGCGGCCGACCAGTTGCCGTAGACGTACGCCTTGTCGTCGCGGAAGCCCGCCACGTGAGGCCAGCCGTAGTTCTTGCCAGCGACGATCAGGTTGACCTCGTCGTCGGTCTTGGGGCCTTGCTCACTCGCGTAGAGCTTGCCGTCTGGCCCAAACACGATGCCCTGCGCGTTGCGATGCCCGTACGTGTAGACGTGGCTGCGCACGCCGGCGAGCACGGGGTTGTCGCTGGGGATGGACCCGTCGAGCGCGATGCGCAAGACCTTGCCCTGGTACTGGGCCCAGTTCTCTCCATCGACATCGCTCTGCGTGGGCAGATCCTGCGCGTGCACGGGCAGGCACGTGTTGTCGAACTGGTTGTGCCCTTGGTCGCCCAGCGTGTAGTAGAGCCGATTGTCGGGCCCGAACACGAGACGACCCGAGTTGTGCTCGACGCTGGCCGAGAGCCCCGAGATCAACTCGAGCGGACTCCCGAGCGTCTCATTCTGACTGTCGTAGCGGAAGCGCACGATCTTGGCGCGCCGGTCGACGTCGTTGCCCGCGTCGGCGTCGTACGTGTACGCGACGTAGACGTAGTCCAGGTCTTCGTCCTTGAGCAGGCGGGGATGCAGCGCCAGGCCGAGCACACCGTCTTGGCCCGACGCTTGGTACGCGTCGGCCAGGGTGAGGGCGGTGCTGCGCGAGCCGTTGGCGGGGTTGACACGAAGGATGCGCTTGCCGGAGCGCTCGCTGATCCACAGGCGACCGTCCGGTCCCCAGGTGATCTCCCACGGGCCCGAAAGTCCGCTCGTGACCACGCGTTTGGTGAAGGTGGGCTCGACCAGACCGGCGTCGTGGGTCGCGCCGCCTGCATCGGCGGTGCTTGCGTCGGACGCGCCGGCGTCGGCCCTGCCGGAGTCGGTGCCTGCGTCTGGTGCCGTGCCGGTCTGTCCCGCGTCGGCAGCGCCCGCGTCGGCAACGCCCGTGTCTGCAACGCCCGTGTCTGGTACGGCTGCCTCTGCCACGGCTGCCTCTGCCACGCCTGTATCGACCGACGCGTCATTGGAGTCGATCACGCCTGCCTCGCTGGGGCCGGGGCCGCCGCTCGCGTCGATGTCGGGCGCAGTGCCGGCGTCGCTCTGTGCCGCCGCGTCAGGGCGCGCGGCATCACTCTGTGCCGCGTCGTGTGCAGCGCTGTCGGCTGCCGCATCGCGCGGAGCGGGCGTGCCACTGTCTGTCGGGCTCGTATCGCCCGCGTCTTTGGGGCCGCTGTCGGGGGTGCTGTCGTCGCCGCAGGCGGTGCACCACAGGGTAACCGCGGCAAGCGCGTAGCTGCGCGCGACACGAGACATCGGTCTCCTGTCCCAACTCGAGTACTGTTGCATGAAGGGGGGCTCCTCGTCCGTACAGCAAGGGATGGGAAGGTACTGCGTGTTCGACAAAGAACACGTGCCTTCACCGTACCTCCGACAAGAAAGATCCTGCTGCTGTGCACAAGGGAAGACCGCCCGACCTCAGGCGCGGTCTGCTCGACGCTTGGTGGCGGGGAACAACAGGTCGACGAAACGCGCGGCCGTGGGCTGCGGCTCGTGGTTGGCCAGGCCCGGACGCTCGTTTGCTTCCAGGATCCAATAGTCAGGTTCGCGCACCGAGCGCACGATCATGTCGATGCCGACGACCGGGATGTCGAGCGCCCGCGACGCACGGCACGCCACGTCGGCGAGCGTAGGATGAAGCTCCGCGGTCACGTCGTGGATGGTGCCGCCCTGGTGAAGGTTGGCCGCGCCGCGCACCTTGAGCGAGCTACCGTCGCGCAGCACGTCGCCGAGTGCGTAGCCAGCTTCGTGCACGCAGCGCCGGGTCTCTGCGTCGATCGGGATCTTACTCTCGCCGGCGGTCTCGGCTTGTCGGCGCTTGCTCTGCGCCTCGATCAGCTGCTCGATGGTGGAGCGCCCATCGCCGCGCACGTGGGGCGGGCAGCGCACCGCGGCGGCCACCAACTGGTGGTCGATGACGATGATGCGCAGGTCGTCGCCGCGCACCACCTCTTCGAGCAGCACGGGCGTGCTCACCTCTCTGGCGCGCTCGACCGCCGCGTGCAGCGCCTCTGCCGTGGTGATGCCCACGCTGATGCCGCGCCCTTGCTCGCCGCGGGCGGGCTTGACCACCAGCTTGCCAAGCTCACGCAAGAAGGTCTCGTTGGTGGTCTTGTCGTGTGCCTCGACCTGCTCGGGCGTGCGTAGACCGGCCTCGCGCATGAGCCGCGCGGTGGTGCGTTTGTCGTCGCAGCGGCTCAACGCCACCGCCGTGGTCAGCTCGCTGAGCGACTCGCGGCACGCGATGGAGCGCCCTCCGTGCCGCAGCCGGAAGTACTCGCCGCGCGGCGCGAGGATGTCTACCGCGATGCCTCGGCGCTCCGCCTCTTCGATGATGAGCCGTGAGCTCGGGTCGAGATCGACGCCCGACGTGTCGTGTTGTTTCATGGCCGCTCCTCACGTGCCCAGGTGTGTCTGCAGCCAGCTCTCGAGGCATGGTCGCCAGTCACCCCGCGGACCTGGTCTTCTCGTTCACCGGCTTTGCGCTGCGCGGCGGACAGACCGGTCCGCACGCAGACGGCTGGGGCCTGTCGATGTACGACGACAAGTTTGCGCGCACGTTCTTGGAGCACCACCCGGCGTTCTCGAGTCCGCTCGCGCGCTTCTTGCGCGACAACCCCATCCTCACGCAGCTGGCCATCGCGCACATCCGCAAGATGACGCGCGGGGTGGCCAACATTCAAAACACGCACCCGTTCGTGCGCGTCTGGCACAACCGGCACATCGTGTTCGCGCACAACGGTACGCTGCCCAAGGTGAAGGAGCGTCCGCTGCGCTACGAGAGCACGCTCGGCACCACCGACAGCGAGCACACGTTCTGCGTGATGCTCGAGGTGTTGCGCGAGTCGTACGGCTCACGTTTCCCGGACGACCCCAAGGAGCTCGGCAAGACCTTGTTCGAGATCGCCAACGAGCTCGGCAACGACGGCATGCTCAACTTCTTGTTGGCCGACGGCGAGCACCTGTACGCGCGCTGCGGTGACTCGCTCCCCTGGACCGAGCGCAGGCGACCCCAAGAGCACGCCACGCTGGTGGACGCAGAGCTGCGCGTACGGCTCGGCGACATCCTTGGACCTGCCGACGACGCACGCATGGCAGTGGTCGCCACCGCGCCGCTCACGCGCGACGAGACGTGGGTCCGAGCCACGCGGGGCACGCTCTGGGTCTTCTCGCGCGGCGATCTGCTGCACACCTTCGACCCGCCGCTGGACTATCAGGCAGCGAGCTCGGTCGCTCCGCCCTGGCAGCCCGACTGAGCGAGCAAGACGCGACGAGTCCACACCCGCGGGGGGCACAAGGTGCACTACACAGACCACTACAAAAAGCCCGAGGGCGAGCCCAACGATCATCGCTTCGCGAGTCTGATCGGACACTCCGACAACAACGGGAGCGAAGACAAGGGCCGCCTGAAGGTTAGCTTTCACCACAACTGGTGGGGCGAGCGCGTGATCGAGCGCATGCCGCGCGTGCGCTTTGGCCAAGTGCACGTGTTCAACAACTACTTCGCGTCGCCCAGCAACAACTACTGCGTGCGCGCTGGCATCGGCGCGAGCGTGCTGATCGAGGGCAACTACTTCGACCACGTGAACAGTCCGCACGAGTTCAACGACGCGGACGACCAAAAGACCGCGCACATCACCGCGCGCGACAACGAGTACGACGGAGTCACGGGCAACCAGCTCACCGGCGGTGGCGGCAGCGCGCTGACCAGCGTGCCGTATCAGGCGAAGGTGGAGCCGGCGGCGACAATTCCCGCGCTCGTGAAGGGCTGCGCCGGCCCGCGCTGACGTGGGCGCTCTGCGACGGTCGCACGCTCTTCGAGCCGGGCGGCAACGACTGCTGCGATGACGATCGTGGCCCACGCCACGACCGTGAGAGCCAGGTAGCCAGCAGCGTCGTGGGGCCAGAGCAGGATGTCCATGGGAGCGCCTTTCGCCGCGCCAGGGGAGCGGCGCGATGAGCGGCGCTATTGCAGCCGCCGGGCCAGCTTCGTAACGCTGACGCGTGCCGCGAAAATGCGGCTAATTTCGTGCTCGAGGTGTGTCGGTGAGGCGCTACGTCCGCACAAAGTCGTCGGTCGACCCGACACTTGTGTCGGGTCGACGAAGGCATGATGGAGCTCTGAGGCCGAAGCCTCGCGCCTCACTCAGCGCGCGGAAGCTTGGTCCTGGCGATGCCCGCTCTGGCCTCGGGCGCGAGCGGCGAGCTCGGGTACTGCGCGAGCAGCGCAGCAAACAGCTTGCGCGCACGCGTCTGGTCGCCGCTCTGTTCGGCGCGGAGGCCATCGGCGAGCAGCTGGTTTTCGCGGTCGAGCGTGCTGGCTGGCGGAGCGCTGACGTCGTTTTGGTGCGCGTCGTCCTCGCTCGCCTCGACCCCCAGCGAGCGGTCGACGGGGTGCGCCTTGGCGACCGACCGACCTCGCCCGTGGTGGCGGTGCGCGTGCGACTTGCTGGCGCGCTCGAGCGCTACGCCAAGGTCGGCGCTGGCGACCTCACTCGGGGCGACGATCACGTTGGTGGTCGTGCTCGCCACTTCGTTTGCGCAACCCCAGGCAGAGCCCGGTCCGAGCCATGCGGAGGGAGCGCCGGCGTGCTGCACCTCGACCAGACCTTCACGCACGCGCACGCACGGCGCCGTGTTGGCGCGAGGTGTCGTCTGGCCTCTGGCCTGCTCGTCGTCGGTGCCGGCTTGGCTGCCTAGCTCGACGCTGAAGTCGGTGCCGTGCACGACGACGCGCGTGTCCGCGGTGCTGACCACGAACGACTGTCCCTTGCCCAGCGGGGGCACGCGGCAGCGCACGGCTCCGCGCTCGAGCGCCAAGCCCTGCGCGTGTGCACCGGCGGCGCCGCGCAGCCGGACGCGTGTGCGCTCGGCCGCGTCGATACGCACGCCGCTGGCCGTGGTGAGGAGCGCGCTCGCGCGCACGGGTACCTGCAACTCGCCGTCACCGGCCACGTCGAGCTCGCCGCGCAGCTCTCGCGTGTCGCCCTGCGATCCCGTCCACGCGAGCGGGCTCTGGCCTGCCGCCGCGATATGTAGAGCCCCGCTGTCCTCGCTCGTCGGCGCGCCGCCGAGCAGGGCGCCACCACGGGCGAGCAGGGTGTTCGCACCCGGCGCGAGCTGCGGCCAAAACAGCGCACCGCACGCGAACAGACTGGCGCCGAACAGCGCGCCAAACCGCATGCGCCGCACAAAACGCGCACGCCGACGGGCGCGGGGCACGCCGCGCACTTGCTGGCGCATGGTGCCGAGGATGCGCTCGCGAGCCGCCGCAGAGAGCTCTCCGCCATCGGCCGCGCCACGGCTGTCCGCACCCGAGCCATTCACGCGTAGACCCGGACTCGAACCGCGCGGCTCGTGCCCACGCGAGCGCGGAACGGAGCGCGGGCCTGGCAAAGCCGGAGGCTCGCTCTCTCGCGTCGCGTCGCTCATGGGCGCGAGCAGCTGTCTCAGCTCCGGGTCGAGGTCGCTCATCGCTTCTTCTCCCGCTGGGCGCGGCGCAACAGATCTTTGCGACCACGCACCAGGCGCGACTGTGTCGCCGCGACGGTGGCACCCATCATGTCCGCGATCTCGACCAGGTCGTGGCCGAGCACGTCGTGCAATACTACCGTCTCTGCGTACTTCGGGCTCATCGCTGCGATGATCGTCTGCACCCGTCGCAGCGACGTGCGGGAGTCGAGACTCGACTCGGGCTGCGCATCGTGAGAGCGCAGCTCGTCGACGCACGACTCGCTGGGCACGAACAGGCGGCGCTCCGACACGTCTCGCCGCAAAAAGTCGATGGCGACGTTGGTGGCCACGGCGCGCGACCAGCCAGGCAGGTTGCAGCTGCCGCCGAGCGAGCGCTGCGTGAGGAAGCGGATCATCCGCTCGAAGGTGGTCTGCGTGAGATCTTCGAGCTCGGCGCTCTGACGCTGGCGCAACAGGCGGCTGAGCGTGCGCACCACCGGCCCCTGTACGCGGTCGTACAGCGCGCTGGCCGCCCATTCTTCACCGCGCTGCAAGGCCGCGATGAGCTCGACGTCGGTCGCCGCGGGTACGATAGGTCGAGCTCCCGTGAGCGGCTGTTGGAGTGCGCCCTCGGGCGCGCGAGCGAAGCTGCCGTCGCGATTCACCGCCGACGGCTCGGTCGAAGCACGCGCGTCTTCCGTGGGCGGGCGAAGGTAGGCCCGCTCGCGCGGAGCCCGCGGCCCTGCGCTGCTGGCAGCTAGCCAGGGCTCTGCAGAGTCGGCGGAAACCAGGCGCCTACCTACGATCGACACGTGATCCTCAACGAGCAATTGGCACGCGAGCAGGCAAGCAAACGCATCGGCTTCACCATTGGGTGCGCAGGCCGAGCAGCGCGGTCCAAGCAAACAGCGGCTCGGACCCTACGACGCGACCACGCAGACGAATGTCGACTCGGGGTCGCAGCAGGTTGCCCTCGCCGCCAGCAAACAGCCAGCTCGATCGCCCAACCCGCAGCAGCAGGTCGGCGCCCAGCTGCCCTCCAATGCGGAATGCGTTACTTTTCTCGCGCGCCGAGCCGTCCCGGGCGCGAACGTCGGTACGCTGACCTACAGCTTCGAGCCTGGCTTCGACGGCGAACGGGGCGTGTCCCAGCTGTCGATACGTGAAGACACCCAGCGTTGCGCCGAGCCACGAGACGCGGGGCTGGCCGGGTCGGTACGAGCCGCGCGCGGATACGACCAGGCCGAGAGGAAGCGAGCGCGCCAATAGCGAGCCGCGCAGGAGCAGACCGCCGCGCGGAGGACCTTTGTCGAGTGCCGCGCCCACAAGGCCCGCCAGGTCGAGGCGGTAACGACGCTCCGCTGGGGGCCGCGTGGCGATGTCTCGTTGTTCTTGTTCCTTCTGCAGCACCGCGAGCACGTGCGCGGCGATCACGAGGCCAATTGTCCGCGCCCGCTCGTCGCGCTCGGTATTGGCCTCGAAAGTGAGACTCCGCGCGTGCGACAGGGGGCCGTTGGCCGTGCCGCGATGCAGCTCGATGTCCACGTTGGAGAGCGCCGCGTCGGCGTGGAGCGAGACGAAGAAGGCGTCGCGCGGACCCGCCGCGGCGTCGACGGCGGGCGCCGGCCCGGTGCCGGGCGGAGCTGCAACTTCACAGCGTTGCTCGAGAACTTCGTTGCAGCTGGCAACCGCGGACGCGAGGGAGCCGGCGTCGATGGCACCTCCCTCGAGCACTACCGTCAACAACGCCGTGAGCCAGAGGGGAGCCAGCACCCGCTGCTTCTATCACATCGCGTGCGGCGCCTGACCAGCACGGACACATTCCTGTCAGGACCCTTTTGGAGTCGCCACGGATAAGGCAAGCTGCGTTGCGTGAACGGTCGGGCTGCAGCGCTGCTGTGCGGAAGCCTCGCGATCGCCGGCTGTGGCGAGAGCGTGCGCATCGACTTGTTCGCTCCCCAACCAACGCTCGAGATGCCGGCTGTCGATGCCGGACCGCGAGACGCCGGCCTGGCGATCGATGTGCCCGACGCGCAGACGTTGACCGAGCCGGGCGATGCCTCGTTCACGACCTCCAGCTTGGTCCTGCGCTACGACTTCCTCGGCGATGGCACCATGCTCAAAGATCGCGTGGGCGGCGCCAATGCGCGTGTGCGAGGCGGCGCGCAGCTCGATGAGTCCGGGGAGCTCTCCCTCGATGGCTACGACGACTACGTCGACCTCCCCAACGGGACGCTCGCCTCGCTCGAGAGTGCGACCGTGGTGGCCTGGCTCACCTGGAAGGGCGGCGTGTGCTGGCAGCGCGTGTTCGACTTTGGCCACAACGACATGGGCGAAGACCAGCAGGGCAACACGGTCACCTCGCTCTTCGTCACCCTGGCCACCTGTCCAGAGGGTCGGCTGGCGGGCATGGCCGAGCTGCCAACGGGCCAGTTCGTGGCCGCCGCCAATGCCACTGTCACTCCGTCGAGCACGGTGCAGGTTGCGCTCAGCTTCGACGCGGACAGCTCGTTGCTCACGCTCTACCTCGACGGCGTCCGAGTCGCCGAGACCAAGGCCGGCTTTGCGCTGGCCGAGCTGAGTGACGACAACGCCTGGCTGGGCCGCTCGCAGTGGGTGCAGGACTACTTCGCCAAGGTTCGTTACGACGAGTTCCGCGTCTACGATCGTGCGCTCTCGCGCAGCGAAGTCAGGACGCTCTATACGCGTGGCGCCGACCGACCCTGAAGGTCGCGGGTCGATGCTCATCAGCCCAGGTTGAGCGCGCCGGTGAACATCTCTTTTTCGCCGAGCGCAGTGAAGTCCGGCACCTGCAGCGCTTTGCCGCACGCGAGCCACAGATCGTTGAGCGGCCTGCGTGGGCTGTACTTGAGCAGGCGGTTACTCTTGATGCCGAGCCCGCTGCCGCCGAACAACACGAACGGCGCATCGGTCCAGCTGTGATCGGCGCGGGCGACCTCGGTGACGTACGGCACCAGCGTGTTGTCGAGCAGCTTGCCGCCGGCGATGTCGTCCGTGTCGAGCAGCGTCTGCAGCAGCTTGGAGGTCTTCTCGGAGTACCAGGTGTCGACCTTGGTCAGGAACTCGGGCGTGTTGGTGTTGTTGAACTCGTGGCTGACCGGGTGGTGCATCTTGATGGTGTCGGCCTGGCCCGGGTACATGCCCTGGAA
>JBEGTL010000066.1:0-22785 GCA_041179425.1 Pseudomonadota bacterium | reverse complement strand
AAAACTGAGTTGCGGAGCTATGGTTTTTCGCATCGGGGCCCGTGTTTTGCGGTGATTCTTGGTCGTTTCACCTAGAACACGTCGCCCCGATTCTCTATTTCCGTCGCTATATCAACTGGATCGCATTTCTGGATGCGAACTAAACTAACCGAGTAGGCGACCTTCGGGTATCCGCGATCGATCCCATGCCGTCATCTGCGATTGCCGGAAATCGCCGCACGGGTGCGATGTCAACGTCCGTCTAGGTCGGCAATCACCTAGGCGCTGCGATGCCGTCATCGGGCAGCGAAGCACGGTCGACCCCGCGCGAGGCCATCTACGCCCTAGCGAGGACCGGGGCCGGCCACACTTCTCGCTTGATGCCAGACCGTCCGCGCGAGCCCAAACCCAGCGACGACCCCGACGTGACGACGCCGAAGCCAACCGATCCGCCCGTCGAGCCCATCGAGGAGCCGCCGTCGACGCCTCGGCCCAAGCCTGCGCGTGAGCCTCCTGTCGAGGTGCCTCCAATCGGCGACCCGGTCGAGGTGCCGAGGCCGATCGACGACCCACCCTACGAGTCGCCCGCCCCGATCAAAGATCCGCCGCTCCCGTCGACACCGGGCGAGCCGCCACCCATCGTGGTGTAGCGCTGCGCAGGCGAAGGGACTCGGTGTGCACGCGCACGGTCGCGCTCCAGCTGCCACCCGCCCACATACGAGCCCAGTAGCCGCGACCGGGCGAGAGGCCCGTCAGTGCGACGCGCACCTGATAGTCGAGCTGCGCATGCGCAAAGAACAGACCGTAGAGCTCGACGTCGGAGAAGCGTGCGTCGCGCGCAACTTCCCAGTGTACCAACACGCGCGCAGCGCCCCGCATCAGGGTAAGCCGCGTACTGAGCTCGGCGTCACCGGGCTCACCGTGGACGACGCGCAGTCGCTCGCGGAACGGGTCGGCCAAGACTTCGTACCCGCCCGCGCGTGCGAACGAGGGCGCGACCGGTCGAAGCCCGCCCTCGGAGGCGCGCACAGAAAGCGGACGTGGGAGATGGCTCGGGGAGAGGAGCTGCACGAGAGAAGTAGAGCGAGGGTGAGAGTCGAGCTCACGACGCTTGCTCGAGATCTGCGAGACATCGCGGTGACAGTCACGCGCGCCTCACCCCGAACTCGTGACGCGACTCACTCACCACGCGCGGCGTACAGCGCCATGTTGCGCAGACGTAGCGCGCCCGTGCGCGCGTACTCGCGCCGCAGCAGTGCAAGTGCCGCCTGGTGTGCCCCTCCTTGGTACATCCAGATTGCAGCCGCTTCGGCGCCGTCGTGGCCGCCCACGCGGTAGAACGTCTGGGCAGCTCGCGCGCGGCGTTCCGCAGGTAAACCCGCCGCGTGTAGCGCGTTAAAACCTTCGTACGCCAACAACTCCATCGGCCTGAGGTCGCGATCGAGCGCGCGCTCGAAGATCAGGTTGAAGCGCGCCTTGTACAACGTGCGCACGGCGAGCAGGGGCGCCTCTCGAAAACCACGCGGAGTATCGACGCTCGCGACGGCGCTCGCTACGGGCGACGAGGCGACGTAGCCGTAGCGCACGAGCAACGCGGGAAAGCTGCCCAACAAGCCGCGCGCCTCGTCGTCGTCTCGCGCTTCTGCCCACGCCGACATGGCACGCTCCGTGATGCTGGCCATCAGCGCTCGTGTGCGCTCGGCACCGAGGCGTGCGAACAGCGTGTTGCCAGCGCCGCTCAGCTCTCGACGTCTGTTGGCGAGCCTGGCCATGTCCAGCGCACCGGCCAGCTCGGCGAGCCCCTCTTCGCGGTACATGGCGAGCACGTGAACGACCTCGGGCTCGCGCTCGAGAGGACGCACGCTGTCCGCCAGCGCGTGACCGACAGCGAGCTCCGCCTCGACCGCAGCACGCGGAAGGCGTAGCGCGGGTAGCTGACTCGGGTGGACCGGACGCGGCGCGAGCACGACCACGATGGAGCATGCGAGTGCCGTCACGAGCAGCGCGAACGCCGCAGTAAACGAGCGCTCGGTCTGCTTTTTAGTTCCCTCCGCATCTTTGAGCATCCGGGCTCCCCATTCGTCTATCCTCGTTCTGTCGTGCCGCCGCAGGTCCGCGCGCGTCGCACGCGAGGAGGTTGTCTGCACGAAAAACGATCGCACGATCGCTACTCGACTCAGCTCGATATCGTGCTGCTGCAGGGCGAAGCACGGCACACCGGCCAGACGCGCGACCTGAGCTTGGGTGGTATGTTCGTGCACACCGTGGCCCCTGTACGCTTCGCGACCGAAGTGACGATTCAGATCGCCATCGCCTCACTCAAGTACGAGGGCGAGGTGCCGGCCATCGTGCGCTGGTTGAGCCCGGGAGGCGTGGGCCTCGCGTTTCGCAGCCTACGTGCGCGCGACGTGCACGCCTTCAATCAGCTGTTCAGAAACTCGCGCCTACTCGCGCTCTAGCTGCGGATCGCGCCATGGACCCGGCTCCAGGCGCTACAGTTTGCCGCGGCGGCGAGGGTGCTCGTAGATGCTGACGATGGGCACGCCGTCGTAGGTGAGCACGTGCACCGGCTGCACACTGCCGAAGGCGGACCAGGCCTGGTAATCGACCTCGGCGAAGTGGTGTTCGTGGTGCACCAGCACGTAGTCGGCCTCGGTGATGCGCCCCTCGGCGCGGATGTTGGCCGGCAAGAGCCCGTCCCGCTTGAGCATCTCGAACGCCATGAAGGTGGTGTCGTTGAGGTACACGCTCCCGCCGTCGGGCATCTTTTGTTTGAGGAAGTCGACCACGCTGCCCGTGGTGAAGCCCCAGAACTGCCGGTTCATCCCGTAGTCCGCCGCGCCGGGCACACCGCCTGCAGCGAGCGTGTAGTGCGAGAGACCAAAACGATGACTGTGCGCGGTCTCGGCAAAGCCCGGCGCCAGCAGCACCGCCATGGCCAGGATGGAGACGGGCCCCGCTTCCGCGAGCCCGCGACTGATCAACCGCGACTCGGCCGACACGATGACGTGCAGCGCCGCGTAGCCGGCGAACAGACACAAAAACGGGTAGGCCGTGAACCAGTGCTTGGTGCCGCCGAAGATAGGCGTCGACGGCAGCGCGATGATCAAGATGGGTAAGATGGCGGAGCCCAGCCACAACACGTCGGTGGCGCGCGCGTCGCCGCGCAGCTCGCCGCGCGGCATCAAACGCGCGGCGAGCCACACGGGCATCACCGCGCGCAGACGCAGCGCGATGCCGAACACCATCAACAGCACGATGGTGAAGGGCACCGTGAACAAGGTCATGACGAACGGGTAGCTGATGGGAAACGGCGGCCTGAAGTAGTTCACGCCGAAGTACGCCATGTTGTAGTAGTCGTGGTGCAGGTGGAAGCGCGCGTAGGCCGAAAAGCGCGCCAGCGTGTCGTGCCAGATCCACGGCCAGCTCGCGACGAAGATGATGGGACCCAGCACCACCATGGCGATCAACCAGTACGGCGCCAAGATGATGCGCTGGCGCTCGCCCCGACGACGGCGCGACACCTCTTGGCCCGCGACCCACGCGTAGTGCACCAAGAGCACGCCGGGGACGAGCCACGCATTGTGTTTGGTGGCGAGCGCAAAGCCGTAGGCGATGCCCGTCATGACCGCCCAGCGCTTGGACACCAGCGAGCGCCAGTAGGCGTACGTCACCCACGTCACCATCAACACGATGGGCACGTCGAAGCAGTCGAGATGCGCGTGATAAAACACGCGCGGCAAGCTGGCGAACGCCAGCGCCGCAAACAGACCGAGCCTGCGATCGGCCGCGCGCGCGCCAAAGATGTAGATCAGCCAGAGTGTCAGCCCCGCGCTGAGCATGCCGCCGAAGCGGTAGGCGTTGGACGGCTGCGAGAACAGGGTGTCGCGCTCGAGCCCGACCGCTTCGCGCAGCGCGGGCCAGCCGCGTTGATCGAGCAACCAGGTCCATGCGAACACCGTCTTCACCAGCGCGGGGTGCTCGTTGTTGAACGCCCAGTGGCGGTCGATGGCTTCGCGCGTGAACGCCTGCTCGGGGTCGCTGAACACCTGCGCGTACCAGTTGCCGTAGTCCTCGGCCGCGACCACGTAGAAGCTCTCGTCGCGCGACATGCAGAGGTCGCCGGCGGTCAGCAGCAGCACCACCATGTAGGCCGCGCCGATGGCCGCGCCGACGAGATGGTCGCGCAGGCCGACGTGCACGGGTGTGGTGACGACGCTCATGGCGCCTCCTTGTTCTGCTTGGGTGCGGAGGAACCGGGCTCTGTGGCGCGCGTGCCGCTCTGCACGCTGCCGGTCCAACAAAACGAGCGCCGGAACGGCAACGGCGCCGTGACCTCCAGCCTCAGGTCACCCTTGCCGCTGGTGCCCGCGTTGCGCGTGTCGATCTCGTAGCGAGCCATGCCGTCGCCGTCGCGGTGCACGAAGTTGCCGACCTCGCGTCCGGAGATGAGTACGCGCAGCCCGATCGGGCCTTTCTCGAGATCGCGCTCGTCGTGGTAGTCGAGACCGCCGTACAACACCACGCGCGCGCCGAGTGGAATGTCTTGGAAGATGATGGAAATGGGGTCCGCGCCTTGTGGGTGCGTCCAGATGCAGCGCCGAGGCGACAGGTCGAGCGCCTCGATGACGGTCGGCCCGACCCACAACCACGGTCGCGCGCCGTCGTCGCACACGAAGCGCTGCCTCGGCGCGATCACACCGCCGCCCAGCCCACCCTGCACGACGGTAGGCGGAAACGTGCGCAGCGCACAAAGCTCGTCGCCCCCCGGCGAACGCATCTCGACGCGCGCCGTGTTGATGGAGTCGGCCAGGTCGAGGATGACCTTGGAGGGCTCGAAGTCGAAGCGCTCGACGCGCACGCGACCAAACGTCTGCGCGAAGTTGGCCGGCCTGTGCGGCGCATCCGGAGCGACCGCGCCGCGGATGGACAACACCCACAACCTGTCGAACGCGTCGAGATCGGAGCGACCCGAGATCTTGGTGGTGATGCGGTCGCCCAGGTACAGCCGCAAGAGCGGGTCGGCCCAGCCCGGTGCCACCGTGATGGCGTCCTTGGGGGTGAGCTGCTGGCGCACGAGCTCGGCGGCGCCCGCCCAGTCGCTCTCGGTGGGCACACGGTGCTCGCGCACGCCGAGCGCGACCACTTCGGCGATGGCCAGGCCCAGAAACAACAGCCACCAGGGGCTCGCCCAGCGCGGCGCGGGCACCCTCCCCGAGATGGTGGTCTGGTGCGGCCGGGCCGTGAACGTACTCCCCGCCTGGCCAAAGTTGTCGGACGAGGACGCCTCGCGCTCGGTTCCAAGAAAGCTCATGCGAGCGGCATCCTAGCAGCGCACCTCCGAACGAACAGAGGGCAGTACCTCGACCCACAGCCGACACCGCAAAAGGGGCCTTCTTCCAGAGCGGCTGTATACGGGCATGCGCGGGCTTTGATACGATCGATGCGGTGTCGCAGCTCTCGCCGACCGCCGTCGCGGACGCTCTGCTCTACGCCGTTTTTCGCACCGGCGCCGAGGCCCTACACCTCACGCCTGCGCGCGGCGGTGTGCACGTCGTCACGCTGGAGTTCCAGCGCGGGCCGGTCAACTGCCTCGAGCTCAAGTCGGTGCTGGCCGATGCCGTGGTGGCGCGCCTCGCGCTGCTCGGCGCGCTCGACTTCACGGCGCGCGATGAGCGCTTCGCCAACTTCAGCATCGAGCTCGCAGGCAAGCGTGACAGCGTGACGCTGAGCGTGCGTTCGGGGCAGGGACACCTCGAGGCATACCTGCGAAGGGCGATGCCCACGGTCGTCACCGACACCCGACGTTACGGCGCGCAGGCGACGCCCGAGGTCATCGGCGACTACCGCATTCTCGAGGAGCTCGGGCGCGGCGCGCTGGGCGTGGTCTACCGAGCCGAGCACCGGCTGCTCAAAAAGCCCGCCGCCATCAAGCTGTGGAGCTTGCCCAACACGCAGACGTCCAAAGCCAACGCGGCCCTGCTGCGCGAGGCGCGTGCGGCCGCGGCGACCCGTCACCCCGGCGTCGTAGACATCTACGACATCCTGCGGCTGCCCGACGGCCGCATCGCGATGGCCATGGAGCTGCTCGACGGCGAGACGCTGTCGGCGCGCATCGCTCGGGTCGGCGCGCTCGACCCCAACGACGCGGTGCAGATCGCGCGCTCCATCGCCGACGTGCTCGACGCCACGCACAGCGCGGGCATCGTGCACCGGGATCTCAAGCCCGAAAACGTGTTCTTGCTGCCCGATGGGCGCATCAAGGTGCTCGACTTCGGTGCGGCGCTGAGCAGTGCGCGTCCCGACGAAAAGGCAGGCACGCTGGGCACGCCCTGGTACATGGCGCCCGAACAGGCCTACGGCAATCCTCCCGATCGCCGCTCCGACCTGTACTCGCTCGGCTGCGTGCTGTTCGAGATGCTCACCGGCAACTGCCCGTTCGATGCCAGCGACCCACGTGCCGTGATCGCCAAACACATCGAAGATCCGGTGCCCACGGTGGAGAGTCCACTCGGCCCGCTGCCCGAGGCGCTCGAGCGCACCGTCACGCGCGCACTGGCCAAGTATCCAGAGCAGCGACACCAAGATGCACGCGAGCTGGCGCGCGAGCTCGACGCCGTGATGGCGGCGATGGCGCGACCGGGCTGGCGGAGGTGGCTCGCACTATGACGCAGCGCGATCCAATCAAGCGGTCCGTGGTGATCGCCGACGACGACACCGAGGTAGCCAAGGCACTCGCGCGTGTCGTGCGCGCGCTCGGCCACACCACACGCATCGCCAACAACGGGCTCGAGGCGCTCACCATGCTGCGCGCAGAGCGAGCCGACTTGTTGTTGTCCGACATCGATATGCCGCAGATGGACGGCGTGACGCTGGCCTCGCACGTGCGCGCAGAAGCGCTGGCACCAGTGCGCATCCTGCTCACCGCCAACGCGCGTCTCGACACGGCCATTAGCGCCATCAACGGCGGCGAGATCCACCGCTACATCCAGAAACCGTGGAAACACAACGAGCTGGTGAGCACACTCGAAGAGGCGTTCGCGCGCATCGACGACTTGTCGCGCATCGGTGCCGCCGACCATGCGGTCAAGCGCCTCAAGGCCGCGCGCGATGCGCTCGAGGCCGAGTACCCGGGCATCACGCACATCGAGGGCGGCGAAGCGCTCTACCGTATCGACGAGACCCGCGCGCGCGCTGCACTGACCCACTTCGATGGCAGCACGCTGCAATCACTCGTGACCAGCGCCAACGAGAGCGAAAACGAGCGAGACTCGTTGGCGCCCAAGCCCAAGAGCTGACGCTCAGCGCAGCGTGGGTGCGTGCGCAGCCTGCGGGCGCGCGCCGAGAAACGACTCGCGCGGGAAACGCATCTCGAAACGAGCGCCCGTGGGCTCGTTGTCGTCGACCCAGATGCGGCCGCCGTGCGACTGCACCGCGAGCTTGACGAAGGCCAGCCCGATACCGCGCCCAAACCGATGCTGCGCGCGGTCTTCGGAGCGATCGAGCTGCGCGTACTTCTCGAAGATGCGCTCGCGATGCTCGCGAGGAACGCCCGGGCCTTCGTCCGAGATGGCCAGGGCGATCTCTCCGTCTCGTTCCCTGGCGGAGACGGTGACCTTGCCCCCGCCCGAGCTGTAACGAACGGCGTTGTCGACCAGGTTCTCGATCAAGCGCCGCATCAGGTCGTTGTCGGCCTCTACCCACAACGGCTCGGCCGCCACGTCGGCCACCAGCGCGACACGTTTGTCTTCCGAGCGGCGCGCCATCAGTGCGCACGTCTGGCGCACCAGCCCCGTCAGGTCGATACGTTCGACGCGCAGCGCGAGCGTGGCGTCCTCGGCGCGCGACACGTCGAGCATGTTGTGCACCATGCGCAGCATGTTGTCGGCGGCGCTGGAGATCGAGTGCGAGCACTCGCGCACGTCTTCGTTCATCTCGCGCGCCATGGTCAAAAAGCCTGCGTTGGCGGCGATCGCGGCGAGCGGGTTTTTGAGGTCGTGCACGATGACCTCGATCAGCTCGTCCTTTTGCTGCTGCACGCGCAGGATGGCGTCGCGCTGCTGACGGAGCAGCTCGTTGCTGGCCGCCAGCTCTTGGCGCATGCGCCGAAACTGGAGCAGCGAACGAATGCGCAAGAGCAGCTCGCCGCGGTGCACGGGCTTGGTGAGGAAGTCGTCGGCTCCGGCCTCGATGGCGGCGCGCTGACTCGCTCCGTCGCTGGCTGCGCTCACGACGAGGATGGGCAGGTCGACGCCGAACGACGACCGACGAATGGCATCGCACAGCGTGATGCACGACTTGCCAGCCAGGATGTAGTCGAGCACGACCAGGTCGATGGGCTCTGCCTCGAGCGCGGCCATCGCGGCCTCGGCGTCTGCCGATTGCACCGCGATATAGCCTGCTGTCACCAACACGGAGGCGATCGCTTGTCGCATCGAACCGTCGTGGTCCACGACGAGCACTCTTTCCTGCACCTTTGGCCCTCCAGCGGAGATCTTACTCTGGTTCGCTCCGCAACTTGTCGGCCAATCCGCCTGATACAGGTCGGAGACGCAAGCTTGCCTGCGGCCCCGAAGGCCGATAATTGCGACTTCACTCCCCAGAGTCTGGCGCGTAGTCTCGGGCTCACTGCGCACAACGGACGCAGAGGTCTGACACTCCTCTGCGCTCTTTCTCGCACGGCGAGCGAACAGCGAGCTTGGCGCGCAGCAACCCACCGACACCGCGTCACCAGGAGTAAGCCGTGCGCGTAGTTCCAGACTCCAATCACCAAGTCGACGACGATGAAGTGCGCGCTCGGGAGGCGGACGCGAGTGAACACAGACCTGGCACTCGGCCCAGCGACAGCGACGCACTGCTGCGCGATGGTGCACGAGCGCTCGCCCCCCTGGCCGGCGACGACACCGTGTACTCGTTGCTCGCCAGCGCACGCCACGAGCTGCGCTCGCCGCTCCAGTCGATCCAGGGCTTTGCCGAGCTGCTCAGCTCGGAGTCGTACGGACCGCTCGGCGACGAGCAGCACACCTTTGTCCAACACATCTTGCAGGGCAGCGTCGAGCTCGGCTCCGTGGTCGAAGCCTGCCTCGAGCTGGCCGAGGTGGAGCTGATTGGTCGCCTGATGGAGCCGGTGCGCACCGATCTACGCAGCGCGCTCACCGATGCCCTCGACCCCACCCGCAACGGCACCACCTGCACCATCGACGCGCAGTTCGCGCCGGCCACGTTGACGGCGCTCGCTCGGTTCGACCGAGCCGTACTGCGGCGGAGTGTCTACGCCTTGCTCACGGCGCTGAGCACCGGACCCAACAAAGCTTTTCAGGCGCGGGTCGAGCTGATCCAGGAGCACGGCCGCTTGCGGCTCACACGCGGCGGGGCCGAGAGTTTTGGGCTTGCCGCCCACGACGCACAGCCGGGCGAGAGCACCGAACCACTGCTCTGCATCGCCGAGCTGTCCCGGCGACGGCGCGCCACCCGCAGCCTGATCTGGCTGCGCCTCGCCAGTGCACTGTTGGCCACCCAAGACGGTGAGCTGCTAGTGGGTGAACAGCTCGATCGGGCAGAGGTGCGCTTTCGTCTCAGCTCGACCCACTGACTCGACCCGGCAAAACACACGGCCGCACCGCTCCGGTCTGACTGTGTTATTTTTGCAGGCTCGAAACGAACGGCGTGCGCAGCGATTGCCCGGCGTGACCCGCGGTTCGTAGGGGGAGCGACATGACCGTTCTGGTGGTTGGCCAGCAGCTCGGGGACAGAGAGCGCGGCGTACGCGAAGCAATCGAGCGAGCTTCTCGCGAGGTTGTCTTCATCCCCGGCCTGCAGCAGCTGCGTGAGTCCCTGGAGACCTACCAACCGCGCTGCGTGCTCGCAGACTCGCCTCACGACGTGCGCGACATCGCACGTGTGCTGCGCGGCAACGCGAGCTGCTTTGGCGTTCCGCTGATCGCGCTCGCCGAGCACATCTCCGATCGCATCATGCTCGAGCTGCACGCCATCGGAGCCGACGACGTCGTGGCCATCCACGACCTGGGCGGGCTCACGCGTCGCCTCGCAGCACTGGCCAGCTTCGACCCGCGCGCGCGCACTGCGTTGTTCCAGGGTTCGTGTCTGCTCGCGCACGCAGATGTGCACCGCCGCTCGTTGTTTGGGCGCGTGCTGCGTCAGGCGGGTTTCGACGTCTCGTTTGCCGCCACCATGCAGGAGGCGCTGTCCGTCGCCGAGCGCTCCCCGCCCAAGGTGCTCGTGGTCAGCAACACCTTGCCGCCGGAGGGTGGGCGCAGCGCGCTCCAAAAGCTCGCGGAGCACTGGGTCGGCGAGATGCCGGCCGTGCTGCTCGCCTCCGGCAAACAGTCAGGTTCGTTGTCTCCGCACGGCTGGACCGTGGTCCCCGAAGAAGCGCCACCCGACGATCTGTTGTTCGTCGTCAACGAGCTGCTGCGACCGCGCGAGCTACTCGAGTCGCGCGCCTCGCGCCGAATCTTGTACGCAACTCTGATCTCGTTCCGCGCAGCGGGAGAGATGGAGAACAGACTCGGACTGACCTACAACCTCAGCCGGGAGGGCATGTACATCCGCACCTTCGACGCGCCCCCCAGCAAGGGCCAAGCGTGGCTCGAGCTTCGACCCCCGGGAGCGGCGCGCGCCTGTCACATCCGCGGAGAGATCATGTGGACCCGAACTCTCGCGACGGGAGCTCGGGGTGCAGCGCCGCCAGGGTTTGGTGTTCGCTTGTCGCCTGAGTTGTGTCCTCCTGTCGACAATGCCACTTATGTCGAGCAGTACGATCGCATGCTGCAAATGATGTAAGCGGATCGAGATCGAGATCGAGATCGAGATCGAGATCGAGATCGAGAGACAACGAGCACGAGAGACAACGAGCACGAGCACGAGCACGAGAGACAACGAGCACGTGCCCGAGGACGAACACGCGGGCTCGTCGCTGGATCTCTACGCCCGTGCCCGAGCGAGGAGGCTCCTGCGTGTTCGTCCACGTGCTCGGGCTCGTTGCCTCTCGTGCTCGTGCTCGGGCTCGTGTTCGTGCTCGTGCACGTGTTCGTGCACGTGTTCGTGTTCGAGCGGGCTAGCGGTCTGGGCCGCTATCTCTCATCTCGTCGAGCAACATCTCCGACTCGAGACGCAGCAGATCTCCGATCAGGACCACCGCGTAGTGCGACAGCTTTTTGAGTAGCGGCGCCAGTTCTTCGGGACTGGTGTCGCGCGCGGCTTCGGCTTGGATCGCGGCGTAGGTCTCGTTGAGGATCTCGTTGGGCACGCGCATCGACTCGAAGGCCGGCTGTCCACGCAGCGCTTGCCCGGCTCCTTCGTACCAGGCCGAGAACGCGATGCGCCTGCGCTCGCCGAGCGGAGTGAGCTGCTGCACCGTGTCCGGCGTGCTGGGCGCAGGGCCCATCGTGCGCGCGGAGTACACCCAGTCCATCACGCGCCGCAGCTCGACCACGTGACTCATCAGCACAGAGCGCAAGAGCCCCGCGTGCGAGGCCGGCCAGGTGCGACCACTCTTGACGAGGGCCAGGTAGTCTTCGAGCGGCAGCGGCCGACTCATCCAGTAGCCCTGCCCCTCGCGACAACCGCTGTGCATGAGCGCCCGATAGATGGGCTCGGTCTCGATGCCCTCGGCGACAGCCTCCATGCCCAGCACCTGCGCGAGCGACACGTTGGCGTGCACCAACATCGCGGCGCGTTCGGAGGTCTGCATCTCGCGCACCATGCCTTGGTCGACCTTGAGCGTGGCGAACGGCAGCTGCCGAATGGCATCGAGCGAAGAGTAGCCAGTCCCGAAGTCGTCCATCGCAAACTCGACGCCGCGCTTGACCAGACGCTCGACCCACTCACGCATCGACGGACTGGTGCTGAGCGCGGCGGCCTCGGTGACCTCGAGCCGGAGCTTGTCGGGCGGGATCGCGTTGCGGTCGAGCGCACTCTCGATGTCGATCACCAACGACTCGTGCTGCAGATCGGCCGCGGACACGTTGAAGGCGACGTGCCCTCCACCCGCAGGCAACGCGCTGATGATTTGATAGTCCGCGAGTAGGCGCGGAAACATGCGCTGCGTGATCTCGGAGATGAACCCTTCATCCTCCGCGATCTGGATGAACACCGCGGGCGGGATGATGCGGCCCTCGGGCGTGCGCCAACGAATCAGCGCCTCGCCACCGGTGATGCGCCCCGTCAAAAAGCTCACCTTGGGCTGGTAATAGAAGATGAACGCGTCGGCTTCGAGCGCGGCACGGATCTCCCGGACTGTAGGCGGGGCACTCACGAGCCCGCGCTCCCGTCGATACTCAAGGGACCTCCGCGAGGGGCAGCGAGATGTGCATGGCGAGCTGCTCGACGTCGAACGAGAATGCTCCTCCTGACAGCGTGAACAGCCGAGTCGCCGCGCGTGCCATCAGCAATGCCCCCGGCATGAGAGGCGCCTTGGGGGGTAGCTCGGCCCGCGCGCCCAAGAGCGCCAGCTCGACCAGCGAGCCTCGCTTGTGCACCTCGGCCTGGATGGTGCCGCCGCGACCCACGCCGGTCACCAAGAGCTCGGTCAGCGCGCGGATGGTGCGGTCGACACGCGACGAGTCGATGCGTGTTGACTCACGACCCCAGTCGTCGCCCGGCGGCATCGTCAAGCTGACACCGACCGTCTCGAACGCTCGGCGCGCGCCCCGCACGGCGTGCTCGACCAGAGGACGAATACGCACGGTGCCGCGCCGCAGACGCTCTTCGAGGTCGCTCGACGACAGGATGAGCAGCGCCTCGATCTGCTGCTGCAGCCCGTAACAGACCCCGAGGGCCGAGCGAAGCCGCTCGCTCTGCGCAGACGAGACGGGATCTAGATCGTCGGTCGCGACGACCTCGAGGGTGCCCATCAGCGCGCCGAGCGCGCCGTACACCTCTTCTTCGGCGAGCGCGCTCTCGCGAGCGTACGAAGTGTTCTTGTTTTGTTTCGAGTCCGGCATGAGAGGCAATTCGGCGGTGGGTGGGGACGCGGTGCGTGAAACGGGTCAGCTCTCGACCCGGTTGCGACCGCGAGACTTGGCGAGGTAGAGCTTTTGATCGGCGCGCACCTGCAAGGCCGCCGCGTCTTCGGGCGGCACCAGCTGCGCGACTCCGATGGAGACCGTAATGGCACGCTCGACCACCGACGTGCGTGCGGAGGCGATCCGTGCGCGCAGACGCTCGGCAGCGATCAGCGCGCCGTCGAGCGGTGTCTCGGGCAACACGATGAAGAACTCTTCGCCGCCGTAGCGCACCGCGAGATCGGTCGGACGCAGCTGCTCGAGCACGGTGCTCGCGACCAGCGCCAGCACCCGGTCGCCGGTCGCGTGGCCAAAGTCGTCGTTGAACCGTTTGAAGTGATCGATGTCGACCGCCAGCAGCGAGAGCGGCCGCTGCGCGCGCAGGTGACGTGCGATGAGGCGCGGCAGGCGCTGGTCCAGCCAGCGTCGGTTGTACAGGCCCGTCAGGGCGTCGGTGATGGCCTCGCGCTCGTGCAGACGACTGCGCTGTGCGGTGGCCGAGAGCTGCTCGTTGCTGGCGCGCATGCGCTGCGCGAGCAGCATCAGCAGGTTGAAGGAGAACGGGTGCGAGTTGGCGATCAGGCGCCAGAACGTGGCCTCGTCGATGGCGAGCAGACGCGACGGCTCGGCCGTGACCACGTAGGCCGAGGCCGACCGCGCGTCGATGACCGAGATCTCACCCACGCTCTGCCCCGCCTCGACCTTGGCCACGGGCACACTCAGGTCGGCTTCGAGGTGCACCTCGAGCGAGCCGCGCAGCAGCAAGAACAAGGTGCGCTCGGAGCGGGTCGGCGCGATGAGCAGGTGGCCCGCCTCGTGCTCGACCACCGCGCAGTGGACCAGCATGCCAAACACGGACTCGAGCGACACCCCGTCGAGCAGCCAGACCGACGCGAGCTCGCTCTGCTGAAGCGGAGCCACCGGCCCACGCGCAGCTGGTGAAGCGGCGGGCGCGGCCATCGCGCGCTCGCTTACGACGTGGCTCTTTTCGTCCGTCGTCATCCCGCCCCTCCGCGCAAGGTTACGATCGGAGTGCCTCCCCGCGATACAAAGAAGCCGTGCGGGCACGGGGCGCGGCGCATGCGGGCACGTGCTCAAGCAAGGCACGCAAGCAAGCTTGCGGTGCCCAGGGACTAACGCTTTTGAAGAACGCCGAGCTCGAGCGCGATGGCGACAAGCTCCGCGCGCGAGTTGATGCCCAGCTTTTGATACAGACGGGCGCGGTAGGTGTCGACGCTCTTCTTGCCGATGCCGAGCTGCTCGGCAATCTCGCGGTGGGTGACGCCACGCGCGACCAGCTCGAACACCTGTCGCTCGCGCGGCGTGAGGACGGCGAGCCGCTGCTCGGTCGCACCCGAGGCCAAGTACGAATCCCAGCTCTTGTCGCCGAGCCCGGCGTCGAGATATTGCTCGCCCGCCATCACGCGGCGCAGCGCATCGATGACGTCTTTGGCGCTGCCGCGCTTGAGCGCGTAACCGTTGGCGCCTGCAAGCAGCGCTGCGCGAACGTAGTCGTGCTCTTCGTGCATGGTGAGCACGAGGGTCTTGGTGTTGGGGCTGAGGCTGCGCATGGAGCGCACCAGCTCGAGCCCGTCTTCGGCGCCGAGCGCCAGGTCGACCACGGCCAAGTCGGGTCGCTCGGTGGTGAGCAGCACCGTGGCCGCTGCTTTGTCGGCTGCTTGGCCCACGCACTCGAAGTCGTCTTGGTGCGCCAAGAACATTGCGAGACCTTCGCGCAACACGGGATGGTCATCGATGAGTACGACACGGAGGGGGCTCATGCGGGCCAGGCCATAGTACGAGTCTTCTGCGCCGAGAGCCACGGATTGCTGCACTTGACGCTGTGCAGAGTCGGCAGCAGCGTGTCCCCGATGAAGTCGAACGTGGCGATCGCATTGTCCGAAATCGATCGGACGGTACGCAGCGACCAGGTGATTACGGACACCGACGTGTGCGCGAGCTACGCGCGCGACGAGAGCGAGACTCCCCCTAGGACACCTGATGCTGTCATTCGCGCGCGTTGCCAGGCAGACGTGATCGCCGTGATGAAGGCGTGCTCGCGCCACGGCGTGTTCGTCACGCCACGCGCGGGAGGCACCGGTCGCACGGGCGGCTCCGTCCCGGTTCGGGGCGGTGTCGTGCTCGCGTTCGAAGGCATGCGCGCGCTCGACGAGATCCATCGCGAAGACCTGGTCACCGTGGTCGAGCCGGGCCTGGTCTTGGGCAACCTGCACGCGGCGGTAGAGGCCGAAGGGCTGTTCTACGGGCCCGATCCCAACTCGCTGGCAAGCTGTGCAATTGGCGGTAATTTGGCCGAAAATGCAGGCGGACCGCGCGCCTTCAAGTACGGCGTGACGCGCGACTGGACGCTCGGACTCGAGGTGGTCACCGCCGACGGCACACCGCTGTCACTCGGCAAACGAACCGTCAAAGGAGTGACCGGTTATGACCTCGCAGCCCTGATGGTGGGCAGCGAAGGCACACTCGGAATCATCACGCGCGCGACGCTCAAGCTGATCGTCAAGCCCGAGCGCGTGGTCACGCTGCTGGCCCTATTGCCCGATGCGCGCACCGCGGGGCAGGCGGTGAGCGCCGTGCTCAAGCTCGGGGTCGTGCCGCGCTGTCTCGAGTTGCTCGACGGGGACACGCTCGATCTGGTCCGCCCGTCGTTGGCGTTTCCGGTCGCAGACGGGGTGCGCGCAGCGCTGCTCATCGACCTCGACGGCCCGGAGCAGCTGTGTGACAGCGAGCTCGAGCGCGCCGGCAACACGTTGCTGCAATCGGGTGCAATCGACGTGCTGGTCGCGCAGAACGGCAGTGAGCGCGAGCGACTGTGGGCGGCGCGCCGCGAGCTCTCGTACGCGCTGCGTCGTTCAGCTCGCCACAAGTTGGCAGAAGACGTCGTAGTCCCCAAGAGTCAGATTGCGACCCTGCTCGAGGCGCGCGACCGCATCAGCGAGCGCTACGGAGTGCGCATGCCGACCTACGGTCATGCGGGCGACGGCAACCTGCACGTGAACTTTTTGTGGGAGGACGACAGCGACGAGCCCCGGGTCCACGCCGCCATCGAGGCGCTGTTCCGAGAGGTGGTCTCGCTGCGCGGGACGCTGAGCGGCGAGCACGGCATCGGCGTGCTCAAGGCGCCTTATCTCGCGCTCGAGCAGAGCCCTGCCCTCATCGAGTGGCAACAGCGGGTCAAACGTACGTTCGACCCAGAGGGCATCCTCAACCCGGGAAAGATCTTCCCCTCAGAGGTCCCGCACCGAGCCTGTTAGCGACAAGTCCGAGTCGTAGACGTCCTCGTACTCGTACTCGTGCTCGTGCGCGTCTACGAGGAGAGCTCGCGTTACTTCCAGCTGTCGAACGCCTTGGTCGCTGCGCGCTCGACGGCTTTCTTCACTTTGCCCACGCAGACTACGTGCGCGTTCTCGCGCCGGAACACGCGCGCTGCGGCGTGCTTGAGGTCTTCGCGCGTGACGCGCTGACACTCGGCGCGCAGGAGAGTCAGGTCGGGGTTGCGGCCAAACACGGCTTGCGTGCCCGCGTACATGGCCATCTCCTCGGCCGAGTCGAGGATGCGCCGCAGGTTCCAGGCGTAGCGCGTGCGCGCTTTCTCGAGCTCGTCCTCGCCGATCTCGCCGTCGCGCAGCTCGCTCACCATGGCGAGCATGACGGCCAGCGCCTCGCTCACCTTGTCGTGCTCGACGCTGGCCCCGATCTCGACGACCCCGATCTCTTCGTAGCTGTCGAGCGCGGCAAACGCCTCGTAAGCGAGCCCAGTTTCGTCGGTCATGCGGCGGTGCAGACGCGTGCTCATTCCGTCGTCGAGCACGCGGAGCAGCAGCTTGAGCGCCATGTAGTCGGGGTCGTCGCCACCCGCCGACCGAAAGCACACCCGCACCTCGGTCTGGCTGGCGTCGTTGTCGACGAACCACAGGTGACGCTGATGGCGCGCAGGCGGCGGCTGCTCGAGCAGGGTCAGCTGGCCGCGCGGCAAGCTGCCCAGGGCCCTCTCGCTGGCGAGAATGATCGCGGCGGGCTCGACGGCACCCGTGGCGACGACGACCGCGTTGGACGCTCCGTAGTGCAGGCGCATGTGTTCGCGCAGGTCGTCGAGCGTGAGCCTGTCGACGTTGTCGGCGTCGCCTGTGATCTTGAAGCCCAACGGGTGCTGCCCGAACAAAAGCATGCGCGACAGGTTGTCGATGTCGACCTCGCGCCCATCGGCACTCAGGTCGGCCAAGATCTCTTCGCGCACGATCTTTTTCTCGAGCTCGAGGTCGAGAAAACGCGGCGCGCGCAAGAGCTGTGCGAGCAGCTCGAGGCCCTCGCTGGCCAGCTCGCGCGGCACGCTGATCTGATAGTTGGTGAAGTCCGCATAGGTGGCCGCCTCGAGCGTGCCGCCGAGCCGCTCCGTCGCCAGGCTCAGCTCGTACGCCGTCGCGAAGCGCTCGGTGCCGCGAAACAACATGTGCTCGAGGAAGTGGCTGACGCCGTTGACTTCGCTGCGCTCGTAGCGCGGGCCCACCTTGACGAACACCGACAGCGTGGCGCCCTGCAAGTGTGCCTGGGGCACGACCACGACGCGCAGCCCGTTGCGCGCCGTGTGCTCGACCACGCTGGTTGTCACGGCGGACGTCGGCGACGCCTCTGAACCAGTCTGTGTGCCTATGGCTGTTGGCGCCGAAGCGCTCACAGCGAAGCCTGCTCCTCGGACGCGGTGTACGCGAGCGCGGCCGGATTGACACGAACACTGCCGCCCTGCTCCGCCTTCTTGCGCAGCTCGAGTACGTAGCGGTCGACCACCTCGTTGCGCTTGCGACGAAGGAGCGCGTCGCTGAGCCGCTGCTCGTCGGCACCGGCAAAGGCTTCACGCTTGGCCTGCTCGCGCGAGCTCAGTCGCACCACGACCCAGCTGTCGCCAGCCTTGACGGGCGTCGCGGGCAGCGGACTCTCGGGGGTGAGCTCGAACGCGACGCGAACCAGCTCGCCGTTGTCGAGCCCGGGGATGGGCGTGGCACCGCGGCCAAAGGGACGGGTCTCCTTGACCAGAGGGGCCAACGCACGATCGCCGCCGACCTCTTTTTCTTTGACCAGACGCGGCTCGAGCTCGTCGATGGTGGTGCCTCCCTTGAGCTCGGCGAGGGTCTGCTCGGCGGCGCTCTTGGCCATCGCCTCGGCGCGCGCGGACTTGAGCTGCTCGAGACCAATCTCGCTCTTGGCCTCGGCCAGGGGAACGTCGCCCTCGCGCACGCCTTCGACCTTGATCACGTGGTAGCCGAAGCGGCTCTCGACGACTGCGGACAGCTCGCCCGGCTTGAGCGCGAACTGCGCGTCGTCGAACGGCGCGACCATCTTGCCGCGCGTGTTGTAGCCGAGGTCGCCGCCCTGCGCGGCGCTGCCCGAGTCTTCGCTGAGTGCGCGAGCCAGCTTGGCGAAGTCCTCGCCCTTGGCGGCACGAGCGCGCGCGGCCTCTGCCTTGTTCTTGGCGACGGCCTTGGTGGCGTCGTTGGCGTCGCTCGCGACCTTGATCAGGATGTGCCGCGCACGCACCTGCTTCTCGAGCCCGGTGTAGCGGTGCTTTTGCCGCTCGTACTCGGCGTCGACCTCGGTCGCGTGATCCTTGAGCCAGCCCGCGAGATCGGCGGGGGTGGTCTCGACCAGCTCGCGATAAAACGCGTTGTCGAAGCGCACGTACTTGAGCTCGGCCTTGTCTTTCTCGCGCACGTAGGCGTCCCACACCTCGGCCGGGCTCACTGCCACCGAGCTGCCGACGACCTCGCGCATGCGCTCGGCCAGCGTCTCTTGGATCTGCGACTGCGCAAACTCTTGGATGGTGCGACCGAGGCGGTTCTGGATGAAGCGACGCGCGTTGTCTGCGTTGAACTCCCCCTTCTCGTCCTCGAAGCTGATCGGCATGGGGCCGTTGGGCAACGCCGCGGGCGCACCGACCGGCGCCGATACGTAGACGACACCCTCTTCGGCGAGCTTGATCATCACGTCGTCTTCGCCGACACGAAACCCGAGCTCGGCGGCCTCGCGCGCCAGCAAGTCGCGCTCGATGAGACCCGACAACACCAGCTCCTTGAGCTTCATGTCGCGCGCCGCTTGCGTGCTGTAGCGAGGACCGTTGGCCAAGATGTAGGCCGATTTCATCTCGCCGAGCGTGATCGTGTCTCCGTAGACCTTGGCCGCGTACTGGGCTCCCGAGTCTTGGGAGCAGCCCTGTGATTGCGGGCCCCCGAACTGGAGCAAGAAGATCGCGCTCAGGGTCAGCACGATCACTAGCAGGCCAACGTTCTGAATCGTATTGCGCATGGTCGCCTTTGGCGGAGCCTGAAGGGCGCGAACGATAGACACGCCGGCGGAATCCCGCAAGCACCCCGAACGCGCGGCCGATCAAGTAGATCCGGCTGCGCTGTTAGCACACCCCGGCGACATGGCCGTCTCAACGCTCGCGTGCGCGCCCGCGGCTCGCGCGGATCCACACTCAGACCAGCCCACAACCTCGGCGCGCAAAGGGCGTGTACGACCAAAGGGCGTGTACGCGTACGTGCTGGGGCAACGCTCAGGCGGGAAAGACAGCCGTAGATTGGCGTGCTAGCGGAGAATACGTGGCAGGGGCAATGCCATGCGCTAACCTACGGCGCAATGGCTTCCGAGTCCCTGACGCCGCCACCCTCCGGTGGGGGCTACGCGAAGTACCTCCTCGTTCTATTGCTATTGGTGGGAGGCGGTCTGGGCGCCTACTTTGCGACACGCAAAGAGCCTGAGCCGCCCAAGCCCGCGCCGCCACCTACGCAGAACGTCGAGCGCCCCACGTCGCTGACGCAGGACACGGTGGAGATTCCGGTCGACGAACCCGAGGTCCCCGATGCGGGTCCGGCGGTCGTCGAGCCGGTCAAAAAGCCGCGCGCTCCGGCTGCAGATATCTGGAACTGCCAGGGCTCCCTCACCGGAGGCGACGTTCGCGCGGTGGTCGCCGACGGCTCGAGCGCCATCCGCAGCTGCTACGAGCGCCAGCTTCGCAACGACAACCAGCTCCAGGGCAACGTCGTGCTGCAGGTGCGCATCGGCAACGACGGCAAGGTCACGGCCACGCGCGTCACGGGCAACCTCAAAGACGCCGAAGTGAAGAGCTGCATGCAAAATGTCGCAAAGGGCTGGTCGTTCCCGGCACCGGCAGGCGGCTCCTGCGCAGTCTTCGACGCCCCCTTCAAGTTCCAGCCGAAGAATTAACTGAAGGCCTTCGGCTGCGCGCGCACGGCGGAGTCCGAGAGTTACAGATCGCGGAGCAGATCGACGTGATACGGCGGCCTTGCGATGTGGGCTGGGCCCGAGCGCTCTAGCTCTGCCATCAGGGCGAGGATGGTGTTTTCATCCCAGGCATCGCCCACCAGCTGGAGCCCGATTGGCAGGCCCTCGGGGTCGAGGCCGACTGGCGCGGTACCACATGGGAGTCCCGTCAGGTTGCCGAGGAAGGTGTAGCGGCACAGGGCGCGTACGCCCGCTGCGTCGAGGCGGCCCTGACGGTCGTCGAGATCGCTGACCGGCAACGCCGTGCGCTGCGTGGTGGGAAGAGCGAGGGCGTCGACCTCGAGCAGCACGGAGCAGACCTCGCGCCGCAGGCTCTCGCGCAGTGCTTGTGCACGGAGGTACTCGCGTGCGCTCAGCTGCGCCGAGACCCAGAGCAGGACCTGGGTGTCGAGACCGAACGCATCGCGGCGCTGCGCAAAGGCCTGTGCGAATGACGACGCCAGCTCCGCGGCCACCGTGACGAAGCCGATCTGCGAGGCGTAGCGCGCGAGCGGAATGTCGACGTCGACCAGCTGGACACCACTCTGCACGAGCGCGCGAAGTGCTTGCTCGCCAGCGCGCTGCACCGCGGGCTCGGCCTCGCTCCACTCTCTCTCGTCGACGCCCACGGAGAGGCCGCGCACACCGCGCGCGATGGACGCTGCGAATGGAGAACGCGGCCGCGGAGCGTGCAGAGAAGACGGGTCGCCCGGGTCGGCGCCGGCCGCCACGTCGAGGCACAGTGCGAGGTCGCGCGTGCTCGCCCCGATCGGGCCCACGTGGTTGAGGCTGCCTCCGATGGCATCTCCCGCGCGCGACAGTCGACCGAAGCTGGGCTTGAGGCCAAACACGCCGCACAGCGCGGCAGGCACACGAATCGACCCGCCCCCATCGGCGCCGATGGCGAGCGGTGTGAGCCCCACCGACACCGCGATCGCCGCACCGGTTGCGCTCCCGCCCGCGATGCGCTCGACGTGGTGTGGGTTGCGCAGGGCGGGCCGCTTGGGATTGACGCCGAGCGGAGAGAGGCCGAGCTCGGTCATCGCGGTCTGCCCGACGATGATCGCACCCTCGGCACGCAGGCGCGCCACGATGGCGGCGTCGCGCTCCATGGGCGCATCGCTCGGCAGGTCGTTGCCCACGCGTCGCGGTAGCCCCTGCACGGCCAGCTGCTCGGTCACCACCACCGGAACGCCATCGAGCGGACCCAGGGTCTGACCACGCGCATAACGTTCACTCGCAGCGCGGGCCGCAGCCCGCGCAACCTGCTCGTCGCGCAGCCACAAGCAGCGCAACCACGGCTGCCGATCGGCCAGTCGGTCGGCCTCGGCGAGCACCCGCGTGAGGATCTCGTCGGGGGAGAAGTGGCGCTGACGATAACCCCGCGTGAGCGCCTCGCTCGTAGTGGCCCAACCCGGACTCTCGGGCGTGTTCGCGATCGAGGACAACGAGCGCGGTGCTCGCGCGGCGCGCGGCGCGATGTCGGGCTCGAGGATGCCCTGTCCCTGACTGAGCGCAGCCAGCGATGTGATCCCCAGCTCGCGTCGCAGCACGTCTGCGCCGATGGCTGCCAGCTTGGGCCGCCTGAGCGCGCGCGCTGCCAGGGCCAGCGACTTCCCCGACAGCCGTCCCGACATCAGGTGTTCGATCTGCATGTGCACCGACTATAGCGGACGCTCGACGGGCCCGGCCGGCACAGCCGTGGTGTGTGGTATAGAGGCGCTTCGCGAAGCGGGCCGGCAGGCGCTGTTCGTTCGATGTTTGCGCGCACGACCGCGCCCGAACATCGGTTCGCGGGGGACAAAGGCGTGTTTTTCGAGGAGAGAGCGCATGAGCGGCCATAGCAAGTGGTCCACCATCAAACGTCGCAAGGGCGCACAAGACGCCAAGCGAGGTGCGATCTTTACCAAGGTGATCAAGGAGATCACCGTCGCGGCTCGGCTGGGCGGCGGCGACCCCAACGCCAACTCGCGGCTGCGCCACGCGCTCGAGGACGCCAAGCTCAACAACATGCCCGCCGAGAACGTGGCGCGCGCCATCAAGAAGGGCACCGGCGAGCTCGAAGGCGTGACCTACGAAGAGCTGCTGTACGAAGGCGTGGGCCCAGCCGGCACGTTGTTCCTGTGCGAGATCATGACCGACAATCGAAACCGCACCGCGGCCGAGCTGCGCAAGGTGTTCGACAAACACGGTGGTCAGCTGGGCGCGGCGGGGTCGGCGGCGTGGGCCTTCGAGGCCAAGGGCCAGATCACCCTGCCGGAGAGCGCGGCCAGCGAAGAGCAGCTGTTCGAGCTCGCGGTGGGCGCGGGTGCCGAAGACGTGCAGAGCGACGGCGAACACTGGATCATCACCACCCCGCACGAGGCCCTCGAGGTGGTCCGCGAAGCACTCAGTAGCGCCAAGATCGCCATCTCCCGGGCCACCCCGGTGCGGCTGCCCAAGACACCCAAGACGGTGAGCGGGCGCGACGCGGAGCTGGGCATGA
>JBEGTL010000065.1:0-23045 GCA_041179425.1 Pseudomonadota bacterium | reverse complement strand
TGGGCTCCGAGCTCATCACGCTGGCCCCTGGTTCGACCGGTAGCGCGTCGGCCACCTGCGCGCCCCAGAGTGCCGAGCCCATCCACATCCTCGGCGTCATCCCGCACATGCACCGACTCGGCAGGCACGTGAAGATGACGGTCGAGCGCGCCAACGGCACGAGTGAAGTGCTGCACGACGGCAGCTTCGAGTTCGAGAGCCAGAGCTACTTCGAAAAGCAGATGGTGCTGTTGCCCGGCGACCGGGTGCGCACCAAGTGCGACTACATGAACGACACCACCAGCACCGTGACGCTCGGCGAGAAGACCACCAACGAGATGTGTTACATGTTCACGCTCGCCTACCCGACGGGCAGCATGAACACGGGTGGCGACTTCGTGAACCCGTTCACGGGCGAGCCCTACGTCCAGGGCCCCAATCGCTGCATGAAGTAGCCGCCTGCCCGCGCGTGAGCGGGCAGACACGAGTGCAGAAACAACGCTGCGCCGACTGCCGTGCTGACGCGACGACGCCGGCGCAGCGGGCTCAGCGACTCTCGGTGGCGACGTTCACGACGATGCGGTGACCGTCGAGCTCGCTGTGGTGGAGCGCGCTGATCACGCGCGGCGCGTCTTTGCGGTCCGCCATGGTGACGAAGCCGAAGTTACGGGAGGCGCCGGTGCCCCGATCGGTGATCACCACAGCCTCGGCGATGACGCCATGGGGCTCGAAGTGTTTGCGCAGCGAGGCATTGGTGGTGCTGTCGCTCAGGCTGCCCACGAACAGTTTTGTGGGGATGGTGGGCGCACTGCGCGCCTCACTCTTGCCGCCGGTGAGCGAGCGCATGACCTCTTCGATGGAGCGCATGTTGCCAACGATCTCTTCGACCGTGACGAGCTCGGGCTCGGCCGGGCCTACGTTGCGCTTGTCGAAACGGCGTTGCTCCTTCTGGCGCGCCTTCTGGTCTCGCTTGTCTTCGCGTGCCCGCTTCTCGAATGTACTCATGTTCGACCTCCGGTGAGGGTGACGCGGGCAAAGTTCATGAACGGCTGCGTATTGATCAAACTCACCTTCTTCGTGGTTGCACGACACAGCACCAACCGCGGTCGAGGCTGTACGCGCGGAGCAGTGTAGCCCATCCGGCCGTGCGTTGCGCAGTGCCGACACGGGAGCGCGCTCCCGGTCCCCCTGCCTGCCTCGATTCGGCTGTCATATCGTGAGCAAGGGGGCTGGGGCGCGGCGCTGTTTCGACCCGAGGGGGCCCTGGCGGCGCCCGCGGACACGGCCGAGCGCCCTCGCGGGAGACGCCAGCAGCACTCGGCCCGCGTCGGACGCCGGGTGCATACACGAGCGTGCCGGCGCTGTTTGGAATCGTCTCCTGAGGTCCACTCCGCTACGCTGCACGTCACCTTATGGGAGTAGGTCCGCAACACGAAGCGAGCGTCGTCACGCGCGATCTAGACAGCGCGGGGTCAGCGACGGAGCGCGGAATCCTCCACATGATCGCCTCCGGCGTCAGCTGGCGGCAGGTGCTAGACGCGCTCTGTCGGCTGTGCGAGGCGGAGCACGCCGACATACGCGCGTCCGTCGTGTTGGTGGAGAACGGTACAACCCTGCGCTTGGCCGCAGCGCCAAGCTTGCCCAGCGAGTACCGGGCGCTGCTCGACGGCACACGCATCGGCCCGAGCGTGGGCTCGTGCGGCACTGCCGCGTACACCAAGCAGCGCGTCATCGTCGAGGACATCGCGAGCGACCCGCTCTGGGCGATCCCAGCCCCCAAGGTTCTGCGTTTTGGGCTGCGCGCGTGCTTTGCCACGCCGGTGCTGGCGGACGACGGCGAGGTGTTGGGCTCGCTCGGTCTCTACTTCCTCACGCCGCACAGACCCACCCGCGAGCAGCTCGAGCTTGCCGATTGCGCGACCAACCTGGCGTCCATCGCGCTGCAGCGTCGTCGCGGCCGGCAACGCGAAGAAAAGCTGCGCAACGAGCTCGCGGCCAAGACTGCGTTCTTGGCCAACATGTCGCACGAGATCCGTACGCCCATGAACGCCATCCTCGGTCTGGCGCAGGTGCTCTCGTTACACGGGGGTCTCACGCCCGTGCAGACCGAGCAGCTCGACGCGATTCGTGGCAGTGGCGAGCACCTGTTGTGTGTCGTCGACGATGTGCTGCAGATGGCCAAGCTCGAGTCGGGCAGGCTCGAAGGGCAAAGACAAGACGTCGAGCTGCGCACGCTGCTCTGCGACGTGGAGCGCATGTTCGGGCAACAAGCCCGCAGCAAGGGCCTCGCGCTCGTCAGCAAGCTCGCGTCCGATGCGCCCGCGCGCGTCCTCGCCGACGCGGGCAAGCTGCGTCAGGTGTTGATCAACCTGGTCGGCAACGCGCTCAAGTTCACAGCTCGCGGAGCGGTCACGCTCGAGGTCAGCCGGGTGGCGTTGCCCGTGCACGCAAGGCTGCTCTTCGTGGTGCACGACACGGGCATCGGCATCTCGGAGCACGACCAAAAGGGCCTGTTTCATGCGTTTTTTCAAGCAGGCGAGGCCGATCAGCGCGCGCTCGGAACGGGCCTCGGCCTCGCCATCAGCAACCGTCTGGTCGAGTGCCTGGGCGGACAGCTGAGGGTGCGCAGCCGGCTCGGGGCGGGCAGCGAGTTCTCGTTCGACCTCCCGCTCCATGGTGCGCATGCGCATCCGCACGATGCTCCTCAAACGTCAGCGCACGAGCCGCGAGGAGGTGCGACGGCGCCTCGCCCCGACCTGACGGTGTTGATCGTCGACGATCACGATCTCAATCGACGCGTGCTGGTCGAGCTCTTGCGCCCATTCGCGTTTCGGGTGCTGGAGGCCAAGGACGGGGTAGAGGCCCTGGTCGCTTTCGAGCGCCACCAGCCCCAGCTCGTGTTGATGGACCTGCGTATGCCCAAGATGGACGGCTACGAAGCCATGCAGCGTATCCGTCAGAGCGCCGGTGGGACGACGGCGCGTATCGTCGCCGTGACGGCGAGTGCGTTCGATGTCGATCTCAGCCGCATCCGGAGCAGCGGTGCAGACGACATCTTGCGCAAGCCGTTTCGACGCGAAAAGTTGCTGCGCATCGTCGAGGCGCAGCTGGTGCACGGGGCACCGCACGCGTAGTCACGGTCGGGTCTCCGCCCGCGCCACGTTGGCGTCCAAGGACCACACCCCGGTGTCCGTCTGCGCTGCGTCTGCACGCAGACTGCTGGCGTCTCTCCACGAAGGCGACGCGTCCGCGCCCTCGTCGTCTCTCTGCTCGCGCGCGGACGCACCGCGCGGCATCTGTCTGCCCCGCATCGACGGGGAGCGTATGGCTCGCGTCGGGAGCGGGCGCAGTACCGCTGTCTCTGGCTGTGCTCGCGTCGATCGCAGCGTCGCGCTGCGGGGACGGTGTGGACGAGTCTCCCGTGCTGGCCGGACTGTTGGTGGTGTCTTGTCCGGACGCGTCGGTACGTGCTCGGTGTTTCTTGTCGTCGCCACAGGCGGCCACGAGGAGCACGCCAAGGAGAACGACATGCGCGCGTCGAGGTGCGGGGCACCAGAGCTCGGTCGCACGCACGAGAACCGAGCGCTGCGGCGCGCGACCGGAGGAAGGCAAGCCAAGCAGGCCGTCGAGGTTCATGGCCAAGACCATACGCAAGATGCGGGGCATGTCGATTGTCGATGCGGCGAAATTGGGCCAATTAGCCACTGACGCCAGCGGGCCACCCCAAGCGGAATTCGGTAGCGCCGGAGGGATCACGTGTTTTCAAACAGAGCCCGGTGGGGCTTTCCGCCACTCGGCCGGAGTCAGAGCTCGCTAGCACCCTTGACGTGGCTGCTGGTGGCCGCGCGGTCGATGCGCAGCGAGCCGCACTGCGTCTGTACTTGGTCGATCCACGCGCCGGCGCGCATCTTGAAGCCGACGACGGCACTGCCCGCGCTGCAGTGGTCGCTGAACGTCTGCTGGACGGTGCCGACGTTGTCGCCGACCCACTGGGTGCTGGCGTTGAGCGCAGTGAATGTGCCCGCGTTGTCGACGGCGAGCTCGGAGCACGTGAGGATGAGCTGCTTGACACTCAGGTGCCCTGCCGCCTCCGCTTCGGCGACGCCGTACCAGAGCGTGCCCTCGATGGCCGTGACCACCTTGCCGGTGGGGCACGGAAAGCTCACTACGGGCGGCTGCGCGATGCCGAACGCACCGATCAAAGGTGAGGGGTGGGAGGCTCCGACGACGAGCTTGGGCTGCGCGCGGGTGCCCGTGCTGGTGATGCGAGCGCACTGCACGGACAGCGCGTAGATGCGGTCGTTCTCGAACCTGGTGTCGAAGCCGGTGAGCACCTCGTCGACGCCGCACAACAGATCGAACGGACCTCCCGTCGTGCCGCTGCCGTGCGGGACGTTGCTCTCGGGAGTGGGCGCGCCGACGTGCGGGACGTAGCCCACGCAGCTGCGCTTCTCGCATGCGGCCAGGCCGCCGGTGGGTGCGTCGCAGCGGATGTTGCAAGCGCCGCAGTGCAGGGCCGACTCGTTGAGCGAGATCTCGCAGCCGTTGCCGCCCGGCGCCTCGAGGTCGCTGTCACAGTCGGCCTTGCCCGTCGCGCAGACATGCCCGCAGCGGCCCGCGGTGCAGGTCGCGCTGGCCGAGACGACCTCGCCGCACGCTTTGCCGCACGCGCCGCAGTTTTGTGGATCGTTTTGGACGTCGCACACAGCCACGGGTGGAGCAGCGCTGTCCACGCTGGCGTCGGAGACGACGTCGCTGGGCGTAGACGCGTCGGAGACGACGTCGCTGGGCATAGACGCGCCGGGAGGGCTCGCGGCATCGGACGGCTGCGTCGGTGCCGCGTCGAAGCCGGGCGGGGCCGCGTCGCGGGTTGGCGTGGAGGCGCCCTGCAAGCCGGCCTCTGCCGCGGGTGCTGCGCCCTGGGACGGCTCGATGCTGGCGTCGCGGGTGTCGTCGGTCGCTCGGTCGAATGCGCTCGGAGCGCACGCGAGCAGGCCGGCGAGCAGACAGGGAAGAGCCGCGCCCAGGTCGCGCCGCATCAGAAGCTCGCGCTCCAGGCGAGCATGCCGCGCTGGGGTGTGACCGACAGGCTGGGCAGGTAGCGCGTGGTCGACGCGTCGTGGGCAGTGCCGAACGAGCGCGGATCGGACTCGCGATCGCGCGCGAAGTACGACCACAGCGTCGCCAGCAGAAAGCCCGCCGAGACGCCGAGCATCACGTCGGCGGCCACGTACAGGCGCCGGCCGCGCGTCACATCGCCGTGGTCGCAGCCGAGCCCATCGCAGTGCGCGTCGAGTCGATCGAGCTCGCGCCGCCCGCGCACGCCGAGCACCACGCCGGTGGCCAACAACGACGTGGTGGACACGGCAAGCGCGTAGGTGGGCGTAGAGATGCGGCTCGCCCATCCGGCCTCGCTGCGCGCGTGGTCTGCGGACGAGTGCGACGTCGACGCGTCGCGCCCCTCGATCGCCGCGGGTGCGCCCTGAACGGCCACCTGGGACGTGTTCGCGGTCGTCATGGGTATGAAACGTAGCTCGATAGTCCGCGTCCGCTCGTCCCGAGCGATACGAATGCAGAGCTCCGTGGGCGTGTTTGGGTCGGCAATTAGCCGCAAGGTGGAACCACCTTCGAGCTCGTGTACTGCTGCGTCGGCACGGCTCTGACCCGCAGCGCTCAGGACGCCCGTCAATACGAGCGCGACCGCGCAAAAGCTACGAACGAAGCCCATCTCGATCCCCGCCGCCTGAGCGCCGCGCGAGCCCGTCTCGTGCGCCGCGCGGCGGTCCGATGCACTGCGCGCGCCACGGTAGAACCTGCGAAATCAAGCCTGTTTTGTGCCGCGACGAGGTAACTGCCAACCCTCGGTTGGCAGTTGCGGGTTGCACTCGCTCAGGCATTGCGAGCCATCTCCACAAAGATCATGAAGCGCGTATGAAGGCGCGCGAGCTCGGGCGGCACCGACTGGACAACTTGTTTGTGACACGCCCGCGCGGTGGCTCGGCCCCGGAGGTGGTGGCCGCGCTCGGTGCGATGCAGGCGCAGGACTACGCAGGCGCGCTGTGGGCGATCGGGCTGCGTCTGCCCGGGTCCACGCTGGGTGACATCGAGCAGGCGGTCGTCGAGCGCACCATCGTGCGCACGTGGCCCATGCGCGGGACGCTGCACTTCGTGGCCGCGGCCGACGTCGGGTGGCTGCTCGATCTGCTGTCTGCGCGCGTGCTCAAAGCGGCTGCCAAACGGCGCGAAGGACTCGGCCTCGACGCAACCACGCTCCGCAAGATCGAGCGCACCGTGGTGCACGCGCTGGAGGGGGGCGTGGCGCTCACCCGCGATGCACTCGCCGAGCGGCTCACGCGTGAGGCCATCTCGCCCGAAGGCGGCCGTCTGTACCACAGCTTGCTTTGGCTCTCGCTCCACCAGGTGTTGTGCTTCGGGGTACCCGAGGGCAAACAGCAGACTTCCGTGTTGCTCGACGAGTGGGTGCCGACGCGGAGGCGGCTCGACAAAGACGAGGCGTTGGTCGAGCTGGCCACACGTTTTTTGCGCAGCCACGGCCCGGCGACGCAGCAAGACCTGATGCGCTGGGCAGGCCTTACCGCCGTGGAAGCCAAGCTCGGCATCTCCGGCGCGCGGGCGATCGCCAACGAACGAGTCGAGGGCGTGCAGTACTACTTCCCGGACGACCAGACGCCCCTGACGGCCGACAGCAAAGGAACGTTGTTGTTGCCCGGCTTCGATGAGTACATCTTGGGCTACCGAGACCGCGGGATGATCTTGGCTGCCGAGCACGCCGCGAAGATCGTGCCCGGAGCCAATGGCGTGTTCCGTCCCACCATCGTGCACGATGGTGAGGTGGTGGGCACCTGGCAGGCGAGCGTGAACAAAAAGAGCGTACGTCTGACGGCCGAAGGCTTCGCTGCGCTGAGTAAGGTTCAGGAGCGAGCGTTCGTGCGCGCGGCGGCGCGCTACGGCGCCTTTGTCGGGAGGGCTGCGCTCGTGGCGTAGCGCTGCCGCCGTGGCCGCTCAGTCTTCGTCTGGGTAAGAGATTTTGGGCGTAAAGCTTTCCCAGCCACCCGGCAGCAGCTCCATGAGTCTGCACAGTGGACTGAAGTCGTCGCCCGGCCGCGCCGGTGCATCGGAGGTGCGCACGATCTTTGTGCCCTCGAGGCGCAGCACCGACAGGCCGGGGAGCAGGTTGCCGTTCTCGGAGCGATACCCGAGCTCGTCGGCGAAGCTGGTGCCGCGGTGGCTGAGCAGCCGAAAGCGCCAGCCACGCTCGCGTGCGAAGGCGTGCTGGGCCGCGGGCTCGTCCGGGCCGACGATACAGAAGGCCGCCCGCGAGGCCAGGTGCGTGTACACACCGTTGTAGCCGTCTGCCCAGGCTGTGCAGTACGCGCAGTTGATGCCCATGCTGTGGATCACGAACAGCTCGCGATGGCGACCAAAGAGCGAAGACAAAGCGACCCTGTTGTCTTCGGAGCCGACGCGCTCGGACAGCGTGTAGTCCCGCACGGGCTCCGGCTCGACGAGTGCGGAGAGGGTAGCCATCCGCTTGCGGATGCCGACGATCTCGCGTCGGTACGCGGCCATCTGCGCCATCTGGTCTTTGTAGGTCATCAGTCTCCACTCCGAAGAAAGAAAGCTAGATTAGAACGCGATCGCGAGGTTGAATGTCAAGGTGCGCCTGGCTAAACATCAGAGCTGCCCGCACCTTTCATCGCTCGCGCGCCAAAGGGCGCGGACCTATCATCGCTTCGGCTCGGAGAGCATGAGTACGTCTGGTACCAAAGAGCGTCCGACCGAGGAAGAACAGCGGCAGCTCGACCGCGTGTTTGGGGCGTTGTCCGACCCGGCGCGCCGCAGCATCCTCGAGCGTCTGCAGACCGGCCCGCTGCTCGTCTCGGAGCTGGCGGCGCCCTTCGAGATTTCGCTTCAGGCCGTGTCGCGCCACATCCAGGTGCTCGAAGAAGCGGGGCTCATCCAAAAAGAGCGCACCGGGCGCATCAGCCGCTGCAGCCTGGTGGCGGGGCCTATCTTGGATGCCGCCGTTTGGATCAACAGGTACAGCAAGTACTGGCAGGCGCAGTTCGAGCTCTTGGCAGTCAGTCTGGAGTCGCTCGAGCACGGCCGGCTCAAGCCCGCGCGGGCCACGTCCGCGCGGGCCACGTCCGCGCGGGCCGAGCCTGCGCGCAAGGCTGCTCCGTCGTCAGCGAAGGCAACGCCGCCGCGCGCACGTCGGACGCCACCGACCAAACGAGCACGCGGCTCCAAAGGGCAGGGCCGCGCCTGAGCGAGGGGTTGGCGGGCGTCACGCGCTTTCTAGCGTTGCCTCGGCCGGTATCAGCCTCATCTCGGGCTTGGTGAGCAGCACCCGTCGCACGATTGCAGGCGCAAACAGGGTCTGTGGGGCGTCGAGTAAGTGCATGACGCGCAGCAAGCGCTCGGCGACGACGGCATCACGACCCGCGGTCTTGATGACACGCGCGATGTACGTATTGATGAGTCCGGTCGCGATGCCGCGGCGGCCCTCCACCGCGGGCCACTGAAAGTCTGCTCCGGTGGCCAGCATCCAAGGCGCGTCGACGATCTTACTGGCCGCTGCAAAGAAGCGCCGCGAGAGCCCTGTCGTGCCGGCGCGAAGCGCTTGGTCCAGCGCTTCTGCCTCGAGCGCGGCGACGGTCATCCCTTGGCCGTACGCGGGATTGAAGCTGCACAGCGCATCGCCCACCACGAGCAGTCCCGATGGGAAGCGCGCCATACGCTCGTAGTGCCTGCGCTTGCTCTCGGGGTCGAACATCTTGGAGACCTCGGTCTGTGGCTCGGCCACGCGAAGCAGCTCGTAGAGGCCCGGGAAGGGCAGTGCGCGGGCGTACTCGATCATCTCGGCGTAGCTCTCGGGGCCCCGGTCGCCGAGGTAGGTGGTGAACGTGACGATGTAGCGATCGCCCTCCACGGCCTGGGCGGCGCCCCAGCGCGTGAGCGGCGGCAGGGGCGTCATGACCCAGGCGTTCGCGCCCGCCAGGTGGTCGGGTTTGCGACCGATCATGCAGGTCGCGTAGCTGACGTTGGAGCGCACCACCTCTTCGCGCGGTCGGCCGAGGCCCAGTGTCTCGAGCCAGCCGGGGAGGCGCGTTCCGCGGCCGGTGGCATCGACCACCAGGTCTGCCGTCAGCTCTTCGTGCTGTGCGTGTGTGGCGCTGCCGATGGAGACTCCCGTGATCGCGCGCGCATCGCCGAGCAGCGAATGCACGGCGCAGCCCGAGCGCACATTGATGTTGGGTCGTGTCAGCACCCGCTCTCGGATGCAGCTCTCGATGGCGGGGCGGCTGATCATCAAGCTGGTCTTGCCTGACTCGAGGGCAGCAATGAGCACCCCGCTCAGGTAGAGCACACCAAAGTTGCCCACGTCGACCTCGATGGCGCCGCGCGCGAGTGCCCGCTCGCGAAAGTCGGGCAGCGTGCGCTGCAACGAGTCGAAGCCAGCGGCCAGCAGCACGTGCAAGTGCCGGCCCTGGGGCACGCCTTTGCGCGCACCCTCGGCGCTCGCCACGTCATCGCGCTCGACCACGGTCACCCGGTCGAAGTGTAACGACAGCACCTGAGCGGCCAACAGGCCCGCCACGCTGCCGCCCATTACGACTGCGTGCTTCGTCTGATTCGTCATCGTCGCTCCTCGGCAGAGGGCCTCCACGTCGACCCGTATCGGTTGTACTCAACAATATGGTTGATAATCAAGCGCTGGATTGTGTGATCTGAAGCCGCGCCGATGTGGCGAGGCCCACAGCCTGTGCAGGCGGCAAAATTCCGTCTGTTGCCGCGCGTGGCCCGATCGGCGCGGAACTAGGCGCCGACCGGTACAACGTCGAATGCGCCAACCGAGGGCCCCGATGCGGCTCACCCTTGCCTGTCCGCGTAACACTGTTATGGTCGTCGTAACACTGTTATGGCGGACGCTATCGACGACGGCCCGGCGCGCGTGTTTCGCGCACTCGAACGAGGAGAGCTCTCGGCAGACGAGCTGTCTGCGCGGCAGGTGTGCGCGTTTCTCGGCTACACCACGGGTCACCTGTACCACCACTTCGGTTCGCTCGATGGTCTGCTCTGCGGCGTCGCGCAGCTGGCGTTCACCAAGCTGGGTGCACGTCTGCTCGCACGCGGCGACGACGCACCTGCGGTGGCGCAAGAGTTCGTCGAGTTCGGTGTCGCACACCCTTCGTTGTACGCCCTCATGTTCGAGCGTCGTTACGACTGGGCTGCGCTGCGCGAGCGCGGCCTGGCACAAGAGTCGCATCCCGGTCTTCAGCTGTGGCGCGGCCTGGTCGCGCAGGTCGCCGCGTTTGGCTCGCGCGAGCCGCTCGACGACGCACGTCTGTTCGTCGCCGGTCTCCACGGCCTGGTGTCGATGGCGCTCAGCGGTCGCGCCAACGTGGGCTCACTCGAGGTCAGCGACAAAGACGCCGCGATCTCCGCTGCGCGACGTCTTGCGCGCATCATCTGCCCAGTCGCCGCCGTCGCCAACAAGGTCGCTACCAAAAGAGTCGCGGCGCGCAGGCGTCGCGCCTGAGTGTCGAGTTTGGCGCGCGCACTCGCTCGCGCCCGAGTTGTGAACGTTCGTCTGTTCCCCCTGGGAGGCCCCATGGAAAAGGCACTCGAATCGGAGCAAGACCGTGCCCAAGAGACGGTAACCGCGCAGCTCACGGCCGCTTTTATGAAGCAGCCTGAGCTCCTTGGGCTGGGCATCGGTGCACTGGCCAAACGCCTGTGTACCAGCCGTCGCACCCTGCAGCGCCGCCTGGGCGAAGAGGGGATGACGTTCTCCGCCGTCGAGGCGAGCGTGCGGGCGCGTTTGGCCGAGCAGCTGCTCGCGGAGCCCAAGCTCTCCATCGAACAAGTCAGTGAGCGGCTTGGTTTTACCGATCGGCGCAGCTTTACGCAGGCGTTCACGCGCTGGTTTGGTCTGCCTCCCAGTCAGATGCGGCGTCTGCTCTCGTTCGGGACACAGAGCGGCGGCCTGCTGACTACCTGAGTGACGTCGTCACACCCGAAGTGTGCTGGGCGCAGTCTCCGTTGCGGCCCACGAGCGCTGGCAAGCTACGCGCTGCCGTGTCCACTTGCAGAACCGCCCTTACGAATTTGGCGCGCGGTCTGACGGCCACCTTGATAGCGTAGAAGGATGGTCCGTTCTGTCTGTACTCCGCTCGCGGCCTGTCTCGTGCTGCTCGTCTTGCGCACTCCTGTGCAGGCCGAGGTGCGCAGCGTAGATCCGGGCAAGACGTTCGCTGCGCCGTGCGCTGCCTTTGCCAGCGCAGTCGATGGCGACACGATCGAGATCGACGCTGCCGGCAGCTACGTCGGAGACGTGTGCGCGATGCTGCGCAACAACCTCACCATCAAGGGCGTCAACGGTCGGCCGCACATCGCTGCGGGTGGCAAGAACAGCGGCGGCAAAGCCACCTGGGTCATTCAGGGGCGCGACACCACCGTCGACAACGTCGAGCTGTCGGGGTCTCACGTACCCGACAAGAACGGCGCGGGTATCCGCCAAGAGGGTCGCAACCTGACGGTGAAGCGCAGCTATTTTCACGACAACGAGAACGGCATCTTGGGCGGTGCCGACGCCGAGAGCGTGTACGTCGTCGAAGACTCCGAGTTTGCCAACAACGGCGCCGGTGATGGCCAGAGCCACAACCTGTACATCGGAGAGATCAAGAGCGAAGGAGCGAGTGGCTCCCCCGCCGTCCGCAGCAACGACTCCGGAGGCTGCAGCAGCACGCCCACGCCCAACAGTCAGATCTGGGGCTCGTTCATGATGCTGATGCTGGCCGCGGTGGCCCTGCGACGGCGCTTCAAGTAACGCGGACCCGACGACGCGGCTCGCTCAGCGACCGGCGTCCCTGCCTGCGTCTTTGCCCGCGTCCCTGCCTGCGTCTTTGCCTGCGTCTTTGCCTGCGTCTTTGCCTGCGTCTTTGCTCGTGCCCGCGTCGGGCGCGCCCGCATCGAGCTTTGCCGGCGCGTCGGTCCCTTCGTCGTCGGTGGTCGTGTCGTCTGCTTGGCTGTCGTCCTCGCTGGCGCCGTCGTCGCCCTCGTCGGTCGTGGTCGAGCCGGTGTCGACGATGGGTGCGCCCGCCGTGATCCAGTCGGACACCTTCTTGAGGTCCGAAGCAGACAAGTAAGGTCCGCCCAGCGGCATACGTTTGTGTTCGCACGCGGCGTTGTCGGCCTTGAGGAGGTCGAGCAAGTACGACTTGTTGGGATCGCCTGGCGTCACGTACGGCTTGCCGCCGCAGGCTGGCTTCTTGCCGCCTGCGATGGTGGCAGCGGTCTCGGCGACGGAGCGCAGGTTGGGTGCCGACAATCCTGGGTGGCAGCCCTTACACGACGCGAGTGGACCCTCCGTGAGACTGGTGAGCGTGATGACCTCGTCGGTACCGGCGGCAGGTTCACACACGGGGTACTGGTAGCCGACGACACCTGCCGAGCGGCTCTTCTCGACCGCCACGCCGTTGCTCTCTACCAGCGGTGCACCGCACGCGAGCCAGTCGCGCACCGTCTCGCGCGCGCGACCCGCGGCCAGCTTGGAGTAGGCCTTGCTCTTGTCGCAGCTGCTCCCCGCCTTGATGCCGAAGATGGTGGAGAGCACGCTCTCGAACCGTCCATCCGGCGGCATCAGCTTTTGTTGCAGCTGCGACCACATCGCGTCGCGGTGATCGAGGATGGTGCGTTGGCGCGCGCGCAGCCCGGCGATCTGCTCGCTGCGCAGCTTGACCACGGTCTCGCCGCGCTTGTTCGTGCGCGTGCCTGCGGCCTCTTCTTCGCTGACCGGTCGCAGGTCGAAATCGAGCCCGCCAGGCACGCCTTGGCGTGCCTCACCGGTGGCAGTGGATGCGTGACAGCCGGTGCCGCACGCCGCGTTCACGATCGCCTGCCCGGCGTACATCGTGGCGTCTCCGACTAACACTGGCGTGCGTCCTTTATCCGCGCCGCTGCACTCGCCGACGTTTTCGGCACATCCCAGTGTGCTCGCGTACAGAGCAACGACCCCCGCGATCGCGAATCGGTTTCGTTTCATCACTGCGACTTGGCGCGAGCGCATGGGCATCGTCAAGTGTTCCCGTTCTGCGATTGACCATGGATTCAGAATCGCAGTGAGAACGGCCGCGAATGACGACGAGTTTTGACCGGGCTTCATAGTTCCGGGCGAACGATGACAAAATGCTTCGCGATGGCCGTAGCCAGCAACACGTTGTCCGGGTCGTGTTTAGTATCGGGCGTCTTTTTCACTGGTAGGACCACATCATGAAGACCTCGACACGCGTGGCATCGGTGCTTGGCGTTCTGCTCACTACTGGCGCGGCCTTCATGGCCTGCGGCGGTGACGACAAGGGCGACAAGACCACCACTGGCAACCCCGTCGGCGGCGACCCCACCGGGGCCGCAGGCGACCTCAAGCTGTTGTTCGCGCCGATGTACTCGGCATTCGAGCCCACCCACAAGTATCAGATCCCCGTGATCATCGACGGCCAGACGGGCGCGAAGTTCGAGGCGTCCGATCCCTCCAAGGTCGATGTCGAGAACACCGCCACGGGTGCGACGCTGACCATGAAAGCAGCGGGCACGGTGACCATCACGGCAACACTCGGGAGCGAGAAGGGGACTTCCTTGCTCACCATCACCGAGACGACGGCAGCGGACTGGGAGAAGGGCAACGCCCGCTACAACAGCGGCGTGGATGCGCTCCCCACCGACGGCGGCTCGGTGACCGTCGCCAACTTCTTGACCTCGCGCGACCCCAAGGGCGCCTGCACGACGTGCCACAGCAAGACCGCAAAGCTGTTCATGATCGAGCACACGCCACAGCAGACGGGCGGGTTCTCCGACAGCGAGCTGGTCACCATCTTCACGATGGGAACCAAGCCCGACAACGCGCGGCAGCGGACCAATCTGCCCGAGTTTTTGTGGGGCTCGGGGCACCGTTGGACGGTCGAAGAAGCAGACCGCAAGGGGCTGATCACCTACCTCCGCTCGCTCGCTCCTGCGACGCAGGGCGAGTTCGACTACGGCATCCGCCGCGGTCCGGACGGGGGTCTGGTCGATCGCGACGGCAACCCGCTGCGTCCGCCAGGGCGTGGGCGTGGTGATGGAGGTACCGGTCCGCGTCGCGACGCTGGTCCGCGTGCGCCCACGGAGGCTGGCGCGAGCACGGAGACGGACGGTGGCACGACGCCGCCTGCCGTGGTCGACTCGGGTGCGACGCCGACAGCGCCTGCCGATGCCGGCACGGCGGTCGAGGCAGACGCAGGCGTCTGAGCTTCTCCGCTCGCGCGCCCGAGGCGGCGCGCTTCATTTCTCCGCTCGAGCTGAGGAGTAGTGGCGCGACTTTTGGGCCGCGTTACTAGGTCGTACAACACCTCAGGGGCACCATGGCTCGCTTCTGCTTCTCATCGTCTTTTCGCTCGTACGTAGGTGCGCTCAGCTCTTGGGCATTGCTCTCGTGCGCGCTCGCGGGCTGCGACGGCAACGACGCTGTGCGTTCGCTCGACGCAGCGGTCGGCTCGGCACGCGACGGCGGCACGGGCACGGCGTTGCCAGCGGACTGCCCACCGCTGAGTAGCGACGCACCTCAACGCCTCGCGTGCACGGGCTTGTACGGCGCGCGTGGGACCATCGACAAGAGCGTGCCTGTGCAGGTTCGCCCGTTCACGCCGGCCTCGCCGCTGTGGAGCGACGGCGCCGATAAGCTGCGCTGGCTTCAGCTGCCCGAGGGCGCCCAGATCGATACGTCCAAGCCGGGCGTGTGGAGCTTCCCGGACGGCACCCGGGCGTGGAAGGAGTTCAAGCACAAGGGCAAGCGCATCGAGACGCGCTTCTTCATGAAGGTTGGACCCGGCAGGTGGCGCACCGCCACGTATCTCTGGAACGACGCCGAGACCGACGCGCTCAACTTTGCAGGCGGTGACGTGCCCGTGAGCGACGGTACGTACCACGTGCCGACGGGCGAGGAGTGCGAGCAATGCCACCGCGGCAGTCGCGACCAGCTGCTCGGCTTCGAGCCGCTGCTGCTCGGCATGCCTGGCGCAGAAGGGCTCACGCTGCCGGCGCTGGTGGCCGAGAACAAGCTCTCTCATCCGCCCAGCCACACCAGCTATCAGATCCCCGACGACGGCACGGGGGTGGGGCCACAGGTGCTGGCCTGGATGCACGTCAACTGCGGCGTCGGCTGTCACAACACGAACGAGAACTCGTACGGCTACCCTTCTCGTCTGTTTTTGCGGCTCAGCCCCGAGATGATCGAGAGCGGCGGTCCCGCCACGTGGGACCCCATCAAGACCACCCTCGACCAAAAGGCGCACACCTCCAACTTCGCAGGGGCCACGCGTATCGTGCCGGGCGTGCCCGAGGCGAGTCTGCTGATGGAGCTCGCGATCACACGCGGCAACAACCGCGCGATGCCTCCCATCGCGACACGTACGCTCGATCAACCCAACGTCGACTTGTTGCGCGAGTGGATCAGACGCCTCGGCCGCGCGACGGATGGTGGGATCGATGGCGGTGCTCCGGCAGGCGACGCGAGCATCGTGTTCGACGCCGAGGCGCCCGATGTTGCGCTGGCCGATGCTGCATTGCCTGATGCTGCGGCTGATGCTGCCGTCGACGACGCTGCCGCGGGCGATGCTGACGTCGCAGCTCACCTCGACGACGACGGCGGCCTCGTCGAACCGTCAGATGCGAGCGTGGTCGTCGAAGGGCCAGACACGGGTGTGTTGGTCGAGCCGTCCGACGCGGGCGTCGTCGTCGAAGCGGCTGACGCTGGCGTTGTCGTACAGGGGCCCGCGGTGATCGAGCCGCCGGATGCCGCTGCCGATCAAACACCCGATGCGGGTGTCGACGAGGTGCCGGTCGTCGTCGAAGACGCCGGTCTCGTTGCCGAGGTCCCCGTCACGGAGCCGGTGCCTATCCCGATCGCGCTGTGAGGCCGAGCCCCGTCTGTCTGGGGCTCGGCCTCAGGTCCACATCAGGCCGCGGCGCCCAGATCTGCGTTGGGAGCCGCACCCGCGGGGGGAGCTATCGTCTCGAGCTCACCGTTTAAGTAGGGTCTCGGGTCGATGCCGTAGCGGGCGAGTGGCGCGACCACCTTCTGCTGTAGCGAGTTCGCTGCGACACGCAGGTAGTCACGCGTCTGCATCCAACCCAGCGCGTGCGCTTTGGGGCGCTGATGCGCATCGAGCGCGTCGCGCTTGAGCGCATCCCAGCTGGAAAGGACGCCGAGGATCGAGCGGGCGGACAGCTCCGAGAGCCGTGCGAGATCTTGCATGACTTACCTCCTGATGCAGACACGGCTACAGACAGGCCTCGCCACTCGAGGTCTGTCGTCCCTGACTGTCTTACGGAGGTGTCGCGCTCGGAATTTCTACAGCTACCGAGTACGAACCAACTTCTCCATCTCGAAGAGCCGCGGCGCGAGCCGTGTGAGCAAAGGCGCGAGGCTCTCTACCGGGAAGAACGCGAGATAGGAGATGAGCGATAGTTGGTAAGGAAAACCAATCGCCATCAGCAGCAGCACGCCCAGATGGAAACCGAACACACCGAACACCCACAGCCGAGCGAGTGTGAACGAGAAGAGCGCGACGGGAGCACCCAGCTCGAGCACCAACGAAGCCCAAGACAACGTACGAAACGGCCAGCTGTAGCGCACGAGCAGCGCGCCGAGCGGGGAGTGCACGCTGCCCAGCTCGATCTTGCGTAGGTTGTCGTACGCAACCTGCCCACGCAGCAAGTCGCCATCGAGCCAATGGGCTCCTGCTAGCCGAAGCTTGGCCGTACCAGCGAGCACGTACGTGGTCACGGTCACCGCACAGAGCGCACGAATGGCCCAGCCGTAGTGTCCGCTCGCAAGCGGGGCTGCGCTGTCTGCGACGGCGCTCGAGCGCCGACGCGCGTCGAGACTCAACGTGTCTGCAGCCGGCGCCGCAGCCAACAGCACGAGGTGCAGCGCAGTCATGTTCTCGGTGTGAAACACCATGCCCCACGAGCTGCGGTAGCTGGTGACCCAGAGAAAGGAGAGCGCACACAAGGGGCCGGTGAACCGATACGAGGCACCGGCAAAAAATCCGGCACTGCTGAGCACGGCGACGATCACGGTGGTGTACACGACCCACGGCGCAAGCGGCTGCGCGAGGAGGCGGACTGGACCCACGGGCGCAAAGTCTTCGTTCGCGAAGTGCACGACCGAGAGCAGGCTGGGTGCGCGCACGAGCAGGTACACCAGTGCGTACGCGCCCACGAAGACGCGCAGCACGGCCAGACGCGCGGCCGGCGCAGGCATGTACCAGAAGCGGTCGACGGCCGTACGCAGGCTCAAGGTCGACTCACCGCGCACAAAAAGTGCTCGCTGCGCTGTTCGGGGACGGGGCCGTCGACAAAGTAGGCAACCGGATCGAAGCGAGCGCTGACGATGCGTACCTGGCGCACGCGCCGATACGACACGTCTTGTCCCACGCGCACAGCGATGGTGTGGCACAGCGCGGCCAGCGCCGGGGGACCGGCGGCTACGGCACGGCGCACGGTGGCGGCCGCTTGCATGACCTCGTCGTTGGCGACGATGGCGGGAGACAGGCGCACTGCCTGACCGTTGTCGTCGACACCCTCGGCGATGCTGAGCCAGGGCTTGTCGCGCGCACGAGCAAACATGGGGTAGGTCGACAGAGGGTAAGAGTCGTCGTCCGGGTCACCGAGACCGGGAGCCGCCACCAGTGCGACCAGACCGAGGCCGAAGCCGTACGCGAGCAGACGAGACATCGCGTCAGTTCTTGGCCAGCGCTCGTGCGAACGACGCGCTGGTGTGCGGCAACGAAGCGTGTGCTTTTTTGCGCACGGTGGTCTGCAGCGCGAGCGCGCGCCGGCCGTGGCCCAGCGCTGCCATGGCGTGCTGTACGTAGTCGATGCGGATGCTCGGCGAGGCGGCGCTCTCGGAAAAACCGCCGACGGCCTCGGCGTTGGCAGCGCACGCAAAGCAGTTCTGGGTGGTCCACTGCTGGCGCACGACGAAGCCGAGCACGGACCGTAAGGTCGTCTGTTGTTCGTGCAGATCGAGTCCGCGTTTGTGCGCGACTGCGATGGCCGCGGCCAACGCCTCGCCAAAGCCAGCGGTGGCGGTGCTGTGCGGAGGAAACATGTTGCTGAGTCCATAGCCGCCCACGTGCTCGGGGCTGGTCCCGCTCTGTGCCTCGAGGATGAGTCGCTGCTTGAAGCGCACGTAGTCGAGGCAGAACTTCTCGTACTCGTCGTCGCGGTGCGAGCCTAGCGCGGCGCGCGCGGCCAGACAGTGCCAGTTCTCTTCGAGGTAGAACAACGAACGCAGCGGCCTGGGCCAGTACACGCGTCCGTAGTGCGCCATCGCGCGCGAAACCGCGCTGGCGAGCAAGACCTTGGCGGGCCACTGCGGACGAGGGTGGTCGCGCCGCAGCTGCTCGACCAGCACCAGGCTCAGCACCGCTTGTCCCGCAGCGTAGAGCGGCTCGTGCCGGCCCGACGGCGTGCCCTTGGGCAGCTCCATCTGGGGGAAAAAGCTGCCGTTGGGGCGCTGCATCGCGAGCATGTACTTGGCGAGGCGACCGATCAACGCATCGTGACGGTCGCCGACGTGCTCGCGGCAGGTGACGAAGGCGATCAACGGCAACGCGGTACGCCCGAGCTCCGCGAGTGCCGGGTCGTCGCTGAGCGCGGAGACGGTGCCCGCGCGCTTCTCGAAGCTCTCGAGCTGCGCCAAGCCACGCGTGACGGCCAACGTGGTCTCGGGGCTGGGCAGCAGCTCGCACAGCGCGAACAGCGTGCCGGCTTGGCGCGGCAAGTTGACCGCGCGATCGTCGGTTTTACCGCTGAACGGATCGAGCAGATACCGAAACGATCCCTCGGGCCGCTGCGCAGCGAGGATGTGACGACCCGCGAGCTCGACCGCGCGGGTCAGCGAGGTGTCGTCGGGTGCGGTGTGCTCGAGCCGCATGCGCACCAGCGGAACCAGCTGGTCGCCTTGCGCGAGCCAGCTCTTGGTCTCGATGCGCGTCAGTGAACTTGCGCCTCTGGCCCCGAGCGCCTGGGCCAGCTCGGGCAGGGCGACGCCGAAGCTCGCGTCGCGCACGGCCTCGAGCGGGTGGTAGCGCGTGAACGCGTCGAGTGTGACCAGCTGCCAGGGTGCGAGGCAGCGCTCGCGTGAACAGATGCCGTCGAGGGCAGGGCGTAGCGAAAATGCGTCGAGCAACGGGTGTACCGCGGGAATGGGGGAGACCGCGTGCACCAGGTCGAGCGCGAGTGGCGCCTTGGGCTGCGCCCGCTCGGCCAGCAAGCCCGAGAGCTGGCTGGCCAGCGACGGAGCGTCTGACGTCTGCAGACACGCCGCGAACGGATGACCCTCTTTGTCGAGCGTGGTGAGCAGTAAGGTGAGCCGTCGCGTGTCGACGGGCTCTCTGCACACGGCGGCAGTGGTGTGCAGCAGCGAGGTGTGGACGACGCTGGCGGCCTCCGCGCCGTGCGCGGCGACGGCGGTGCGGAGCTGCCCCTCTACCTCGGCGTTCAGGTTGTGCACCGGCTCTGCGCGGGCCGACGGGCGCAGCGAAGACGTGGCCATCAGCACGACCAGCACAGCGACGACCGTGGCGGCGGCGACGGGTGGACCCCGCAGCCAGGCCGGCCGGGTCGCGGCCAGACCCCAGACCGAGATGGGCACGGTAAACAACACCACCAAGCCCCACACACAGGCCAGCGCTCCCGACACGGCCTGTCCGATGCCTTCGTACAAGACACTCAGGTAGAGCGCCGCACTCGACGCGATGACGCTCAGCACGAGCAGCCAGAGCAAGGAGCAGATGGCCAGCGTGTTCCAGGCCAGCGCGAGCAGTCGTGCACGCCGCGTCAGTGCGAGCACACAGACCACCAAGTGAACCAGCGCGAGCAGCAGCGCCGACATGCCAAACCACGAGCCGCGCACCGTCGGCACGACGACCGCCGCAGCGACCAGGGGCAAGGCATGAAGCACACACACGATGGCGAGCCCGAGCTGGGGCATCGCGAGCGCATGAGGCTGTGTGTTGACGGCTTGGGGCGCGCGATTGTCCATGGGGGCGGAGCATTGTTGCCTTGGTCGCCCGAGCCGGCAACCGTCGCACCCGCACGGTGCATTGTCGGCACCAGACAAGTGCAATCTTGCCTGCTCACTGTGCTCGTCTCTCGCTCCAGGCAGGGCTCAGTCGCGGGCCGAGGCTCTTGGTGCGACTTGTGACTATTCTGTCGTGCGTGCAGCGTGCGATAACAACGCTCACGCGGTCGAAGCACGCCCCAGGGCGCGCGAGCGACGACGAGGCGGGGGTCAGCACCATGACAGAGCGCAGCACGCGAGACGTCCGTACGCTTCTGTCTCGTCTGCCTCGTCGACGCTCGCGCGCACGAGGATGCGATTCGACGCTCGCGCGTCTGAGTCTGCGCGGGGACCTCCTCGCAGGCGTGCTCTTACTGCTCTCGATCGCGGGCTGCCTGACCGACATGGGTGGTGTGGGCAACGGCGTGTCTGACCAGCCGGTCGACGTGGGCCCGGAAGACGATGCGGACGATCCCGATCAGACCGACGACGACCGGACCGTTGCGCGCGATGCGTCGACGAGTGGCACCAGGCGCGATGCCGCGGTGGGCGATGCGGGGCCGGCCCGCCGTGTCGACGCTGCCGTGGTCGGCGACGCGAGCGCGACGACCGATGCAGGACGCACGGATGGCAGCGCGGACGCAGGGCGATCCGACGCCGGTCGCACAGACCCCAGTGCGCACGACGCGGGGAGTCCTACCCCAGGGCGAGACGCGGGAGCAGCGCTGACAAAGCTGAGGTTGTGGATCGCCGGTGACTCCACGGTGATGACCTATCCAGCGAGCGACGCACCGCAAGAAGGGTGGGGACAGGAGCTCGGTCGTTTCTTCTCCGCGCTGGTCACGGTCAACAATCAGGCGCTCGGTGGGCGCAGCACGCGCACGTTTATGTTCAACAACGCCGTCTGCAACGATGAGGGCGAGCTCGCCTTCACCGGCGGCAAGCCGAGCGAGACCGGAACGCGCTGGGAGCGCATCCGCAACGGCATGCTCGCGGGCGACTATCTGCTGATTCAGTTTGGACACAACGACGCAGGAAACGTCTGCGAACGGCACACAGGATTGCCTGAATTTCAGGAGAATCTCGGCACGATGATCCGCGTGGCGCGCGAGCGCGGGGCGACGCCGATCCTGATTACGCCGATGAGCCAGCTCTCGTACAAAGACGGAACCTTCAAGGCTACACTCACCAACTACGCAGCGGCCATGAAGAAGAGCGCCGACAGCAGAGGGGTCGAGCTGGTCGATCTCAACACGCTCAGCGTCGAGTACTACCGAAACAAAGGCTACGACTACGTGGCCAACCAAGTCTTCATGCCGGGCGAGACCACGCACTTTCAGAAGACCGGTGCCATTGCGCTGGCCCAGCTGATCGCTGAGGAGCTACGCCACGCAAACAGTGCGCTTGCCCCCTATCTGAAGTAGCGCGACCGCGCGGGTTCGAGCGAGTGGTTTGGGGGTTTCTGCAGACTCAAAGATTGAGCGCAGGGGGTTGCCTCAAATCCGATCGACGGGGCGAGCAGACAGCTATAAGGGCGCTAGTCGTCAGAACCCAACAGACCTCCCCTAAGTCGAGACCTTACTCATGGCACGCTTCCTCCCGCTGCTGGTTTGCTTACTCGTTGCGCTCACAACGGCTGCGCCGAAGGCGAACGCTCAGACTGACGCACGAGACTACGAAGGCGCGGGCGGCGCGCCCAACAACACACTCATCCTGCTGAACTATTTGCGTCATCAGTCCACGATTGATCGCCGCAACCTGATCACCAACAGCTCGAGCTTTCGCGCCAGCTGGGTGCTGAAGTTCGGCCACCTCGCGGTGGTGCCCATCGACCTCTTTTTCTCCGTCGCCGACGTCGACCTGCGCGTGCCGGCGGCCCCGGGCAGCGCGGTCAGTAGCGCCAGCATCCGCACTACAGGCTTCAGCGACCTGCAGTACCTCCCGTCGATCATCTACGACGTGGTCGAGGACAAAGAGATCAACACGCACACGTACTTTGGCGCCAACCTCTACACGATCATGCCGATCGGCACGTACCGGCCGAACGCTCCGATCAACATCAGCGAGAACCGCTGGGGCATCAAACCCCAGGTCGCTGTGGGTCAGCGTTTTGCCAAAGCGTTCACCTTGGACTTGATCGGTAACCTGACCATCTTCACGGACAACACCGAATTCGTCGTGCCCGGCAGGGCCGCCGCGGGGGGCATGCCCGCCGTTCCGCCCAGCCGTCAGACGTTGAAGCAGGACCCGACCTGGGGTGGCGAGGCACACCTCGCGGTCGACGTCGACCCGACCACCTATCTAGCGCTTTCGTATTACGCGACCAACGTTGGCAAGCGCTCGCTGGCCATCGGGCGCGAGGTCGAGCCGCCGGCCTCCGTTCAGACGCTGCGTTTTACGTGGGGCTGGCGCATCGAAAAGCAGATGCTGCTCCTCGTCCAGCTGCAGCAAGACGTCGCTGCCACCGGTGAAGCCTCGAAGAATCGTTTTTGGGGCATGCGCCTCAGCCGCTTCTTCTACTGAGCACAGCGCGCGTCAGAACGTGTAGACCATCGCTACGTCGGCGCCAAACGCGTGCGGCGTGTCCGAGCCCGCTCGGTCGTCGATGGCGAGCAGCACGTGGCGCGTCTTGTACCAGAAGCTTTCTGCCACCAGCGCCAGCGCCTTGACCGGCTTGTAGTCGTAGCCGATGCGCAGCGCCGTGTTCCAGCGCATGCCAGGGCCCGAGCCGGCGAGGGTTGCGCTGGTCAGCGCCGGGAGCACGCCGGGCAGCACCGCGGGATAGCTGTAGCTCGGCACCACGTCGTCGCCGTTGAGGACGCGGGCAAACCCGTACGAAGCGTAGACGGCGTGCTTCTCGAAGAAGCTCTGACGCGCAGACACCCACGCGCCCACCTCGTCGATGTCTTCGGCGGTGCGGCCGTTGGAGATGCCGAGT
>JBEGTL010000064.1:0-23082 GCA_041179425.1 Pseudomonadota bacterium | reverse complement strand
TCAACGGCCTGGACCGCAGCGCCGACGGCGACCTCAGCAAACAAAAAAGACGGGTGCAGATCAGCCTCAAGTGGGCAGCGTGCTGCGTGTTCAACCCAGCCCGCGAGCAGCTCGCGGTGCTCGAAGTGTCGCTCGGCTGGGCGCGCGAGCTGTCCGATCCGCGCAGCGTCGTGCGCTGCCTGTGCTGGATGGCCTGGCTCTCGCACGTGGTCGGCGAACAACAGCGCGCGGTCACGCTGTACGAGCAGGCGCTGGCCAGCTCCGATGCGCTACACGACGACGCGCTGGTCGCACAGATCCACGCCAACATCGGGCTCAGCTACGCGATGGCTGCGCGCTACGACGAGGCGCGCGCGGCGCTCTCCACCAGCGTCTCGCGCCGCAAGCGGGCAGACGCGAGCGGCAACAGCCAAGGCACGACCCCCAACGTCGCGGGCGGAGGCTACGGCTACACGCTCGCGTATCTGGGCATGATCGCCGGCGAGCGTGGCGAGTTCGAGGAGGCCTACCGCTCCCTCAAACAAGCGCTCACCATCGTCGAGGCGACCGGACGCCTGGCACTGATCGGCGCGGTGCTGACCTTGCGCGCGATGGTCGAGAGCTGGCAACACGACTGGCCTGCTTGCGCGCGCACGGCGAGCGAAGTGCACAGCATCGCCGAGCGCGTCAACGGCGGCTACCTACGCGCAATGAGCCAGACGCTGTCCGGTGCGGCGCGAGTCATCGGCCAAGCGGACCACGACGGCATCGAGGTCCTGCGCGCCTCGGTAGAGTGGCTGGACGTGCACCAGATCTTACTGAGCATGTCGTGGAACGAAGCCTGGCTGGCCGAAGGCCTGCTCGCGCTCGGCCGTCACGACGAAGCAGAGCACCACGCACGGCGTGCACTCGCGCGCAGAGACCAGTGGGATGCACTGGGCGAGGCGGCGGCGCATCGTGTGCTGGCAGGCGTGTCCCTGGTGCGCGACGGGGACACGAGCCGAGCCCAGCTAGCCCTCGAAAATGCGCGTATGTGTGCCCACAACAAGGGTTCGCGTAGAGAGCTCGCGTTGATCGACTTGCAGAGCAGCCAGGCGCGCGCAAGACACCAGCGATGCTGAAGGTCACGACCTGGAACGTCAACGGCGTGCGCGCGCGCAAAGAAGAGCTCCCTGCCTGGCTCGAGAGTCAGCGTCCCGATGTGGTGTGCTTGCAAGAGATCAAAGCGAGCCCCGAACAAGTGCCCGAGGGGCTGCGCGAGCTGCCCGACTACTGGTCGTACTGGCACGGTCACAAGGGCTACTCCGGGGTCGCGCTCCTGCTCTCCAAGGCGCACTTCAGCGAGCCCCCGACGTTCTCGCATCCGGCGTTCGACCACGAGACACGCATCGTGGTCGCGCGCGCCAACGGGCTCAGCATCGCGTCCATCTACGTCCCCAACGGCGGCAAAGACTTCGAAGCCAAGCTGCGCTTTCTCGATGCGCTCGAGCGCTACGCGGCCGACATGCTCGCCAGCGGCGAAAAGCTGCTGTTGTGCGGCGATCTCAACGTGGCCCGCGAAGAGCGCGACGTGCACCCGAGCCTGCAGAAGCGCGACCAAATTGGCACCACCCCCGACGAGCGCGCGCAGTTTGCGCGCATGCTCGGACACGGCCTGGTCGACCTCGGTCGCAAGTTCGAGCCCGACAACGACCGCCTCTTCACGTGGTGGGCGCCCTGGCGCAACATGCGGGAGAAAAACGTCGGCTGGCGTATCGACTACGTGCTCGCCGAAGCGAGCCTCGCCGAGCGCGCCACCTCGTGCGAGGTCAGTCGCGAGTTCGGCAAGAGCGACCACGCGCCGCTCACCGTGTCTTTTGATTTCGTTGGGTGAGCGGAGTCGATTCGTGTCGGCGAAGTGCTCGGGGTGCTCTAGCCCGCCTTCGTTGGTGTGCACTTAGGGCGCAGAAGGCAGGACACGATGCGACTCAAGGCAGGCTGCGAACTAAATATCGAGACAGAGGGGCCCACGCCCATGGTGGCCATGCTGCGACCACGCAGCGGCGAAGGACAGTGGGTGGCTAGCGAGACGTACCACCTCGAACCGTTCACCCAGGTCAACGAGCACACCGACATCTTCGGAAACCTTTGCCAGCGCCTGGTTGCGCCCAAGGGCAAGTTCCAGCTGCGCGTCGACGTGGAGGTGGTGACCTCCGACAACATCGCCACGGCGCCTAGCGTGGAGACCACGTTGGTGCAGGACCTGCCGATCGACGTGCTGCAGTTTCTGCTGCAGAGTCGCTACTGCCCGTCTGACGAGCTGGAGGACAAGGCCAAAGAAATCGTCGGCAAAGCGACCCCCGGCTACGACCAAGCCGAGGCGATCCGCGCGTACATCCACGACACCTTCGAGTACAAATACGGCGTCAGCACCGGCAGCACCACGGCCCAAGACACGCTGCGCGACAAGGCAGGCGTGTGTCGCGACTTCTCGCACGTGGGCATCTCGCTCTGTCGCGCGTTGATGATCCCGGCACGCATGGTGGTCGGCTGGCTCTACGAGCTCGACCCCATGGACATGCACGCCTGGTACGAGGCCTTCGTAGGCGGACGTTGGTACACCTTCGATGCCACGCAGAAGCACCCGCGCGGAGGCCGAATCGCGGTGGCCTACGGCCGCGACGCAGCCGATGTCGCGCTCTTCACCGAGTACGGCCCGACCAAGCTCGCCGACATGAAAGTCTGGGTCACGAAGGCCTAAGGCTTACGGCTTCGCGCAGAACCCAACGCGGAGCCGTCTTACGGCTTCGCGCAGAACCCAACGCGGAGCCGTCTTACGGCTTCGCGCAGAACCCAACGCGGAGCCGTCTTACGGCTTCGCGCAGAACCAAGGCGTTGTTAGGGTGCAGCAGAACGGGGGGACGCCGGCTTCGTACTCGCGTGGGAGGCCCGGCGGCGGAAGCGGGTCGTTGTCGAGCAGCGACGGAAGGCCGCCGTCCCACTCCTCGGGCCTGGGCAACGGGGTGGGCTGGGGCAGACCGTCGAACGGATGGTGGCCGTTGAGCATGCACGTGGCGACTACGGCAGCGTCAGCGTCCGACTTGGTTGCGAGACCGGCGTCGCGACTCACGACCTGACCGGCCTCCACCACGACGCTCGGCTTTGCCGGCGCTGCGTCGTCCGCGGTCGCATCGCTGCTGCCCACGACCTCGGCATCGCCGCGGTCGACCTCGATCGGCGCGTCGGCGTCGGGCTCTTGGTGCAGTGGAGGTCGATCAGCGCCCAAGCTGACCTCTTGCGTCGTCATACACGCGCCCAGCGCGAAGATGAGCGAGCCAACCAGCCACGACCTCTGTAGCGATCTCACGGGCCGCACGTGCGACGGATGCGCGCCGTGAGCACAGCACCCGGAAAGCGCCGCAAAAACCCGCTCGCCTCGCGCGCGAGGCGAGCATCGCGCGCACTCCCACTCGAGCTGTCGCGCATGCATCGAGCCACCAGCGACAGCCCCCGCCGTTCTTGGTCGAGCGCCGAGTCTGGAAAGCGGCTGCGATGCTGCGTGAGCAGCGCAAGCCCACGCTCGGCGTCGCCCGCATCGAGCGCTTCGGACGCGGCCATGAGGAGGGACAGCTCGCTGCGGTCGACGACGGCCTCGTCTGGCACGCGAGTCTCGCTGCCCACGGGCGCGCGGGACGACTCTTCTTGGGCCGCCACGGGCGCCAGCTGTTCGACCGAGACGGCCGGTGCAAGCTCGGCCGCTCGGTCTGTCGCATTGGCCGCCACGACGGCAGGCACGGTCGCCGCTCGATCTGGCGTCGACGACGGATCGACCGCCGCGACCTGAGTGTCTGCAGACGCAGCGGGCGCCGACACCACCCCTTGCGTGCGCCTGACGGTGGAGGAGCTCAGCTGCGGCAAGAGCACGCTGCCCGTGCCGACCAGCGCGGCGAGCGCGACCGAGGTGCCCAGCTTGGCGCCGAGACCAAAGCGAGCGGCGAGCTTGGTCGCGGCAGAAACCTTGTGCAGAGCGACCGGCGCCGCGCCGAGCGGTGCTGCGATCAACACCACACCCACGGCCGCGCGCACGCGCTGCTTGACCTCGGGGCCAGGGACGTCGTGGCAACGCTGCGCGCGTGCGAGGAACGCGCGCACCTCGGGCGAGAGCGCGTCGTCGGAGAGACCATCCTCACCGGGAAACTCATTCATGGCGCTCTCCCTGGCTCGCGAGCATCTCCATCAGCAACGTCCGTGCGGAGCGCACGCGCGAGTAGAGCGTGTTGATGTTGGTCGCGAGCAGCTCACTGACTTCGGGCATCGTGAGCCCCTCGAGCTCGACCAACATGAAAGCAACTCGTTTGTCTTCATCGAGCGACTCCAAGAACGCCTCCAACGCTTCGCCCGCCTCGCGGTCCGCCGCGCGATCGAACGGACCTCGGTCGGTGGACTCGGTGCGCTCGGCGTCGAGCGAGGCCGGAGGCACACGTGACGAGCGTCGGTAGTCGCTGGCGACTCGCCGCGCGATGGAAAACAGATACCCCTTGGCCGAGGCGTCGGGGCGCAGCTCGGAGAGCTTGCGATGAAGCACCACGAAGGCGTCTTGCGCAGCGTCTTCGGCCACGCTCGCGGGCACTCCGAAGCGGCGCAGCGTGCGCCACACGAACTCGAAGTGCGCCTCGTACAGCGCATCGAACGAGCGGGACGCGTCCACGGTGGGAGCGGTGCCTAGTTTGTCGACGCGGGGCGGGGACACGCTGCTTTCTGACGTGAGCGGGAGCTCGGCTGGGTCTACGCGATCTCCCACCGACCGGCCGCTGGCGGTGCGGTGAGGCGCGGAACGCTCGCTCACCATTGTGCGTACCGCCGTGCTCATCAACGACCTATGGGAGGAGCGGGTTGGTTCTGTGACGTAGCGCCGCGCTTTTGCTCCCAGCGTAGGCCGAGGCCAAGTACCGCGTGGAGGGAGACGAGCTGCGCTTCTTGGGCCGTGCCGCGGCCAGCCACGGAAAAGCGTGGCCGCGCGCTGAGCGGAAGGCCAGCGCCCGTTTCGATCGAGAGCTCGAGCGGGCCGAACAGCCGTACCCCGAGCAGCGCCGTCAGGGTCGATGCGAGCCAGACCACGGTGTCGTCACGAGGAGCAGTGATCTGCCTTACCGACCCGACGCTGCGCAGCACCGAGAGCCGGGCGCACGGACCCACCCGCACACGCTCGGCCCAGGCGCCGAAGGCCGCGCAGCCGGCCAGCCCGAGCGCAAACGAGCGGATGCGCACCTTGCCGTCCGTGTCCCAGTCGAGCCGATCGCTGCGAGCGACCATCCAATCTGCCCGCAGCTCTCCATAGAGTGCTCCGCGACCGAGCCCCACTCGTGCACCCGCGTCGAGCTGGGGCCGAGGCAGCCCGCCACTCCACACGCCCAGCAGAGGGGACAGCCTTCCCCAGCGGCCCGCGATGCCGGCCGCACGCAACGAAGGGGTCACCGTGGGCGCGGTCGGCTCGGCCGGCTCTTTGCCGACGGTCGGCGGCGCGGTCTGCCGAGTCGTCTCCTCCCGGTTGGTGCGCGCAATCGTCGGCTCGGCCGGCCCGCGCTGCGCGACCACGCGCGCTGGGTCGGCGAGAGGGGCGGCGGGAGGAGCTGGTTGCGCCGGGTCTGGCTCACTCGGGGGCGGCGTGTCCAAGCGCGCCGACTCGACAGGAGGAGGCGCGGGCACCGGCGCGGACTCGGCCGCCCGCGGCGCGGCTCGTTGGGTCGAGAGCCGCCGCGAGGTGCCGGTCATGCCCGGGCCACGTTTGCCGGGCCCAGCTCGGCCCTCTCGATCAGGCAGCTTGTTGGGTCCCTTGGCGGCCGCGGCTCCGGGGAGGTTGGGCTCCAGCGCCATCTCGATCAGCGCGAGGGTGGCCTGGTCGACCGCCTCACAGTCGGCGAGCTGCACCGCGCGCACGGCTTCGTGAGAGGGCGTGACGATGTGCAGCGTGAGGCGATAGTGGGCGTGTTCACGCGTCACCGAGCCCCTGACGACGAGCGAGATGGCACCGAGACCCTGGCGCGCGAGCAGCTGGTCGACATGCGCGCGCTGGGCGGCCGCGCTGCTGCACTCTGGGGGCGCCGCCCACGAGAGCTCGAGTGCGCGCGCGGGCGCCGAGAGCAGGGAACCGGTGAGGCAGAGCGCGAGCGCAGCTATCCATTGCCACCACAACGCGCTCCGTACCACCTTCGACACGCGGGCGACCAAGCCATAACCGAGCCGAGAGCGCAAGGACGTAGCAGGCCTCACGCAGAGTGAGCTCCCCGCCGACACGAATGCGTGGTCAGAGTCGTCATCGTCACGAAACAACCGCTTGCACCCATCCAAAGACTGGGCCGCTGCGTAGATGAGTAGAAGGTTACGCGGGGAAACTCGAAGGTTGTACTTGGACACATAGAACCCCGAGTGAGTAGAGTGCGCGTTCGATGATGAGCACGATGGCTCTGGTCTGGAGCATCTTCTGCACCCTCGCGGTCGTCGTTGGACCGCACCTCGCCGAGCGCATCGCAGCGGGCGACGCGGCAGCCCTTCGCGCTGCGTACGACGAGCATGCGGGACGCGTGCTCGCGCTCGCACTTCGTATCGTTCGTTCGAAGGAAGAGGCCGAAGACGTCGTGCAAGATACGTTTCTCGAAGTATGGCGGCGGGCGAGCGACTACGACGTGAGTCGGGGCGAGCTGTCCTCCTGGATCATGTCGATGGCGCGCTCACGCTCCATCGACAGAGTGCGGCGGGCGCGCGTGCGCACTCGCTACGCGCAGACCAGTGAAGCGCCCCCACCCCTCGAGACGCCCGCCGATCGAGCCGCCGCCAGCGAAGACGGCGAGAAGATCCGCGGTGTGCTGTCGACGCTTCCGGCCGAGCAACGTCTGGCGCTCGAGCTCGCCTACTTCGACGGGCTCACGCAGCAACAGATCGCAGAGCGCACCGCGACTCCGCTCGGCACCGTCAAGACGCGTCTGCGCTTGGCTCTCGAGAAGCTGTCCAATCAGCTCGAGTCGCTGCGATGAAGTGCTCCGAGTTCCAGGACCTGGCGGCCGCCTACGCACTCGACGCGCTGTCCGAAGAAGAGCGCCTCGCATGCGAGCGTCACCTCGTCGACGAAGGTCCCCACGAGGGCTGCGATGCACTGCTTCTACGCTACGACCGCGTCACCAACGCGCTCTCCGCAGGCGTACCGCGTGCGCAGGTCACACCGGCGCTGTGGCGCGCCATCGAGACGCGCATCGACGTCGCGACCCGCGACAACGTGGTCGCCCTCGACTCATCGCTCACGCACCCGAGGGCGCGCGTCGACGGCAAGCGCGGCCGGGCCTCCAGCACGAAGCGCTGGCGCGAGGGGCTCGCGTGGGCCGCGGCGGCGGCGGCCTTGCTGGGAGCGCTGTGGTCTCACCAAACCTCGCAAGAGCTGGTGCACAACACCGCTCGCGAGCGCACCCGCGCCGAGCTCGCGCTTGCCAGCACCAACGCTGAGCTTGCAGGCACGAGGATCGCGCGCGCCGAGTGCAGCGCGGCCTTGTTGTTGCTCACCGAGCGCATCGACCTCCGTCGGGACGCGGTGTCGTTGCTCGAAGACCCGGCCACACAGATTGCACCCATGGCTCCTGCCGGCGCGCAGACGTACAGGGCCACCGCCATGTACAATCCCAAGACACGCTGCGCACTGGTCTTGTCCAGCAGCGTCAAGCAGCTCGAGGGCAAGGACTACGAGCTGTGGGTGATCGCCGCCGGCGAGGCCCCCAAGCCTGCCGGCTTCATGCGCTTCGACGAAAGCGGCGTGTCGATCGGCGAGTTCGACGCGGCGCTCTTGCAGAGCAAGACACCCGCCGCGCTGGCCATCTCGCTCGAACCTACCGGCGGGCGCCCAACACCTACCGAGGTGGTGTTGATTGCGAAGCTGCAGGGCTGACGGTTCAACGCGCGAGTAGGTCGGCCTCGTAGCAATTTGTACCCCGCAAATTGGTTGCCTCGACCCCTCCCTGCGCGGAGAATCCCCGGACCGCTCACTCTCCATGCGGGACTGCGGGGGCAGTCCAGCGTGTGTCGACACGCGTGCGCCGTCGGGCAAACGTGTCGGGTCGAGGGAGCGCGCTCGAAGCCAAACTCGGGAGGAAAGCTCGCCATGTCCAATATCGCCGGCAAAGCCTACGCGATGAACTTGTTGACGCCGATTCGTCTGCCGCGAGTGCTGCTCAACAAGGCCATCTTCTGGGCGGTGGGCACACCGTTGTTCAAGACGCAGCTCAACGGCTTGCTGACCCTCTCCATGATCCACTACGCGCGCTGGGTCGTGCTGCGCGGCAAGGACTTCCCGCGCCTCTCCGACGCGCAGCCCAAAGAGAAGCTGCGCTACGGCTACATGATGTTTTTCAGCAACTTCAACGGGAGCTGGGAGCAGTACGTCGACTCGTTCTCGGCCGCCATCCCGAGCGGTCTCAACTTGTTGTGGTTCAAGAACGTGGGCTGGCCCAAGTCGGTGCCCGAGCAGCCGTTTCATCGCTACGTCGAGTACAACCAGATCTGGACCGACTACTACTACAGCGCCTACCCGATGGCCGCGTCCAACGACGTCAAGGCTGCGCAGCGCTGCAAACAAAAGCTCACCAAGCTCGCCGAAAACATGGCAAACCTCGACGCGCCCGCGTTCTTGCTCGCCTACAACGCGATGCTCAAAGACCTGCAGGGCGACCTTAGTCAGATGTCTGCAAGCCCCCTGGTCAGCCTGGCCGCCGAAGCCATCACCTCGCGTCGCCGCGGCGTGAGCGCCGTCGAAGGGCGTGCCCAGAACGACCGCGAGGTCGCCAAGCTGCTCAAGACCACCAAGCTGCCCATCGAGAACTCCAACGACGTAGCCATCGCGGAGCGCACCAGTGCCGAATGAAAGTGGAAGAGCGTACGGACTCACCGTGTTGTGCCCGCTCGGCAACGACAGTCAGGACGACCAGTCGTACGCCGCCATCGTGCGCGGCCACCTGCGGGCGCTCGCGGTCGACGAGAGCAGCCCCATGGCGCGCGTGCCCAACACCTATCTGTGTCGCATGTTCGTGCTCGACGACGTGTTCTACGAGGGCGACCCCGCTAATGAAGAGCACTTGTTGTCCAAGTACCTGGTGTTCGTGGCCGAGCTCCACGGCGACCTCGACACCTACCTCGAAGGCATGTGGCGTGAAGCCGAGGACATGATCCGCACCGTCTGGCAGTTCTGCATCGGCTTTCACAAGGTAGAGAGCGCGCGCGACTTCGTTCGTTACATCAAGAAGTGTCAGGTCCCCACCACGTTCTACTTCAACGGCTCGACTGACGACCCACTCGCCGAACAACTCAAGGCGCTGTACCTCAAACAAGAGCTGGCCAAGTTCGCCAACGAGCACCAGGGCCAAAAGGCCGAAGACCTGCAGCGCGCGTTCAAGGCGTTCATCGACCGCGTGGCTCCCAAGAACCTGGCCTCACCCACCTGGCGAGCGGGCGCGTCGTCGCTCGAGGTTGCCGTGATCGGAGCGTCCACATGAACGACAGGTCACCCCTCGATCTCCACGATATCCAGGGCAACATCGTCAAGGCGTACGGTCGCTACGGCTTTCCCAAGGGCCGCTACGTGTTGTTCAGCGTGTGCGACGGAGCCGCCGGGCGAAAGTTCGTGCAGGCGCTCGCCGGCAACGTCACCACCTCCGCGCCCTGGCGCGACAGCGGCTCGCACACGGGCGGCACACCTATCCCCGAGGTCACCACCAACATCGCTTTCAGCTACCACGGGCTGCGCGAGCTCGGCGTACCGCGCGCGTCCCTGCAGAGCTTCCCCGACGAGTTCGCAATGGGCATGAAGGCGCGCCGCGACATCCTCGGCGACAACGGGACGAGCAGCCCCGAGCACTGGGACCCGGTCTGGACCGGCGACACCAAGGTCGACATCCTGGTCTCCATCAATGGCCAAGACGACAGCTGCCTCGAAAAGCGCTACCGCGCAGTGGTGGGGCTGGCCGAAGAGAGCCTCGCCAGGGACGGGACACCCGGCGTTCGTTTGTTGGTCGGACACAGCGGCCCCGGAGGTCGCAACGACCTGCCCTATCAACCTGCGACCGCCATCTACATCGATGGGCAGCCCAGCTCCAAAGAGCACTTCGGGTACACCGATGGCATCGGCGACCCGTTCTTCAAGGGCACGGGCTCGCACGAGTCCAACCTGATCGGCGGCGGCAAGATCACGGGCGGCTCGCCCGACACCAGGGACGGCTGGGAGCCTCTCGAGACCGGCGAGTTTTTGCTGGGCTACAAGGACGAGGCGTTCGAGTGCCCGGAGGCTCCGAGCCCCAAGCTGCTCTCCCACAACGGCACGTTCATGGTGTACCGCAAGCTGCACGAGAACACGGGCTCGTTCGACCAGTACATCGATCACGTGGGCAGGGAGTTCCCCGGCGGCAAAGAGGCACTCGCCGCCAAGTTCGCGGGCCGCTGGCGCAACGGTGCACCGCTCACGCGTTTCCCCACCGAGGGCGAGGCCAACTCGTTCGCCGAGCAGTGGTCCAAGGCCAAGACCAACATCGCCACGGCCAAGACCACGGCCGAGCGCGAGCTCGCCAAGCAGCGTTTTTCGCAGCTCAACCAGCAGTACGCCGCGTTCGACTACAACAACGACATCGAGGGCGCGCGCTGCCCACTCGGCGCACACATCAGGCGCGCCAACCCGCGCGGAGCCCTCGAGTTTGGGCAGACCGACGCATTCGAGACGCCGGGCGCACTGAGCAACCGGCGCCGCATCATCCGGCGCGGGCTACCGTACGGAGAGTCGGTCACCGACCGCCACGACGCAGGCGATCACGGCATCATCTTCATGGCCATCAACGCGAGCATCCGGCGCCAGTTCGAGTTCGTGCAGCAGCAATGGATGAACTACGGCAACGACTTCAAGCTCGCCAACGATCGCGACCCTCTGGTTGGCAACCACGGAGTCACTGCCAACGGCCACGGCGATGGCCGAATGGTGGTGCAGACCGCGGCCAAGGACCCGGACCCTCCATTTTTCTGCAGTAAGATCCCGCGTTTTGTGGAGACGAGAGGGGGAGAGTACTTCTTTGTGCCCAGTCTGACGGCGTTGCGAATGATCGGAGAGGGAAGCATCGACCCCACCTGAGGGTCCGCGTTGCTACACTCGTCCCACCGCCTGCGCTCAGGCTGCGCGGTGTGGACGAGAGGTCTCTGTTGGGCGAGCTGCGCTGGGTGTTGCTGGTGATGTTGGCGTGCACCGCTGCGTGCGCGCTCGACACGGGCGCCATTGCAGGCCGGACGGGGGCGGGTGCCCGCGACGCCGCGGCCGCTCCCCAACAAGGTCCGAACGATGCTGGCGTAGCCGGTCCAGACGCCGGGGATGGGTCCTCGAGCACGACCGACACGCCGGATGCGGCAGCACCGCGGCCGGACGCATATCTCCCTGACAGCGCCGTCGCGGTCCCCGCCGCGCCGCCCACCAACATCATGATCGTGGGAGACTCGATCACGCAGGGCTCGGCAGGCGACTTCACTTGGCGCTACCGACTCGACAAGCAGCTCCGAGCAGCAGGCGCACGGTTCGATTTGGTGGGCACGCGCGACGACCTGTTCGACAATGTCGAGAACGTCCAGGGCAGTCAGGCCTACGCAGATCGCGACTTCGATCGCGATCACGACGCGGTGTGGGGCGGTTCGCTGCAAGAGGTACAGACCCACATTCGTGAGGACGTGCTGGCCACAAAAACGAATGTGCTCTTGGTGTTGCTCGGGACCAACGACCTTACTTATTTCACCGACGCCCCCCACAGCGAACAAAACCTGCGCGTCCTGATCGAAAACGCGCGTGCTGCCAACGAACAGGTCTCGTTCGTGCTCGGACGCGTGCTGCCCAAACGCGGCGCAGACGCGGCGTTCGTGGCCGCCGCTCTGGACCTCAACACGCGCTTCGGTACGGTCGCTAGCGAGCTAGGCAGTGCTCGTTCCCCCATCGTGATCGCCGACACGGACGAGGGCTACGACAGCACGCTCGACTCGTACAACGGAGTACACCCCAATGCGTCGGGAGAGCAACGCATCGCCGCCGCCTTCAGCGACGCATTGAGCGCAGCGCTGCACATTGGTGCGCCTGTGGCCCGGCCGCTGCCCGCCGTCCCGATCGGTCCCCAGACCGCACCCAGCCTGCAGCTGACGGCTTTGGATCGCGCCGCGACGCTGTCGTGGACGACGGCGCCAGGCGCCACTGGCTACTACATCTGGATGCGCAACGCGACCCTGGGCGAGAGCTCGTCGCGCCTGCCATTCCCGGTGAAGTCACCGTGGACGGCCACGGAGCTGACCAACGGCACGAGCTACGAGTTCCGCGTGCAACCGACGAAGTGGGACGCTGCCGGTGTCTTGTCCGTCCCGGTCTCTGTCGTCCCGAGCCCATAAAAAGCTGTCCCGCGGGCGCTCCACAGGCTGCTGTTTCAAAACCAAGAACGTACGCCGACAATCGGGCCGCCAAGGCGAGCCGTGCTGGCCTCGCTGATGTACGACGTGTGGTCGTAGCCGGCGTACACCTCGGTGCGTCCAAACATTGCGCCTAGCGTGCTGCGCGCCTGTCCCACGAACGCCTGCGACAAGTTGCCCACGTGCAGCTCGATGCGCAGCGCCACGTTCTCTGCGATGTACGAGTCCACGGCGTACATCACGTCGACGCCGAGACGCACCGAGTCCAGCGTGAACACGCGCATGCCGAGACCCGTGCGAAAGTCGAAACGTTTGCCTTGTGCAAAGCGGTAGCTGACGTGCGAGGTGCCAAGCGCGGCAAGCTGCGAAGGGATCTCGAGGATGTCGGTGAGCAGGTTGACGCGCGTGTCGATCTCGAAGCGGTGCGGTAGCGCGAGACGCAGCGCGATCCCCGCCGGAACCACCCCCTGGATCAAGTAACCCGACTCGACGTCGACGGCGAGGGCGACGTTGCGTACGCCCTGTGCGTCGGTCTCGGGGTTACTGCCCTCCGCGAGGCGCAGCACGCCGGCGCCACGGTAAAATGGGTGCGGTGCGTAGCCAACGAGCGCGCGGTCGTCGAACGCCCGTGGCACCGTCCACGGACTGGTGACGGTGTAGAGCATGAGCAACGCCATGAACGAGTCGCCGTCGTCCGATGAGTCCGACTCCCAGCGGCTGCCCGAGCTCGACGAGCTCGACCCGCGCGACCTCGTGCTCGACGACGACGACGAACGATCTGTCCCGCCTCCCCCGCCGGAGGCAGCGCGGTCCACGTTGCGCAGCGCATCGGCACGGGCCGGCCGAGCCGGGAGGAGCCAGAAGATCGCCGCCACACACAGTAAGGTCAGCTGGAAGGACGCGCGCACGAGGCTCGCAAGAGCACGCGATGTGCCAGCCGCCGCGCGCCCTTCGCCCCGCAAAAGCAGGCGCTTTTGAGTCTGCTGTGTGAATGGCCTGCACAGGCTGTGGTCCGCGCCGCCCAGGAGAGCGTGCCGCGCACCCTCCACGCGCCGCGTCAGCCGCTCTTCACGCGCTCGATCTGGGCACCGAGCCCGCGCAGTCGCTCGTCGATGCGCTCGTAGCCGCGGTCGATCTGCTGTGCATTCTGGATCACGCTCGTGCCCTCCGCGACCAACGCCGCCAACAGCAACGCCATCCCCGCACGAATGTCCGGACTCGACACGTTCTGCGCGTAGAGCTTGGAGGGCCCCGTGACGATGGCCCGGTGCGGGTCACAGACGATGACGCGCGCGCCCATGGAGATGAGACGGTCGACCCAGTACAGCCGGCTCTCGTACATCCACTCGTGGATCAGACACGTGCCCCGGGCCTGAGTGGCCAGCACCAGCGCGATGGATGTGAGGTCGGCCGGAAAGCCTGGCCACGGTGCGTCGTGGATACGTGGCACGGCGCCGTGCAGACCCTCGCGCACCACCAGCTCGTCGTGACGAGGCACAAAGATGTCGTCGCCGCGAACTTGCCAGCGTACGCCCAGCTTCTCGTAGGCCACGGCCGTGATGCGGTGCTCTTCGGGACGCGCCCCACGGATCAGCACCTCGCCGCCGGTGATGGCGGCCAGCGCGATGAAGCTGCCCACCTCGAGGTAGTCCGGACCGACGCGGAAGCTGCAACCATGGAGACGCTCGACACCCTCGATGGTGAGCGTGTGCGAGGCGACGCCTTCGATGCGCGCACCCATCGCGATGAGCAGCCGACACAGGTCTTGGACGTGCGGCTCGCTGGCGACGTTGCGCAGCACCGTGGTGCCCTTGGCCAGCACGGCGGCCATCAGCGCGTTCTCGGTGGCCATCACGCTCATCTCGCTCAAGAACACGTCGCAGCCCCGAAGGCCGCGCGGTGCGCTCATCACGTAGCGGTCGGGGCGTACCTCGATCTCGGCCCCCAGCTGGCGCAGCGCCTCGACGTGGGTGTCGAGCGGCCGGCGTCCAATCTTGTCGCCACCGGGCACGGGCAGCTCGGCGCGGCCAGCACGCGCCAGGAGCGGCCCCGCAAGCACGAAGCTGGCGCGCATCTCCTGACAGATGGAGAACGCGGGCGACGTCTTTTTCAGGTCTTTGGTCTCGAGCCGCAGCTTGCCGCGCCCCTCGCGCACGATGTTGGTGCCGAGGTCGGCCAGGGCGGTCTGCATGGTCATCACGTCGCGGATCTCCGGGACGTTGTCGAGCGTGACCGGCTCGTCGGTGAGAAGCGTGGCTGCGAGCAGCTTGAGAGCCGCGTTCTTGTTGCCGGCGACGCTGATCTCTCCCGACAGCGGGCGCCCCCCTACGATGACGAAGCTATCCACCTAGTGCTCCCTGTGCGCGGACCCGACATCCACGGTCCGCCAGTTCGTTGATTGCGAAGCTCGGGCCAACGCGGGGCGAGCGCGAGTTTTCGACGAATCGCGAGCGTATCCCAGACCGCGTGCCGGGGCCGACCCTGTTCGGCGTGGGTAGCCTGACACGCGCGTCGGGACGAACGACCACGATCGCGCCCGAGGGCAACGAGCCCCTCCCTGGGCGTCGGACCCGGGCGATCGCGAGGTGTCAGCGGCCCGACAGGCTGGGCACGCGCTGGAACAAGAACTCGGGCATGTTGCGCACCGCGAACATCAAGGGTCGCCAGAAGCCGGGCACGTAGGCGCTGAAGCCGCCCGTATCGATGGCCGCCACGACCTTCTGCGCGACCTCGGGCGCACGCGAGAACAGCACGTTCTTGGTGTGACCTTCGCTCATGGGGGAGACGACGGGGCCGAGCTTGATGACGTGGATCTTGACGCCGCTGCGATAGAGCCGGCTGCGCACGCCCTCGAGATAGGTGTTGAGCGCGCTCTTGGCCGCCGCGTAGGTGTAGTTGCGCGGACGCCCGCGCTCGGCCGCGACCGACGAGAGGACCGCCAAGTGTCCCGAGCGCTGCGACTCGAGCTGGTTGGCGAGCGGAATGATCAGTGCCATCACGCTCAGGTACGTGGTGCGCGCAATCTGCTCGGCGACCCCGACGTTGCTCTCGCTCTCCAGCTGATCGCCCAACACGCCGTGCGCGATGACTGCGACGTCGATGGAGCCGAGCGCGGCGACGGCGCGCTGCACGCAAGCATCGGCGTCGCCGATGAGATCGAAGTCTTGCTGCGCGCTGCCCACGACGTAAGGCTGAAGCTCCGCGAGTAAGGAACCTAACTTCTCCGTACTGCGGCCCACGAGGTACAGGCGCGCGCGACGCTTCGCGTACTCGCGAGCGATGTCTGCAGCGATAGTCGAAGTAGCTCCAAAGATAGCGACGTTCTGAGTCATGCGGACAGTTGTAGCAGCGGATCGGCAAATCGTGACAGCGCCGCGGTACAGGAAACACACTTAGGCTGCAGACGTGCAGTGGCCGCTAGTAAGATTGCATCTGTCGGCTTGCCTGCTGCAATCGTCCGGTCTTAGTGTCCGGCACTCTATGCGCCTTTTTTCCTCTACGCCGTTGTCCACTGTCTGCGTCTCCGCACTGTTGCTCGCATGTTTGTTCCCGGGCTGTGCGCCCGAGGCACCCCAGGGCGACACCGCTGCGTCTCCATCGCCTGCCACCGCGGGCGATGCCGGGGCAGGCGCCAGTGCCAGCAAAGGCGACGCAGGCGGCAGCAAGGGCGATGGGGGCGCTGCGACTGGCGCGGCCGCGGCGGTCACCATCGACAACGGCACGCTCAACGGCAGCGTGGTCGGCGAGACCCGACAGTTCCTGGGCATTCCGTACGCGCAGCCGCCCGTCGGCGACCTACGCTGGAAGCCTGCGCAGCCCCCTGCCAAGTGGACGTCGCCGCGGGCCGCCAACGCGTTCGGCAAGCGCTGCGCACAGGTCGCGTCGGCCGTGCTGATGAACGCGGCGAGCGAGGACGAAGACTGCATGTATCTCAACGTGTGGGCGCCCGCCAAGGCCGCGTCGCTCCCTGTCATGCTGTGGATCCACGGCGGCGGCAACGTCAACGGCTCGGCCTCCGAGCCGGTGCCCTACGTCAACTCGGGTCTGTTCTACGACGGCACCAACCTCTCCAAACAAGGCGTGGTGGTCGTCTCGTTCAACTACCGCCTCGGCGTGTTTGGTTTCTTCGATCACGCGGGTCTTGGCGAAGAGGGCGGCAACCAAGGTCTGCTCGATCAGGTCGCAGCCTTGGAGTGGGTCAAAAAGAACATCGCCAAGTTCGGCGGCGATCCCAAGAACGTGACCATCTTCGGGGAGTCGGCCGGCTCGCTCGACGTCTGCTACCACATCGCGTCGGCCAAGAGTCGCGGCCTCTTTCACAAGGCGATTAGTCAGAGTGGCGGCTGCACGACGTTGCTCCAGACCAAGGCGCTCGCACAAACGGCCGCCGACGGACTGGCCGGCAAATTCGAGTGCGCGGGCAGCCCCGAAGAGGCGGTCGCTTGTCTCCGCGACAAGTCCGTCAGCGAGCTGCTGGCCATGGCCAGCACCGGCTTCTCTCCCGACCTCGACGGCGTGTTCCTCACCGATCAGCCGCGCACGTTGTTCGACAACGGCGACATCGCAAAGGTCCCGTACATCGCGGGCAGCAACACCGACGAGGGCACGCTCTTCGTCGCCGCCGACGTGGCCGATCAGGCTGCGTACACGGCCGCGCTGGGTACCGCATTCGGCGCGGATCGCGCAGCGGTCGTCGAGACACAGTACCCCGCCAGCAAGTTCCCCGATGGCCAGCCCACCCCGTTCAGGGCCGCGCTGGCGCGTGCCGTGGGCGACGCCCGTCTCGTGTGCACCACCTTCGACTCGGCCGTGCGCGCCGCGACCGCGGGCAACCCGGTGTTCGCCTACAACTTCGACATCTCGGCGGGCATCGCCAACCTGGGTGCGACCCACGGCTCCGAGCTCACCTCGGTGTTCGGCACCTCCACCATGTTCAACGACGACACCCGGGCGGCCAGCTTGCTGATGCAGCGCTACTGGAGTCGTTTTGCCAAGACCGGCAATCCCAACGGTGGCGACGACCTCGACTGGCCCGAGTTCACGCCCACCAGCAACGTACGAATCAACTTCGGGCTCCAAGAGGCCACGGTCGTCGAGGACTTCCGCGCCGCAGAGTGCGCCTTCTGGCGCCTCGGCTACGACCGCATGTTCCCCGCGAAGTGAAAGAGGCACGCGCCGGCGAAGTCGCGTAAGACCCATGGCATGCCTCTGCGCTCGTTGGGTCTGCTGCTCGCCCTCGCCGCCTGCACCACGGCCACCAACGTAAGCTCGCCAGCGCGCGGCCCGGCCACCAGCACAGAGCCCGCCGCCGAGGTGCGCGGGCTACAGAACGTGCAGCGCACGCTTCGCCTGCTCGACGAGAGCCAGGCCGGCACCCTGACGGGCCCCGTGCGCATCCTGTTTTACGGGCAGTCCATCACGCAGTCTGCTTGGTCGCGCAAGGTCGAGCAGACACTCCGACTGCGCTACCCGCGCGCCAACTTGTGGGTCGAGAACCGCGCGCTCGGCGCCTTTCACGCCGAGCTGCTGGCGAGCACGGCCGAGAGCGACCTGTACCCAGCCTACCCCGACCTGGTCATCTTCCACGTCTACGGCGATCACCACCGCTACGAAGACATCGTGCGCAGGCTGCGCGAGCGAACCACGGCCGAGCTGCTACTGCAGACCGATCACGTCACCAAACCCGAAGAGCTCGACGAGCCCACCGACCCGAGGCTGCTCGCAGCCAAGGGCGAACAGTGGAGCGCGTTCATGAACGGCGCGTTCTTGCCCGGCCTCGTCGCACGCTACGGCGTCGCCCTGTGCGACCAGCGCAGTGCCTGGAAAGAGGTGTTGCAGAGAGAGCAGCTCGCGCCCAGCGCGCTGTTGCTCGACGGCCTGCACGTCAACAGCCGAGGCGACGCGCTGATGGCCTCGCTCGTGGCGTCGTGCCTGCGTCGCGACGCGGCGCTCGACCCCGCGCCCGCCGACGCGTGGGTGCGCACGCTGCAGGTGGGGCGCGACGTATCGTGGTCCGAGTCTCGAGAGCTAGAGCTCGTGTTCGAGGGCAACCGTATCGACGCCGTGGTCGCGGGCGGCGGTAGCGCGCTCACCGTGTCGATCGATGGCGACAAGCCCTCACACAACCCCGCCCTGTACACCTTCGCGCGAGCGCACGCGCGTGAAGGCGGCAAGTGGCCGCCAATCCACGACCTGAGTACACAGCTCGCTCTGGGCGCGCTACGGCACGTCGAGACGTTCACCCTAGAGGTGCACCAAGAGAGCGCAGCGGCTCTCGCGGGTGGACACGAGCAGTCCGCGCCGCGCTACGTGTTCAGCGCGCGCGGCGACCTCACCGGAGCAGACGGTGAGGGACGCTCCGACGTACGGTTCGTCTCGCCTTCGGGCAGACTGGTGATCGACCCCGAAGACTGGAACGTGGCCTACACGTTCGCGCTCGCCGGTCGAGACCCGCCTCCCGCAGCGTTTACGGTCGACCTGCGCGTCGAACCTCACTTCACGGACAGCGTGGCGAGCCTGCCGGGCGGCGCACGAGACCTGCGCGTAATCACGCTCGCAGAAGGCCTCCCCAACACGCAGCACACGTTGCTGCTGACGCGTGCCGAGCACCCGCTCGACGGCCTCGCTTCGTCTGCCACCAAAGAGAGCCCGGACAGCAGCGCTACGTTGGTCGCGCTGCGCGTGTACCGTCCGCCCCTCGATCGGCACTGAGAGAGCACGGCCAGCCCCCGTGTTCGTGCGGGTATCAGCCACAGACGCTCTTTTTTGTCGCCGCGCCGCCAAGGACTTCGCGCGTGCCCGCATGAACCGGACATGAGCGTTCTCAGTCACCTCGGATCCACGTTGCGTTGGGTCGTCGTCCTTACCGTGCTCGCGGCATGTTCCGATGGGGCGCACACGAACACTCCGGCCTGCAAAAACAACGAGTGCGGCCTCGATGCTGCCGTCCACCCCAGCAGCGTCAAGCCCGATGCAGGTCGACGGCGCGACGGGTCGGTGACCGCGGCGACGTTCGTCGCAGAAGCGGCTGCGGGCCAGCAGCTACAGGCGCGTATCCAGGTCAACGGCGCGAGCGTGCGCTGCGGCGAGTGCGCCGTGCTGGTCGCTCAGGTGCAGGGCGGAGTCTTGCCGTACACGTACGAGTGGAGCGACCCGGCGCTCAGCGGAGCGGGTCCACACATGGTCTGTCCCAAGCAGCCCACGACGTACTCCGTGATCGTCACGGACGAGAGCGCCGTGCCGAGCGGCGAGTTTGCGCAAGCCGCGCAGTCGGTCGAAGCCGTGGGCAAGGTCAGCTGCGTCGAAGACGCCGGCGTCGACGGTCTGACAGGTTGCTACGCGGGTGGCGCTGGCGACGGCGGTATTGCCGAATCCGACGCAAGCGTCACCTGCGGCGAGCCCGGCGACGCGGGCGTGGCGTTCGATTTCACCACGGGCGCCCAGGGTACAGTGACCGTGTCGACGGCCCTGCCCATGCCCTTCAAGGCCGGTCGCCAGTACGAGTACAACCACGATCGAGTGCTGCCCTTCACGGTGTCGATCGGCACGGGCGTGTCGGTGGACATCTACGGCGCCCGAGAGCACTGCAAGCCCGCCGAGAAGCTGTTCAGCCCGGTGTACGACATCTTCACCTGGCACCAGGGCTACTGCTTCACCCCCAAAGAGGACTACGCCTACCTGATCGTGGCGGTGCACCTGGACGGCGTGTTGTTCAGCTGGGAGTTCCTGACCTCGGGCACTGCCTGCGCGGGCTGCAGCAGTGAGACGATGGCGGCATCTCCTCGGTAGCCACGCGTGAACAGAGCCTTGGGTCACCCTCACGAGGTCAGGGCGCACCTGGCGTTTCGACGGCCTTTGTGTTGGGTGTGCCCGCATCGACGAGCAGCTTGGTGTTGGGCGGGCAGCTGTCGGGACAGAGCGCAAACGCGCCATTGCCGTTGAGCAGCTGAAAGCTGGCAAAGTCGTAGCCGTACCCGTACAGGCGAAGATACTGTGCGGACTTGGCCGCAGTGAAGTCGCTGCACGTGACCACACTCAGACCTTGCGTGGCAGAACCCGGCTCCATGAACAGGAAGGGCTTCGTGGCGCAGCTCTCGTTGCCTCCCAGCAAGCGCACACGCGTGACCACGGTGTCGCTGCTCCACCGAAACGAATAGCGCGCGCCAGCCTTCACCATCGGCAAGCCGTCGCTACGCATGTAGGTCGTGCCGGCAGACGCGGTGCCGCCACCGTCGGGCGCGTCGCAGCCTTGACGCGCTGCCTCTCGTGCGACCATGAGTCCCGAGTCGACGACGGAGAAGAGACTCAGATCGGGAAGCACGTAACAGCCCTCGGGCGTGAGCCCGGTAGAGCCTCGGGTACTCGTGGCCGCATCGTGAGCGCGCGCCGCGGGCTCGGCGTCACGTTTGCCCTCGCTCGCAGCGTCGCGTTTTTTTGCCGAATCGTCGTGCTCACCGACGCCAAAGGATGCGAAGAGAGGATCTCCGCAAGCAACTGCGAGAAGACTGGCGATTGGCGCGAAGCGCGAGCAGAACACGCCCACGGTGTCGTGGTACCAGTCTTTAATGGACGTGGCGCGGGTGGTCACGGACACGCTCACGGTCGATAGCCCGTGTCGCGGCCTCAGCGCCGTGTTGCGCTGCACAAAGTTGGGCGTCGGTGGAGTGCTCACGAACCAAACCTCGTCGTCGACGTGCAACGCACGTCGGGCGCGAAGCACAAGGCGCAGCTGCGCGCCGAGTCTCCGCGCGACGCCGAAGAGATGCACCAGCTCGTCGAGGCAGAGCGTTTGCTCGCCGCGGAGCCCGTACGTGCGCTGCGCATCGTGCGCGAAGGTCACGTCAAGTTTCGAGGTGGCTACTTCGCCCAAGAGCGCCGCTACATCGAGGTGATGGCGCTGTTCGCGTTGGGCCGGCGTGGCGAGGCGCACGCGCAAGCGACCTGGTTCTTACGCGACTACCCGAGTGGGCCCTACCGCCATCGCGTCGAGAGCGAGATGCTGCGCTTGCCCGCTCGCTGAACAGAGACGCGCTAGAGCAGAATGCTCAGGGCCGCGGCCGCTCGGGATCCCAACATACACCGACCATCCCGTTGCAGCGGACGCGCGGCCCGTAGCGCTCGCAATGCTGGTCGCCGGTGCACTCGACACACTGGCCGACGCCCTCGTTGCACACCCGGTAGAACATGTTGTCGTCACACTGGCCGTCGTTGGCGCAGCGCTGCCGCTCTTCGGGGAACCGCCACTCGCCCGCGTCGTTCCTTCCGGCGTCGCGCAGGCGCCCGGCGTCGCCTTCGACTTTGGCATCGGCCTGGTCAGCGTCATCCTCGACGCGCGCGTCCGACGCCCTGCCCGCGTCTGGCTCGACTAGATAGGAGCCCGCGTCGAGCGTGGGCCCGTCACAGCCGACGGCAACGAGCAGCCACCCGGCGACGATTGCGCGCGCTGCAGACATCAGTCGTCGTGCCCGCCGCACGCACCGCGCACGCGCGCCGCGATGGGCGAGCTCGCAGAAGACTTGAGGAAGGCAGCTTGTTCGCGCCGGCCATCGGCGAGCTTGCCCGTGGCGCACAGCGCGACCACGTGCAGACCACGTCGCTCGTTGGCAAACGAGCCGCTCGGGAAGCGCACGGCGTGTTCGTCGAGCAACGTGAGGGCACGCCCTGGGTCGCGATCGCGCAGGCTGGTCATCGCCCTTCGAATCAACGTCAGCTCGTTGGGCGCTTCGACCTGCGCTGGCATCGCGGCCTGCGCGGGCGCAGCGAGCGGCTGCTCGACGGGCGCCACGGCGACGGGTTTGTCTGCGGGCCTGTCTACAGTCGCGGGCACGACCAGCGCACTGCGCGAAACCGTGGCGGCGTGGGTCGACGTCGCGCGTCGCGTGTGTGCACCGGCGTGCCTGCCGTGGGTACGCGCGGTGCTGCGTGCGGCGCGCGCTGGCTCGAGCACGGGCTCGGCCGGCGGAACGAGCGCGGTGACCGGCTCTGCGACGAGCCGCTCGGGCGCACCGTTCGTTGCACTCGCGATCGCGGTTGGCTCCTCGACGCGCGCCGCCGCCACCGCGGTGGGTTCACGACCGGGCACCGGCGTAGGCGCGGGCGATGAAGAGGTGCCTGCATCGGCGCGCGCGACGGCAAAAGCCGCCGCCTGTCCCGACTTGCTGGCGATCTGCGGCGACGCGTCGGGTGCACGATGCGGCGCGACCGACACGCCGATGCCCACCGCCGAGCTGAGCGCGATACTCGCCAACAGCAGCTTGCCCGCCTTCCAGGTAAGCAGCTTGCCCGCAAGGCTGAGCGCGCCCTTGGCACCGCCGTGAACTGCGAGGTTGGACGCCGCCGCGACACCGACACCATGCGTTGCGGCCGCAGCGGCCGAGCCGGCAGTTGGCAGCGATGCCGACGCACCGTGCAGCGCCGAGCTCGCAGCTTGCAGTGCGCCGTGTCCGCTGCTGAGCGCCTCGGCCGCAGCAGGCGCGAGAGCGATGGGCACACCGATGCCCAGACTCAGGTGCAGTGTCGCCAACACACGCCGACGATCGGCGTCGCTGGGACCATGATTTTGCCGCGCGGCTTCGAGCAGCGCGACCGCTTCGGGCGTCAGCTCGCTCATGACCCCTCCTCCATCGCCTCGATACTTCTGTTGGCGACGAACGCGGCGAACGCCTTACGGGC
>JBEGTL010000063.1:0-23256 GCA_041179425.1 Pseudomonadota bacterium | reverse complement strand
GGGAGAGTCGGGCTTCGGACGTATCCACGGCGACGAGGGCATGCTCGAGTTCGTGCGCGTGAAGGCGGTGGCCTACGAGCGCTTCCCGCTGCCGGGGTTTGCCATGGCGTTTGGTGATCCCGAAAAGTCGCTCGCGCAGATCAAACAGACCATCAAGGCCTTGTACGCGGGCACGGCCATCGACGACGTCACCAACGTGCTGCGTAAGCTCGTCGGAGGCTGAGCTCGTCCTCGTTCTTTGCTCGCGTGCGGAAGACACCGCGCGCATCGACGCGTCTGCTCACACGTAAAGACGCGTCTTTTCGCGGTGGGCACACGCCGTTTCCGCTCGCGCTCCTTCTTTGCGGATTTGCCGCAATTTGAGGGCGTTTGACGTTTAACGACGAAACTTTTGTCGTTCTTGGACAAGAGCTCACTGCAAAGCGGCCCAAGTTCGTGGTCGCCTCGCGTTTTGTTCACGGATCGCCATCTGCCTCGCCATGGGTGGGAGTGACTTGAGGACACCGCCCGAGGAGAGGCTTAATCATGACGAGATGGACGCTTGGTTTTTGTGTGTTGTCGTTGATGGGTGTCCTTGCTTGTGGCGACGACCCCGCGCCCAAGAAGGTGTCCAAACCCGACGACGTCAAGGCGGACGACGCTGACGACGCTGACGACGACTCGACCGCGCCGCAAGACGACACGGAGACCGACGACGACGACACGGCGAAGGAGCCCGTGGCGCCTGCCAAGCCATCGCTCGATGCCGGGACCTCGCGGCCTGCGACCGACAGCGGCAACAAGCCCGCGGATGCGGGTAACGCCGTCACTAGCTCCGATGCAGGCTCAACCGAGGACAAAGCAGACTCCGGCACTACGCCGACCGGGCCCGGGACCCCGACTGCGCCTGCGGCGGGCGGCATCGGCGGCGGCCTGTTCCCCGGCGGCCCTGGCGGCATCGGAGGCGGGTTCACGCCTCCAGGCGGCGGGCTGACGCCAGGCGGCGGGTTCACGCCTCCAGGCGGCGGGCTGACGCCAGGCGGCGGGCTGACGCCAGGCGGCGGGCTCACGCGAGACGGCGGGCTCACGCCAGGCGGCGGGCTGATCCCAGGCGGCGGGCTGATCCCAGGTGGCGGGCTGATCCCAGGCGGCGGGTTGACGCCCGGCGGCGGGTTGACGCCCGGCGGCGGGTTGACGCCCGGCGGCGGGTTGACGCCCGGCGGCGGGTTGACGCCCGGTGGCGGGTTGACGCCGGGCGGCGGGCTCCTGCCTTTTGGCGGCGATGGCGGCCTTCGGCTGCCGGGCTCGACAGGTGTCGCGCCCTTCGATCGTGACGGTGGGATTCGGCTGCCCTAGGTCAGTTCACGCCTCCGACTGGGCCGGCCCCCCAAATCGGCGCGCCCGCTCTACTCGAGTCGCGCGCCGAGGCTCGGCGCCGCAGCACAAGTACAGGTGATGACGTCTGGTACGTCTCTACGCCCTACGATGCGAAGCGATGCTTGCAACAGAGGGGCTGCAGGCTCGCTAGGGGTGACCCGTCAATGGTTCCCCAAACCGCTGCTAGGTTTGACCGATGCTGAATGAGCCGGTTCTTTTTGTCCGCGCGCACTGGCCGCACGTCCTGCTGCTGCTCGTTGTGGTTGTGATCGGGTGCAGTCCCGATTGGACAACACCTACGCATGGCGACGCTGGCGCCACCAGCAGTAGCGCCCAGCCGGACGGCAAGACGTGCAGTCCCACGCTGGCTTGTGGCTCCGCGTCGATGACCTGCTCTCATGGTGCGTGCATTCCTGTTGCACCGTCGTGCAGCGCGACGAAGCCGTGCGCATCCGGCTTCTCGTGTCAGGCGAGTCGGTGTGTCTTCGAGCCGCCCAAGCGTGAGCCTACCCCAGTCGGCACTTCCAGCGGAGCAACGACGTCCCGCTCCACCAGTGGTCGCGCGTTGCGTTGGGTCTCCGGCAGCTCCGGACCGTCGGGCCGCATCGCCGGCGACCGGCACATCCTTCTGTTGGGAACGCAGGCCGCAACTCGTTAGTTCGTTGCGTTCAGGCATTTTGTCGAGGGGCTCACATGTTCATTCGTACTCTAGCTTTCGTAGGTTTGCTTTGGGCCAGCGCGGAGGTCGCTCGGGCCGATGCGCCACCGTACTTGCCCGTCCAGGGATACCTGACGAGTTCCGAGGGCGAGGCTGCCGAGGGGCCGACCAAGGTTCGCTTTCGATTGTACGATCGCGCAGAACCTACCGGCTCAAAGGACCAGATCCTCTACGAGGAGACACAGACAGTCACGGTAACCGCAGGCGTCTTCTCGACGTACCTGGGCGACAACGGAAAGCTCACGCTCGAGCTATTCCGGACACACTCGATCGTGTTCATCGGGGTCTTGGTGGCGGACGACGACGCGGAGTTGCAGCCCCTGCTCCAACTCGCGACTGCTCCGTATGCAGCTTTCGCCAACGCGTGCGGTGACTCGAGTACGGTCGGCGGAAAGACGGTGCAAGAAATCGTCGCTGCCGCCAGCGCAGGGTCAGCGCCTTCGACCGGTGGAGGCGGTCCTGGGAGTGCGGGGCCGGTGGGGCCTGCGGGTGCCAAGGGCGCGAAGGGTGATCCGGGAGTACTGAGTGTGACTGCTACCGGTCTTGCCACCGCAAAGCTGGAAGGCGGCGCATTGACGATCGATGTTCCTCATCCTTTCGGTTGGAATCAGTGGGGCGAGGCGGCGGTCGCGGCGAGCGGCATCTCGGACGTGGGGTGGACGACAACACCGGCCCCGGCCGGTCTGGTGTGCCTGATCAACCTGACCGCTTGGTTCCCCGGCGGAGCACCCACGACTGCGAGCCTCTTGAGGCTGGCGGTCAAGAGTGGGGACGGGCCAGCGAGTCATGACTTCCCCGAACTCGGCCTGGTGCCCTTCATGCAGATCGGCAACCTGAGCGCCGCCTTTCAAACTAGCGGAAAGCCGAGCACCTTCGGATGTTCGATCGACAACAAGTCTGGTGCGACGTCGGTAGCGTGTCGGGTTTCTGTACTCTGCTCCTGACCTTCAAGAGCGTACTCGTCCAAGGATTTCGAGCACGGTGGCAATGAAGGGCGGCTCAATCTGACCGCGTGTGCGGCGAAGGAGAGGCCCTTCATGAAGAAGAACTGGCTGCTAGGTTCGGTATTTGTCTCGCTCGTCGCCCTGGGATGTGGCGACGACGCGCCCGCGACCGACGACCAAAACCCGGCCACCGCAGGCGATTCCGATGCTGCGCCCGGCGCCAACGTCCCGAGCTCGCCCGGCACTGGTGGTGCTCTCGACGGGAGCACGGCGAGCGGACCTGGTACCACCGGTCCCGGCTCCACTGGGCCGGGTACAACCGGTCCGGGCTCGACCGGACCTGGTTCCAGCGGCCCCGGGTCGTCTGAAGACGGCGGAGTCGACGACGATGAGGACGACCGCGGCGATGGCGGACGTGGGCGCGGTAACAGTGATGGCGGTCGTCGTCCGAGTCGTGACGGTGGAGCGGGCAATCCGTTCGAGCGCGATGCCAGTGCGCCGGGTCGTCCGACGCGCGATGCGGGCACGCGGCCGGAGCGAGACGCAGGCACGCGACCGGAGCGCGACGCAGGCACGCGACCTGAGCGGGACGCAGGCACGCGGCCCGAGCGTGACGGTGGGCGAGGTCGCGGCGGCAACGGACCGTAACCCTCTCGTTTGAGGGGGTGGCTAAAGCTCCCGTTCGTACTCGCCATGTCTTACGCGGACGTCGACGTCGACGAGTACGAGGACGTCCACGAGTACGAGGACGTCGAAAAGTACGAGGACGTCAACATCCACGAGGACGTCGACGCGCACGTCGACGACGGGCGGTTCTTCGCACGAGTCGGCCCCGGAGTCCGCGGGCCGTCCATCGTTGCCCCTCGAGTGCCGTGTTTGGGGACGGAGATGAGCTTCGAGACCCTCGTCCTCGTGCGCGTGCGCGTCGACGTCCTCGTGACCTGTAGTCGTCGATGTCTCCGTAGCCGTCCACGTCCACGTCTCCGCGGCCGACGTGCTCGGCCCGTCAGGCTGCGCACTCTGATTCAGCGCCCCCGATCCGTAATCCCGCCCCGCCAGCTAGCCAGCACTTGACGACTCTGCGATCCCGATCCTGAATAGCAGCGTGCGACGGGGGTATCCGCCGCACGTCTCGCGAGACGGGGGTATCCGTCTCGCACGGAGCAACAACATCATGATCAGTGTACGACTCCCGGACGGCGGCGTCCGCGAGCTTGCCGAAGGTGCGAGCTCTCAAGACCTGGCCGCCAGTATTGGTCCCGGCCTCCTGCGTGCCGCCGTTGCAGCCAAGGTCAACGGCGAGGTGGTCGATCTGTCTCGACCCCTGACAGACGGTGCCGAGGTTCAGCTGCTCACCAAGCGCGACCCCGATGCACTCGAGGTCCTGCGCCACTCGTCCGCGCACCTGATGGCAGACGCCATCTTGCGCGTATTTCCCAAGGCGCAGCTCACCATCGGTCCGGCCATCGAGGACGGCTTCTACTACGACATCTACTATCCCGACGGGAAGATCACACCCGACGACTTCCCCAAGATCGAAGCCGAGATGCTGCGCATCGCCGAGGGGGCGCTGCCGTTCGTGCGCCACGCGTCGAGCTACGACGAGGCAAGCGAACACTTCGAGCGCTACCGCGCCATCGATGGCGGCAACAACAAGTTCAAACAAGAGATCGTCGGCGACATCAAGGCGCGCGGCGATGGGCTCACGTTCTACAAGCACGGTGACTTCATCGACCTGTGCCGCGGCCCGCACGTGCCGCACACGGGCTGGCTGAAGAACGTGAAGGTGACCAAGGTGTCCGGCTCGTTCTGGCGCGCCGACGCCACCAAAGAGCAGCTCCAGCGCGTGTACGGCACGGCGTTCTTCGACAAACAAGATCTCAAGGACTACTTGCTGCTGATCGAGGAGGCCAAGAAGCGCGATCACCGCGTGCTCGGCCAGAAGCTCGACTTGTTCAGCTTCCACGAGGAGGCGCCCGGCTTTCCGTTCTACCACCAGCGCGGCGCGACGCTGTTCACGGTGCTGACGGACTACATGCGTAAGCTGCTACGCCGGCGCGGCTATCAAGAGGTCAAGACGCCCATCGTGATGAGCGAAGAGGCCTGGCACACGTCCGGCCACTACGACCACTACCTCGAGAACATGTTCTTCACGAAGCTCAAGCTTCGTGACCCGAACGACTCGACGGTGATCCGCGACAACGTCGAGGAAGAGCGGCCGATGGCCATCAAGCCGATGAATTGCCCCGGCCACTGCATCCTCTACGGCACCAAGCTGCACTCGCACAACGAGTTCCCGCTGCGCATCGCAGAGATGGGTCTGGTGCACCGGCGCGAGCTGTCAGGTGTGCGGCACGGGTTGTTCCGCGTGCAGTCGTTCACGCAGGACGACGCGCACCATTTCTGCACGCCCGACCAGATCGAGAGCGAGATCTCGATGCTGATCGACTTCTTCGCCGAGCTGTACAGCGCGTTCGATCTGGGTGACGTACGTATGGAGCTGAGCACGCGTCCCGAGAAGAGCACGGGCTCCGACGAGATGTGGGCGACGGCCGAGGGCGCGCTCAAGAGTGCACTCGAAAAGAAAGGCGTTGCCTACCAGCTCAACCCTGGAGACGGCGCGTTCTACGGGCCCAAGATCGACTTCCACATTCGCGACGTGCTCAAGCGCTCGTGGCAGTGCGGCACCATCCAGCTCGACTTCTCCATGCCCGCGCGCTTCGGGCTCAGCTACGTAGGCGCCGACGGTCAAAAGCACACGCCCGTCATGCTGCATCGCGCTGGCTACGGCAGCATCGAGCGTTTTTTGGGCATCATCATCGAGAACTACGCAGGCGCGTTCCCGCTCTGGCTCTCGCCGGTGCAGGCGCTGGTCATCCCCATCAGCGAGAAGTTCAATGTCTATGCGCGGCAAGTCCACGAGAAGCTGCTCGATCTAGGGCTGCGCGCGGAGATCAACCTCGGCGACGATCGGGTCGGCTACAAGATCCGCGAGGCGAGTCTGCAAAAGCTGCCGTACGTGGTGGTGGTCGGAGAGAAAGAAGTCGAGAACCAGACCGTCAACGTGCGCTCTCGCGATCGTGGCGAGCTGGGTGAGCTGACACTCGACGCGTTTGTGGGCACGCTCGAGGCGTTTCAAAAATGAGTGACGACGAGCTGCGCTTCGAGCCCGTCGAGCTGCGTGCCCCCAAGGGCGCACAGCATGTCGAGATCGTGTGGGGAGACGGTAAGGTCACCCGCTACGAGAACGATGTGCTGCGGGGCTTTTGCCCGTCGGCGCTCTGGCAAGGTCATCAGGGCCCCCTGCGCTACATCCCCGGCGGAGAGACCGAGCTCCTCGAGATCGAGGAAGTCGGCAGCTACGGGGTCAAGATGGTCTGGCCCGACAACAACACGGGCATCTACACATTCCGCTTCCTGCGTCGGCTCGGCGAGCTCGAAGGGGATCCCAGAGGGACCGAGTTCGGCCGGTAGGGACGTCTCCTCCGCGGGAGACGTCCTCGTCCACGCCGCAGCACAACCTCAGACCCTGGACCCCTCCGCCCTACGTCTTCCTCCAAGAGGGGCGCGATCGGCGCCGCAGGGCTACCAACGAGACTGGGCGTCGCAGGCGGTGGTCCAACATCTACATCGTCCGCTTTCGGGGGTGTTGTTAGACTCGCCGGACCCCAAATGGCGAAGGTCCGCAACAGCATCCTGGCAGCCTCGATGGAGAGACCGATCGAGCTGGTGACGCAGCCCGGCGTGTGCGCGTACGACGGCTGGATCAATGTCTCCATCGGCGTGTGGGTCGGCCACGCCACGCTGCCCGCCGTGCGACGCGTGCTGCGGATGTCGAGCGAGCAAGCGCAGCGCTACCCGCAGGGTCGCTCGTCCGTGATCTTTGTCCTCGACCAGGTGCAAGCCCCCACGCCCGAAGCGCAAGAAGAGCTGAAGAAGTTCTACGGCAACGACGGGTTTGCCTGCTTTGCCATCGTGCTCGAGGGGACGGGCTTCTGGGCCAGCGGCATTCGTGGCATGGCCGCCAACGCGCAACGCACGGCCAGCAGCGGCGTCGTGCAGCGCGTGAGCACGACCATCGACGAGGTTGTCGGCTGGCTGCCCGCGCAGCACCTCGCGCGCACGGGCGTCACGCTCCCTCCGGACGAGTTTCGCCGCAACTTGCTGACTGCGCGAGAGAACTGTGCCCGACGTGCGCGCGACGGCATTCACGAGGCCTGACCATCGCCCGCTTCTCACCGCTCAGCTGCGCAGCGTAAAAGACGCGCGGCCCAAGACCTGACCATTCACGAGGACCTCGACCTCGTGCACGCCTGCGTGGTGGGTACGGGTGCTGAAGTCGCGGATGGTCTGTTTGCGGGAGATGAGCTCGTCTGCACCCGGTGCTAGCTCGAGTGTCTTCAGCTTGAAGACCTTGCGCGACGTGCGACCGGGACGAACGTAGTGAACCGCGTAGTCGACCACCAGCTTCTGTTGCCGCGTGCTGGTGGACCGAAGCTCGAACGTGAGCGTGACGGACTCACCCAACCGGATCTTGGTCGGCTTGACGCTCAGCTTGGTGAGCTCGACGGCCGCTTCGCTGTCTGCACCGACTAGCGCCAGGGCTTGGCGGTCGCCCCGCTTGATCAGCGTGCGCAGCCCATGCCGGACGACCCAAGCGGTGCGTGGATCGTCGTGCGGCCAGGCGCCGAGGCGTGCGAGGACCCACCCCGGATGATCTTTGGTGATGTCGTTGAGGTGATTGGCCACCGACTTACGCACGTACAGACTTGGATCGGACCGGAGGTTCTCGAGGATGCGCGCAACGGGCGTCGGGTCGACGATGAGCGGCTCGAGACGAAACGACCAGGGCAGGCGTGGCCGGCAGCCTTCGCTGGCGAGCCGGCGCACGTGTTCGTTGTCGTCTGTGGACCAGCGCTCCATCACCGTGAGCGTTCTGTTCAGGTCGCTCCGCAAGAAGTGCCGCACCGCAAACTCCGCAGAGCCAAAGCGCGTGAAGTACGCGAGCGCCTCCATGGATGTGTCGAAGTCTGCGGCCCCGTAGAGCGCGATGAAGTCCGAGAGCACCATACAGACGAAGGCGTTGTCGAGGCGCGGAGCGAGCTTGTACAGCACGCGCAGCGCCTTGACGTAGCTCATGGGCAACGCAGCGTGCACACACTCGGTCACGTGGCGCAGGCGCTCCATCAGCGTCAACGACTCGAGCGTGGCCAGCGACTGGCGTAAAAACCGCTTTTTGTCGAACGCCGGGTAGACGGTCTCGAGCTCCGCGGCGATGTGACGGACCCTCGCTGCACTGAACAGCGTGTCTTTGAGAGTGAACTCGGGCGACGGAGAGGTCGTCATCGCGCGCTATCCATTCTTCACGAGCTTGCGCGCGGCAACGGCCAGCGCGCCCACCGCAACGAGCAGTACGCCCCACAGCACGTAGACACGCCATGGCCGCGGTGGCGCGGGCTTGTCGAGGGCCGACACGCCGCCGAGCGTCTTGGTGCGCACGGGCCGTACGCTGTCTGAGAGCGAGACCTCTTGGGCCGGGTCTCCCGCTGAAAGCTCGCTCTCGGCGAAGCGGCGACAGCGTGCGGTCGCGCTGCCGTACGCCAGCAAGTACGTCGCGCTGTCGTTGCCGGCGAACAGCAGCTGCGGAGGCAGATAACCGACTGCGACCTTGGGCTCGCCCTCGCGGACACCGCCGCCCTTGTCGCTGATGCGCAGCTCGAAAAAGTTGTGCTCGGTGGGCGCCAGGGTGCGCTCGCTCGCTGCACCGTCCGACTCGCGAAACAGCCCGCGGTCGAGCTCACGAAAGGGACCCGAGGCAGTCGGAGCCGACAACAGCGAAGCCTCGACGAGCGGCGTCGACCTGGGCAGCGCCACGCGGTAACGATCGAACGTAAACACGCCCGCGACGGTGTACTCGAAGGACTGCCCGGCGCGCGAGGGGTCTTGCCGCGTGACCTGCTCGCCGGGCGCGAGCGAGCGGCGCGTCAGCTCGACGAAGCGCCGCGCCGAAGCCTGCGTGGGACGCAGCACACGTGCCTGCACCTTCTCGATGCGTAGATCGCTGCTGGCCGAGCGCGGGAAGCTGAGGCGCAAGAACTTCGCGTGCACCTCGCCGGAGAGCTCGACGTAGTCACGGTCGAGTGTGCGACCCTCGTGCTCGAGGTGGGCCAAGGTGGCGGTGTTGTCGGGGCGAAACGACGTGAGATCGTCGCCCGCGTCGATCTGCAGCTCGAGTGTGTAGTCGTGGCTGGAACGAATGGTGAGCGTGAGTCCCATGAGGGGATCTTGGAGTGCGTGCGTGTCGACCAGGTAGCCGGTGAGGTGTGCGTCGCGCTCGACGATGGACTTGGAAAAGGCGCGCGTGATGTTGCCGCCCGGGTCGCGCTCGACGCGCACCTCCACGCCGTCGGTGGTGCGCTCGCCCGCTGCCTCGAGCGGAAAAAAGGGGACCTCTTCGTCGACCAGCGCGGTGCGCGCCTCGCGCGGCACGTGGATGGCGTGCGGGCGACGAACGCCCTCTGCATCGAACACGCAGAGGTCGCCGAGCTCGCGGTCGGTCAACGCGCGCAGCACCTGCTCGGGGAGAGCGAACCCGTGCACGGCTTGTTTCTGCAGCGGACTCAGCTCGATGCCGTATGCAAAGTCGCTGCCGATGACGGTCTCGGCACGGCACGGAGCGGCGAGCAGCGAGCCCGCGAACGCTAGTGCCGCGACAAAGAAGTTCTGGTCGCCTCGGCGGACTCTCATGCTTGTTCCTCTACCGTACGCGCGGCAGGAGGCACAGGGGCCACGAAGCCGATCAGCAACAGCAGCAGACCCACTGCCAGGAACGTGACGATCTTGGCCACGTTGCTGAGCTGCGACAGGTCGACGAAAAAGAGCTTGAGCACCACGCATCCGAGCAAGACGGCGCCGGCGACCCACACCTCGCGGGCGCGCTTCTTGTTGGCAACGAGCATCGCGAGGAGAGAGATGATCGTCCACACGATGGAGAAGGCCGACTGCACGACCGGTGCGGTGGGGACCTCGAACGCGTGAAAGGGGACGCCGGCCCAGTGGTGCGCCGTGCGGACGATGGTGCCGTTGATGGCGACGAAGGCGCACACGGCCGTGCCCCACGCGGCGATGCGTTGGTGCAGGGCGTCATCGAGCTCGGGCGTGCGCGCCAGCAAGAGAGCCATCGCGATCCACAGTGCTTGCGCGAGATCGAGCGGGTTGAGCAAGGGCACGTACGGAACCGGGGCCGTGCTGCCATCGTTCACGAACTGACAGAACAACGTCGCGAGGCTCAGCACGATGGTGATGGGCCATGCGGAGCGCAGTCGGTAGGCCCGCGCATGGTCGGCGACGGGCCAGCGCGGCACGCCGCCGATCGCGAGCGCAACGACGCCCATGGGCGAGCTCAAGCACGCCGCTGCGACCCAGCCCGGCGAGAGTGCGAACGCCTCTTCGCTCCAGTAGCGCGCCTCGGCAAAGCAGAACAGTGCCAGCGCGAACGCACCTGACGCGTGCTCAGCCTCGTAGACCCAGGCCGGCAGCACACCTCGCTCACGCTGCTGCCACAGGACCCAGTAACCCGCAGCGCACGCAGCCACGAAGCCGACGACAGCAAAGCCCTGCCCAGGGTGGCCGCCTTCGGGCAGCAGCGTGAGCAGTCTGCCCAGTACCAAGGGGAGCCCAAAGCTGGCCACGCGGCGCGCAGAGACGAACGTGGTCTTCTGGCCCACGAGCTCGAAGACGACGCTCTTGAGCAGGATCGCAGCGAACCAGCACGCAGCGGATTGTAACGGAGGCACCGGGCCATCGACGAGCACGTCCACCGCGGCCCACCACAGCACCAAACCGAGCGCAAACAACACGTGGCCGAGCACCGCCTCACTCTTACGAAGCGCGCTCGCGTGTCGCTCGACCCAAAACGCGCTGAGCCAAAGTGCCAGCGCGATCAGCACGAAGAACAACGCGCGGGCGCCTTCACTCGCCTCACCCTCGCGCGCCAGCAACGCAAACAAGGACGCAGCAAACAGCAGGTAGCTCGCCACGCGCGTGCGCAGGCGCTGCTGCTTGATGCCGACCCACATCAGGCCGCTCGCCTCTGCAGACCACGCGAGCGCTGTGGCCAGCGCGCTGTCGAGCGCAAAGGGGACAGCGAGCGTCGCCACGCCGACCCCCACCGCGATGTACGCAGCTGCGAGGGGCTTGAGCTTGTCGTCCCGCCGCGCGAGTAACCAACGCGCGACCAAGATGTACACCGCGGCGATCGCGACGCACGAGAGGGCCAGGTACATGTGCTCGAGTCGGAACAGCCCGCCCGCAAGCGCCAGCGTGGCCAGCGGCGTACCGAACGTGAGCGTGGTGTCGATGGTGCCTCGCCGCTCGTCCGGCTGGCGCAGCGCGAACAGGGTGGCGTTGACGACGTAGAACAAAAAGAACAGACCGAGGAACGCGCTCGCGCTGACCATGTTGGCGGGCTCGTACTTGAGCGCGCCCCACGCCGACGCGACGCCGAACGTGAACGCGAAGCCAACCCAGTTGAGCAAACGCCAGCTGCGAAACACGGCCATGCCGGAGATCGCGGCGTTGAGTAGCGCGTAGTACGAGAACAGCGCGATGTGGCTGCCGCCGCCGCTCGAGGCGAGCACGGGCGACAAAAAGCCGCCAATTGCCCCAAACACCGCGAGCTGCTGCGCGTCTTGTGCGACGGCGAGCACGGACGACATCGCTGCGATGGCGATCAGCACGACCATGGTGAGCGAGGCCGGCAGCAGCTGGTACGCGTAGTACGCAAAGAACGTGACCAGGTACATGGCGGCCACGCCGCCGCCCTGCAGCGCGGTGCCGAACGCGGGTCGTTGTGTGCGCTGACGGTAGCCGACCACCACCAGCGCGAGCCCAATCAGCGCTGCGAAGGCGAGCCGTAGCTCGAGCGGGAAGTAGCCGTCGTCCGCCGCGTACTTCACCAGCAGACCCACGCCGACCGTCAGCACCAGGACGCCGATGCGGACCACCGTGTTGCCGCCGAAAAAAAACGAACGAAGTGCCTCGAAGGCGGCCAAGGGCGGCGGCGCGGGAGGCGTCGGCGGTTCTGCCGGTCCCGCTGCCGTAGGCGGCGCATGGGGAACGCCGACTGCAGGCGAAGGCGCAGGCTCGCGCGGCCAGCCAAACTCGTCGAGCTGCACGGCCTCCCCGAGCCCAGCATCGGCTGCGCTCGTCGCCGACCGCACCGCCTCGACACGAAGCTGCTCGCCCTCTGGAATGGGCGCGACCACCGCAGGCGCCGTGCCGCCCGCGCGCAGCTCGGTGACTGCGCGCTCCAGCTGCTCGACACGCTGGGTGAGCTCGACGATGCGTGCGGACGCCCGCTCTTCGAAGCTGAGCGGTCGGGCCGTCGGGGCAGGGCGCTCGGCCAGAAACTTGGCGCGCTGCTTCTCGCGCTCGACGAGCCAGCCGACCACGAAGCCCGCACTGAGCCCCACCACGAGGCCCACTTCTTCGGCTACGGCGCTGCCCAGGACGGCGCCTATCAGGGCAAGGATCCAGCGCACCGATGTCCTCACTCGCTCGAGGTCAGGTGGCGTCGAACCGTGCGTCGGTCGAGGCCGGTGATCTTCGCGACCTGCACGTAGCTCTTCTGGCGTGCGTACAGGAGCTCGCAGTATGCGCGGACCAGTTCCTCGGCTGCGAGTTCGCCGCGCTCGATGCGTGCCGTCAGGGGCAGCGCAGCGGCCGGCGCCCGCGCGTCGCCCGGGCTGACGCAGTGGCCGGTGAGCAGCACACGCCGCACGCACTGCTCGAGCTCGCGCACGTTGCCGGGATACGGGTGCTCGCGCGGCAGCTCGCGCTCGATGCACAGGGCGACCTGGGCGGCGAGCTCGGCAACGGGCTCGCCGGTGATGCGCTCGCACAGCGTGGACACCAACACGCCGAGCTCGCCGGGGCTCTCGTCGAGGCGGGTGCGCAGGCTAGGAAGCTCGATGGTGTGGGTGGAGAGCCGGTAGTAAAAGTCCTCGCGCATACGGCCCGGTCCACCCTCGTCCCCCTGCAACGCGCGCAGCGGGCGGTGCGTCGCGGCGACGACACGACCCGAAAATCGCTCACTCTCGTGCGCGCCCACCGGTGTGAAGCTGCGCTCTTGCAGCACGCGGAGCAGCTTGACTTGCACGGCAGGCGACACGTCGCCGATCTCGTCGAGGAACAAGGTGCCGTGGGGCCTCACGCGCGACAGTGCTCCCGCGTGGTTGTCGATGGCGCCGGTGAACGCGCCGCGCCGGTGGCCAAACAACTCCGACTCGATCAACGTCTCGGGAAACTCACTCAGGTTGAGGGGGACGAACAGCTCGTCGACGCGCGTGGTGAACTCTGCGCGTTTGTCGTCGAACGGGATGTAGCCCGATGCGCCGATCGCGCGGGCCGCTTCGCCCTTGCCGGTGCCGGTGGCACCAATGAGCAGGGTGGAGAAGTCTTCCATGCGTCCGAACAGGTAGCGCTCGTAGCGTAGGATGTCGTGCGTGAAGACGCTGTTCCACAGCTCCTCACGCAGCTTCTGCATGCTGGGCCCCGCGCCGATCAGACGCTTGCCGATCGCCAGGTGCGCGCGCCGCAGCTGGTAGAACAACTCGAGCGCGCGGTGTGCCTTGTGCGGCTCGATGCCGCGGGCGGTCAGCTCACTCAGCAACGAGCGCGCAAAGCGTACGCGCGCGGGCTCCGCGATGAGCGTATCGATTTGTTCGACGTAGCGGTGGAACACGTCGAACAGCGAGGCCGCGAACAACAGCGCTCGATCGTCGTCGGCGTACTGTGCAAGAACCAGCCCGGCACTGCTCAGACTCTCGAGCCGCGCAGTCAAGCGTGCCGACACACGCGCGAGCACGCGTGGGTCGCTCACGTCGGTGTCGCCGATCTCGGCGTCCAAGCGCGCGCGCTCGCTGCTGAAGGGGTTGGCGAATGCGGCGCCCGCCACCAGCGAAAAGAAGCGCCGGTCGCGCTCGCCGAGGCGCTTGTCGTTGGCGCTCGTCATGCCTGCGAGGCGCGCGTGTGGGCGAGCAGCTCGCGCACGTGGTCTTCGAGCCGCTGCGCACTGGCCTCGGCCGCAGGGATGGGCGGGTCGATGGTGAGCAACAGCTTGGCGCGAAAACGGCGCGGCATCTTGTGCATCGCGGGCCCGCCCTTGCGGCTGAAGAAGCTGCCCCACAGGCCATCGAGTGCCATCGGCACCACGGGCACCGGCGTCTCGCGCAAGATGCGCTCGATGCCTGCCTTGAAGGGGTTGAGCTCGCCCGTCTTGGTGATCTTGCCTTCGGGGTAGATGCACACCACCTCGCCCGCGCGCAGCTCTTCGGCGATCTTGTCGAACGCCGCCTCGAGCACGGCCTTGTCCTCGTGCTCGGGTGCAATCGGGATGGTCTTGGCGTGGCGGAACAACGTGGAGACCACGGGTCTGCCTGCCATGCGGTGGTCCATCACGAACCGGACGGGGCGGCGCACCGCGCCTGCCACGATGAGCCAGTCGTTGAACGCCACGTGGTTACACACCAGCACGACGCCGCCGGTCTCGGGGATGTGTTCGTGTCCACGCACCTCGAGGCGGTACATCACACGTCCGATCAAGAACGCGTAGAAGCGGATCAAGAACTCGGGCAGCAGCGAGTAGATGTAGATGGCCGTGAGCGCCGACAAGCCGGCGAGGATCAAAAAGACGTAGCGGACGTGTACGCCGAGCGCGAACAGCTCGGCCAGCAGTGCCGCGCCGACGGCCATGAACAGCGCGTTGAGGATGTTGTTGCCGGCGACCACGCGCGAGCGCTCGCTCGGCTCGGCGCGCTGCTGGATGAGGGTGTAGAGCGGCACCGTGAAGAAGCCGCCGAACAAGGCCATGCCAAACAGGTCGATCAAGATGCGGTAGGCACAAGGCAACGCGAGGTACTCGCTGATCCCGCGCAGCGCTTCTGGGGCGGTGCTGGGCAAGTCCACGAAGAACAGGTCGAGCGTGAACAAGGTGATGCCGATGGAGCCGAACGGCACCAGCCCAAGCTCGAGGTTCTTGCCCGAGATGCGCTCGGTGAGCAGCGAGCCGACCGCGATGCCGATGCAGAACAAGCACAAAAACAAGGTGACCACGTGCTCGTGCGCGTGTAGTCCATCGCGCGCGTACACGGGCAGCACCGACAGCAGCACCGCACCAAAGAACCAAAACCAAGAGATGCCGAGGACGGACAAAAACACGGCGCGCGTCTTACGGACGATGCCCACGATCTGCAGCGTCGGCGTGATGGGGTTCTTGTGGATGCGTACGGTGGGGTCGCCCGTGCCGAGACGCGGCACGCGCAAGCTCATGACGAAGCCGAGGGCGGCCACGAAGGCGACCACGCCGGCGACGTACAGCGGACCCGCAGGCAACAACACCAGCATGCCGCCGCCAATGGTGCCGAGCAGGATGGCCAAGAACGTGCCCATCTCGACGAGCGCGTTGCCTTCGACCAGCTGATCCGAGGCGACCAGCTGCGGCAAGATGCTGTACTTCACCGGCCCCAAGAACGCCGAGTGCACGCCCATCAAGAACAGCGACGCGAGCAGCGTGGCCAACGAGTGGAGCGCGAAGCCCGCGCCCGCCAGCAGCATGATCGCGATCTCGGCGGCCTTGACCAGGCGCACGACGAGGGTCTTTTCGTAGCGGTCTGCAAGCTCCCCGGCCGTCGCGGAGAACATAAAAAACGGCGCGATGAAGACCGCCGAGCAGAGGCTGATCATGGAGGCAGGCGCGACCCCGAACAGGCTCGCCTGGGTGGCGCTGATCCAGATCACCACCGCGTTCTTGAACAGGTTGTCGTTGAAGGCGGAAAGCAGCTGGGTGCCAAAGAACGCGCGGAAGCCGCGGCGAGCGAGGGGAGACGCGCCGTGTTCAGCGCTGCCCAGCGAGGTGCCGTTGGTACTCATGTCGCCTGTCCGTAGCGAGCGGCGTGCCGACGAAAAGCACATTGCTTCCAGCTCGGACGCCAACCTGGCTGGACACTGAGTGTACAGGCCTGGGCATGAGTTGTACCGAGTTTGCTAGGGAAGAGGTGCGAGCGGGGCAAAGTCGGCGCGAAGCCCGGAATCGGCGACCCACTGCCCATCGTGGACCACGCTCGGTAAAACCGCGCCTTCGGGTGCGCGAGCGAAGACAGGCTGGCCGGGCGCGGCCGGGAGCGACGACACGCTGTCGCGTACGCGGATCAGGCCGTTGAGGACGCCTACGTAGGCGCTGCCGTCGGGCGCAAGCGAGATGGCTGCCCAGTTGTTGTCGTAACGAACACCGGTGCCTGTCAGCACCCGGAAGACCGTGCGCCCCGTCGCGAAGTCGATGGCCGTGAAGTAGTACGCATCGCCGTTGCGGGGAGCATTGGGGCGCTTTGTGTAGAGGTAGACGAGCCCGTTCTCGGTCGACAGCTTGGGCACCGTGGTCTGCGAGATCTCGCTGCTCTGCCAGACCACGTCGCACCCGCTGCCATCGGGGCGCAGGTCGATGCGCGCGATGCCGGGCGCGCTGGTACGACCGCGGCGCATGGTGCGGAAGATGTCGTAGCCGGCGTTGTTCTCGACCACCAGCGAGCGGCCGTAGCCGATGAGCGTGTTCTCGGTGGCGCTCTGCCCAGGCTCGAACACGGGGATCTTACACACTGCCCGCGCGCTGTCTGCCGTGCGGCGGTACACCAGCACGTTCATGCGGGGCTCTGCGTTGTCGGCGATGGCCACGAAGTCGTCGCCCAGCAGGGTGGGTGTGGTGCCGGAGCCCTGGTTGATTTGCCCGAGCTTGGTGTGCTGTCCGCGGTCGTACGACTCGCGCCAGAGCACCTCTGGCGCGCCGTCGGCTGCGAGCTGGAACCGGTAGAGCGCGTGGTCGGACACTACGTACACGCCGTCGACCGCCACGCTGAACGCGTTCTGCAGCTGCTCATCGGGGAGCACGTGCACGCGCACGGCGCGCTTTGCGTCGACCACGCCGACACGGCCGTAGCGCGTGGAAAACCAGTAGTTGCCGGTGTAGTCGGGCAGCACCGCGGTCACCTTGTCGAGCGTGCCGTCCGGGCGCTCGAGTGCCTCGCGTACGTCGATGCTCTCGTCGAGCTGAAACCGCGGCCCGTCTTCGGTCTCGCGCACGGAGATGATGTCGATGGTGCCGTCGGCCGTGCCGACCACCGCACGGTCGCGTTGATCGAGGTAGAAGTACGCGCCGCCGGACGTGTCTTGCAGCATCTTGCGCAGGCGCAAGAGAGGCGTGCGCCGCCGCGGCAGCGTGTGACGGTCGAGCAAGGTGAGCGTGCGTGGGTCGAGCAGCACCAGCGACGGCCGTCGATCGCGCACACACACCGTGATGATGCGCCCGCGGCTGTCGAAGTTGATGGTGGGGCACTCCCCACCGAGGAAGCCCATGGACCGCGAGTCGACCTGCGGCTCGTGCCCGAGCGGGCCAGACCAGCCGTAGGTGTTGGTGGTGTACGGGTCCGAGTGCATGCAGCTGGCGCCGTGCTGAGCCATGAACGGATGGTTGGGCACCACCAGCTTCTCGAGGCGCTGGGGCGCGTGGGGTGCACCCTCGGTGCGCGGCAGATGGAGCTCGGCGCGTGCGGAGCTACGAATCTCGCGCGGCGCCGACCCGATGCGCATGTGGCCGCAGCCGGCGATTGCGGACCCCACGCAGACGAGCGCAACGAGCCAAGTCTCGGCACGCTGAGAGAGCTGCGGTGTGGAACGCATGATGTCCTGTACTCAAGTTGACTCGCCAGCACAATGGCGGATGCACACCGTTTGGCCCGCGCGCTGCGAACCGTCACGTGGGTTCCACGCTCGCGTGGAAAGGGCGCGCTGAGCAGAGCGCCTTGCCGTCTGCGCGCCGCCGGATGCTGCGCTCGGCTCGCGTGCTACCACGGCGGTCCATGTTGCTACGTGCACATTTCCCGCTCGCGCTCGCGCTGCTGATCACGGCCTGCCAGGCCAAGTCGCCGAGCAAACCCAAGCCGACCACCAAGGCCGATGCCGCCGCGACCGCGCCGCTCGCCAATAAAGGAGCCCCCGACATGGCCAAAGAGCCTCCAGGACTTCCGCCGCCTCCCGATGTAGCAGCGGCCCCCGCCGACGCCGAAAAGACGGCGAGCGGACTCAGCTCCAAGGTGCTCGCGCCGGGCACTGGTAGCGAGCGCCCGCGGGCCTGGGACGAAGTCACCGTCAACTACACGGGCTGGACGACCGACGGCAAGATGTTCGACTCGTCGCTGGTCGCGCGCGGCCCCGGGCACACGCCCGAGCCGGCCAAGTTCCCGCTCAACCGCGTGATCCCCGGCTGGACCGAGGGCGTGGCGTTGATGGTCGTGGGCGAGAAGCGCAGGCTCTGGGTGCCCGAGCCGCTCGCGTACAAGGGCCAGCTCGGCGCGCCCGCCGGGACGCTGGTGTTCGATGTGGAGCTGCTCGGCATCAAAAAGATGCCCGACCCGCCAGCCGTGCCGACCGATGTGGCGGCTGCTGTGGCGGACGCCGAGAAGACCGCCAGCGGCCTGGCCTCGAAGGTCCTCGCCAAGGGCAAGGGCACCAAGAAGCCCAAGGTCACCGACACCGTCAAGGTGCACTACACCGGCTGGACCACGGACGGGCAGATGTTCGACAGCTCGGTGACGCGTCAGGAGCCGGCGACCTTTGCGGTGGACAAGGTCATCAAGGGCTGGAGTGAGGGTGTGCAGCTGATGGTGGTGGGCGAGAAGCGTCGCTTCTGGATCCCCGAAGAGCTCGCCTACAAGGGCAAGCCTGGCGCGCCGCAGGGCATGCTGGTGTTCGACGTGGAGCTGCTGGACATCGTGACGCCGGAGACGCCCAAGGACGTGAAGGCGGCACCGAAGGACGCGCAGAAGACGACGAGCGGGCTGCTCTCGAAGGTGATCACGAAGGGGACGGGGACGGAGCACCCGGGTCCGACGAGTAACGTGAAGGTGGACTACTCAGGCTGGACGACTGACGGGAAGATGTTCGACAGCTCCGTGACGCGCGGGGAGCCCGCTGAGTTTCCCTTGAACGGGGTGATTCCTGGCTGGACTGAGGGTGTGCAGCTGATGGTCGTGGGCGAGAAGCGTCGGTTCTGGATTCCTGAGGAGCTTGCTTATAAGGGCAATCCTGGGGCTCCTCAGGGGATGCTCGTGTTTGACGTCGAGCTGCTCGAGATCAAGAAGTAACACTCTGCTGGGCTCCACGGCGGCCTGCGCTTCTTTGCTCGCCGTGTAGATCGTTGCGGCCGGCCGCCTGCGGGGAGCATCTCTCCGTGCTCGCAAAGCCTGCGCGCGCAGAGACGTTCTGGGTGTGTCCACGGTTTGCCGTGGAGCGTCCGCTGCTGTTCGCCGCGCGCCTCTTCCGCTATCGTCCCGCGTCACTTGGCCCACGCAGGACGCGGTAGACCACGGTCTACAACTTCGAGGCGCACGGATGTCTCTCTACCTCACCACGCTCAGCCTCATCCCTCTGTTCGTCTCACGGGCCGTTCTACCGCTGCTGGCCACGGCCATTCTGGCGCGGCTCGGGCTTGCGATGAGTCAACCAGGCGTCGCCGAAGGCCTGGCTTGGTTGAACGTGGTTCCAGCCTCCACCATCCCCTCGTGGGCAACGTCAGACGCCGGGCTGCTCGCGCTCGGAACGCTCGCTGCCCTCGAGTTTGCGTCGCAGCACGTGGCGGAGCTGCGAAACCTCGGCAGCCGCACACACACGTTCGTCAGGGCGGTCGCTGCCGCGTTCCTGACAGCGGTGTTGCTAGGCGATCCTGCCTACGCGACGGCAGGCGGAGTGGCAGGCGTCCCCCTGGTAACGAGTGCAGCAGTCGGCAGTCTCGCGATGCTCTGGGCTGCGGGAGTGGGTTGCACCGTCTGGTTCTTCGCAGGGATGCGGCGCACGATCTTCGAGTTCCTCGAAGACTCCGATCCTGACGATGACCTTCGCCTCCAGCGTTTGCTCGCGTGGGCAGAAGACGGGATCGGACTCGTGGGCGTCTTCTTGGTGCTGCTCGTGCCTTTTTTGACGGCCCTCCTCGCGCTCGTCGCGATGCTGATGCTGTATCTCGGGCAGCGCTATCTCGATCGTCGCGTCGCGTCGGACGTCGTCCCGTGCCCTGCTTGCGCAGTGTCGCTGCAGCGTGCCGCGCTGGCGTGCCCAAGCTGTCGAGCCACGCAGCAAGCGCCGAGGCAGGTGGGCTTGTTAGGGGTGGCGACCCACGCAGCGGTAGTCGACCGGCGGGCACATCGACAATCCCTGTTGAAAAAGCGCCGCTGTCCGAGCTGTGCATCGCGCTTTGCAGAACACCGAGCCGATCAACACTGCACGCAGTGCGGCACCCCAGCGTTCGTCTCGACCGTCGAGCGCGACGCCTACCTGTCCGAGCTGGATCGCGCGCTGCCCACGACTCTGTTGATCTCGGCCGCCTTCAGCGCGATCCCCGTCGTGGGCCTGATCCCCGGGATCATCTACTACCGCGTGACGCTCGTCTCTGCAGTGCGCGGCTACATCCCGCGCGGCCAGGGCTTCGTCCTGCGCATCGCGCTACGCATCTTTAAGTTCGTGCTCCTCTGCGTGCAGTGGATCCCGCTCCTCGGCAGCCTCGCGATGCCGCTCATGTGTCTAGTCGACTACCGAGTCTACCGAGCGGCCCTCAAGAACCAGTCCATCACGCCCCGAGAACCAAGCCCGTTCCCCAGCCGAGCCCCAAACTCAGCGTTCCCCCGAGAGCCGTATGGCCCGAGAAGCTGAGGTCCCGAGCTCCTGAGGGCCAATACACAGGCTCACTGGGAGGAGTCCGGCCCCATGTCCACGGCCCGCGGTTCAAACGAACCGCAGGTGGCCGGCCACGCCGATGTCCACCGCTCGAAGGGACACCACCAGGAGAGAGAATCAAGTCAGAGCAGTACCCCGAGCCATGACAATCTTCCCAGACCGAACCACTTCGCGAACGTCGAACGAAGACAGCAGCTTCATCATGCTATCCAGCTTGCGACTCTCGCCGTAAGCCCGAAGCAACAGAGAGTCTGCCCCAAAGTCCACGACCTTCGCCTTGTAGTGCTCCGCAATCTGCAGCAGCGGCGTGCGATCATCGCGAGGTACCGCGATCTTCACCAGCGCGACCTCGGTCTCCACCATGTCCTGCGCCGTGTGATCTTCGGCCCGCACCACGTCGATCAGCTTGGCGAGCTGCTTGATGATCTGCTCGAACACGTCTTCATCGCCCGAGCACGTGATCGTCATGCGCGCGTAGCCATCTTCTTTGGCCGGGCTCACCACCAAGCTCTCGATGTTGTAGCCGCGGCGCGAGAACACCAGTGCGACACGCACCAGCACGCCCGGCTTGTTGGCCACGTAGAGGGAGATGGTGTGGACGCCGTTTTTCTCGATCTCACGCATGATCAGGTGCTTCCCGTGGGTTTTTCGAGCTTGGTCTTGGGACGTTCGATGAGCATGCCGCTGATCGGTGCTCCGGCGGGGATCATGGGGAACACGTTGTCCTCCTTCACGACCTCGGCCTCGATCACGCAGGGCCCATCGTTGTACTCGGCGGCCTGCTTCAACACCTTGTCGACGTCGGCCGGGCGCTTGATGCGGAACGCCTTGACCCCGTACGCCTCGGCCAGCTTGCAGAAGTCCGGGTTGCCCTCGAGATCGACGCCGCTCAGGCGGTTCTCGAAGAACAGCTCCTGCCACTGCCGCACCATGCCGAGGTAGTTGTTGTTGATGATGACGACCTTGACCGGCAGCTTGTTGACCTGCGCGGTGGCGAGCTCGCACAGCGTCATCTGGAAGCCGCCGTCGCCGACCACCGCCCAGACCGCCGTCCCGGGCAGGGCGATCTGCGCGCCGATGGCCGCGGGGAAACCGAAGCCCATGGTGCCGGCACCACCCGAGCTGAGCCAGTGGCGGTTCTTGCGTGTGCGGATGAACTGCGCCGCCCACATCTGATGCTGGCCCACGTCGGTGGTGACCACGGCCTCGCCCTGAATGAGGGCATCCAGGCGGTCGAGCACGTGCTGCGCCTTGAGGCCGCCTTCCGCCTTGTATTTGAGCGGGTATTGCTTTTTCCATTTGTCGCACTGCGCGACCCACTCGGCGCTCTCGCACGGCTCGACGTAGGGAATGAGATCTTCGATCACGCGCCGCGCATCGCCGCACAGGCTCACGTCAGGGCGGATGACCTTGTTGAACTCGGCGCGATCGATGTCGATGTGGATCTTCATCGCGTCCGGACAGAACTCGTCGAGCTTGCCCGTGATGCGGTCGTCCCAGCGCGCACCGATGGCCATGATCAAGTCGCAGCCGATGATGGCCTTGTTGGCGTACGCGGTGCCGTGCATGCCGAGCATGCCCAGGTGCAGCGGGTGCATCTCATCGACCGCGCCCTTGCCCAGCAGCGTGTTGACCATGGGCGCGTTCAGCTTCTCGGCCAGCCGATTGATGGCAGGCCCTGCATCGCTGATCACCGAACCGTGCCCGATGTAGAGCAGGGGGCGGCGAGCACGACGGAACAGCTTGGCCGCCGCTTCGAGCTCGGCGGGCTCGACCGTGCCCGGGATCTCGTAGCCGGGGAGGGAGACCTCATCGACGAACGGAGCGTCGCAAGGCCCGGCGGTAACGTCCTTGGGCAGGTCGATGAGCACGGGCCCGGGCCGACCGGTGCGCGCGATGTAGAACGCCTCGCGCGCCACGCGCGGGATGTCGGCCGCGTCTTTGACCAGGTAGCTGTGCTTGACCACGGGGTAGGTGATGCCGGTGACGTCGGCCTCCTGGAAGGCGTCTTTGCCCAGGCTCGCGCGGATGGTCTGGCCGGTGAGCACGATCATCGGCACCGAATCCATCAACGCCGTCAGCAGACCCGTCACGGTGTTGGTCGCGCCGGGGCCCGAGGTCACCAGCACCACCCCCGGCCTGCCCGTGGCGCGGGCGTAGCCGTCGGCCATGTGCGTGGCGCCTTGCTCGTGGCGGACCAAGATCAGCTTGATGTGCGAGTCGACCAGCGCATCGAAGATCGGGATGGCGGCGCCTCCCGACAGGCCGAACACGTATTCGACGCCTTCGCGCTCGAGACACTGGATCAGCTTCTCAGCGCCTGTCGGGACCTTCTCGGGTTCGACAGGGCTGGCGGGATTGGAGGGGCCAGCTTGCGGTTCTCGGAACATGGTCGGTCCAACTTGGCCTTTTTGGGACCAATTGCCAGCTGAAAAGATATCAGCTCGCTGTCAATCTCACCCA
>JBEGTL010000062.1:0-23257 GCA_041179425.1 Pseudomonadota bacterium | reverse complement strand
GCGCGCGTCGCTCCCAAAGCCGAGCAAGTCTTGAACGGGCGCAACTACCGTGTCGGCGCACGAGGCCCAGAGCGCGCGCAGCATAGACAGGTGAATGGGGGTGCCCTCACCGACGGCGGAAGGCCCGAACAGGTAGTCGCGCGCCCTCGCTCGCTCTGCCTCGGTCTGCTCGGGCGTGCGCGGCCCGCCGATGTCGCCATGCTCGTAGAACCACCCGACCGACGTATCGTTGTCGTGCGTGCCGGTGTACGCGACGCACCCCCGGACGTAGTGATGCGGCAAGAACTGGTTGTCGCGCGGGTCGCCGTTGAAGGCGAACTGCAACACACACATGCCCGGCATTCGGTTGTGCCGACGCAGCGCGCGCACGCTCGGCGTGACGCTGCCCAGGTCCTCGGCGATGAACGGCAACACGCCGAGTGCACGCTCTGCGGCGTCGAACAGGTCTTGCCCTGGCCCCTTGACCCAGCGACCGTTCACCGCAGTCTCTTCGTGTTCGGGGATCTCCCAGTAGCGCGCGAAGCCGATGAAGTGGTCGAGCCGGATCACGTCGAACGCGCGCATGAGGGTGGCAAAGCGCTCGACCCAGAAGCGGTAGCCGTCGCGGCGCAGCGCCTTCCAGCGGTACAGCGGCGTGCCCCAGCGCTGACCGGTGTTGCTGAAGTAGTCGGGCGGCACGCCGGAGACGACGGTGGGCTTGCCGGTGGGGTCGAGCCGAAACCAACCCTGATGGGCCCACACGTCCGCGCTGTCGTGCGCCACGAAGATGGGCGCGTCGCCGATCAGGCCCACCCCGCGCTCGGCAGCGTAGCAGCGCAGCGCCCGCCACTGCCGGTCGAAGGTGAACTGCTCGAACTCGAAGTAGGCGACCTCGTCGGCCAGCGCGTGTCTCGCGATCGCAAGCGCGCCCGGGTCGTGGCGCGCGAGCTCGGCGTCCCAGGTGGTCCATGCGGCGCCGCCACGAGCGTGTTTGATGGCCATGAACAGCGTGTAGTCGTCGAGCCAGAACTGGCTGTTGTGACGAAACACCTGAAGCTCGTCGGCAAACGCGGCGAGCGTGTGCCGAAAGCGACCAAACGCGCGCCGCAGCACCGCGGTGCGCAGCTCGATGGAGGCATCGTAGAGAGCGCGTGTCGGGGTGAGCTCGATGGCGATCTCGGTGGGCTCCAACAAGCCGTCCTCGACCAGACTCGACAAGTTGATCAGCAGCGGGTTGCCTGCGAAGGCGGACACGCCGCTGTACGGCGAAAACCCAGGGCCCACCGGGTTGACGGGCAACATCTGCCACCAGCGCTGCCCGGCACGCGCGAGAAAGTCCACGAACGCGCGCGCCTGTGGGCCGAGGTCGCCGTTGCCGTGCGGGCCAGACAGGCTGGTGGGATGGAGCAACACACCGCTCGCACGCTCGGTGAGGACAAAGTTGGGCTGGACCATCTGCTCACCCGCTCGCAGCGACGTAGAGCGTCGCCAAAATGACAGCCGTGCGCGGTGGCACCGCGCTGGCATCGGGGCTCGGGCTGCTGCTGAACAGCACCGTCGAGTCGGGCGGCAGATCGAGGGGCTCGACCGACACCGCTCGATCGCTCAGGTTGAGCAGCAGCACGCGCTCTTCACCGGCGGAGAAGCGCGTGACACGCAACAGGCCCGAGGTCTCGTCCGCGCGCAGCCTACCGAACGCTCCGGGCGTCAGCACCTCGTCGGTCTTGCGCAGGTTCAGCAGGTCTCGGTACACGTCGAACACGCGTGCGTGCGGCGCTTGTTTGCGCTCGTCCCAGTTCAGTCGGCAGCGCTCGAAGGTCTCGAGCGCCTGCGGATCGGGGATGTGTGCGCGTAGCTCCGGGTTGGAGAACGCAGCGAAGTGTTTGAACTCTTCGCGTCTGCCCTGCGAGATCGCCTGGCCGAGCTCGGCGTCGTGATCGCTGAAGAACAAGAACGGTGTGGTCGCCGCCCACTCCTGGCCCATGAACAACATCGGTGTCGACGGCAAAAAGAGCAGCAGCGCGGAGACGGCACAGTACGAGTCGAGATCGACCGCGCTGGTGAGCCGGTCGCCGAGCGCGCGATTACCGACCTGATCGTGGTTTTGGATGCAGTACAGCAAGCTGTGCGTCGCCAGGTCGCCTCGCGGCCGGCCCCGGGCCTCGCCGGAGAGTGGATACACCTGACCCTCGTATAGCCAGCCACGCTCGATGACGCTGGCGATGCCTGCCAGACCGGGCTCGTAGCCCGCGTAGTAGCCGTCGCGCTCGCCCGTCAGCGTGACGCGCACCTGGTGGTGAAAGTCGTCGGCCCAGACGGCGTCCATCCCGAAGTCTTCGATCAACATCGGATCGTTGCGGTCGTCTTCGGCGATCAAGAGACGCGGTGGCGAGAGCCGTCTGACGGCAGCGACCAGCTCGGACACGACGTGCTCGGGCGACGGGTCGACCATCGCGTGGACGGCATCGATGCGCAAGCCATCGAAACGGAACTCCGTAAGCCAGTAGAGCGCGTTGTCGATGGCAAACGCGCGCATGGCCGGATGCCCGAAGTTGGGGCTGTCGCCCCACGCATTCTTGAGGTCGTAGCTGAAGTAAGCCTGGTGGTAGCGAGAGAGGTAGTTGCCCGCGGGCCCGAAGTGGTTGTAGACCACGTCGAGCAACACACTCAGACCCATGCCGTGCGCCTCGTCCACCAGCTGACGCAGCTCGTCTGGCGTGCCGTACACCGCGTGAGGCGCGAAGTGCGCCACCCCGTCGTACCCCCAGCCCCGCGCGCCCGCGAACGAGGACAAGGGCATCAGCTCGATGGTGCTCACGCCCAGGTTGACCAGCTCGGGCAGGCGCTCGATGGCACCGAGGTAGGTGCCCTGCTCGCTGAACGTGCCGACGTGTAGCTCGTAGATCACGTGCTCGTGCAGCGGACGCCCCAGCGCCTGGCCGTGCTTGAACTGATAAGCAGGCTCGACGACCATCGCGGGCCCGTGCACGCCGTGGGGCAAGAAGCGGGCGTACGGGTCCGGGACCGCCTGACCGTCGAGCACGAATTGGTACAACGTGCCGTGGCCGGCGTCGGTCAGCTCGACGCTGTACGAGCCGTCGCCCGCGTGGGTCATGGGCACCCGAGAACGCTCGTTGCCTTGCTCGTCGTACAGCGCGAGCGCGCACTCGGTTGCGCTGGTCCAGCTGTTGAAGCGCGTGTTTGTCGCCAACACGCGTGCGCCCAGGTTGGCTCCGAAGGCTTGCTCGCTCATGACTCTACTCCTCGCTTTCTCGAAACAGCAGAGCGACGGGCAGGTCGGCGAACACCTCGGACAGGCGCAAGCTCCCCTTGGCCGTCAGCACCGCGCCCGTGAGCGCACTACGATATCTGCCTGCGAAGGGGACGCGCAGCTTGGTGTCGCGCCACACCGAGGCGAGCGGAAACGGTTGGTCGCCGCGCGTCAACAAGTAAGACAGACGAGGCACACAACAGATGAGTCGCTGCGTGCCAAACGCGCGGGTGAAGGCGACCACGTGATCGGACGCAGCCAGCCCCTCGTAGTCGCCACGCAAAAACAGCTCGGGTCGAGCCTTGCGCTCGGCGAGCGCGATATGGGTGATGTACAGCTTGAGCGCGCCGGACTGGTAGTCCGCGAGCAGCTCGCGCGCGAGTGCGGGCTTGTCTGTGAGCCCCGCACGCACGCGCGAGAGGATGCGTCGCCGCACGTCGTAGTCGACCTCGACACGATTGTCGGGGTCGACCAGGCTCTGGTTCCACAGCTCCGCCCCCTGATAGGTGTCGGGCACGCCAGGCACGACCAAGCGCAGTAAGGTCTGCGCAAAGCTGTTGGTGGCGCCGTATGGCTCGATCTGCCGACAAAACGAGAGTGCGTCCTCGATGAAGCGAGGATTGTCGAACAGGCGGCGCGGGAACTCCTGCACCGCGTCGTCGTACGCGGGGTTGGGGTTGGTCCACGACGTCTCCTGTTTGGCTTCGCGGCTAGCCTTGAGCAGGTAGGCGGCGAGCCGTTCGGCGAGCTCGGTGCGGTTGTGTTTGCCGTCCCAGCCGTACGGGATGGCGCCCACCACGGACTGGAACATCAGGTAGACGATGCCGGGGTTGGGTGCGGTCTGCTGATCGACCTGTGTCTTGAGTGGCTCGGCCAGCTGGTTCCAGCGCTTGACCGCGCGCGCCCACAGCTCGGGCAGCTCGGACAGCACCGCAATGCGCGCGGAGGTGTCTTCACCACGCTTGGTGTCGTGGGTGGACGTGGTGACCATGCTGCGCGGCCAGGCGCGCGCACGCTCGGCATTTTGGCGGTGAAACGCCTCGATGGAGGTCCCGAAGTGCGACGGCATGCCGCCCACCTCGTTGAGGCAGACCAGCCGATGGTAGCGGTAAAAGGCGGTGTCTTCGACGGCCTTGGCCATCACCGGCCCGGTGAGCTGCTGGAAACGCAGCGCAAAAAACACGTGCTCTTTGCGCTCTTCTTCGTCGACCTCGGTGCGCAGCAACAACAGGTCTTCGAGGAAGGAGTAGATGGTGGCGCTGCTGGAGGTCGTACGCCTGCGCGCGCGCTGGATCGCGGCGCGCACCCGCTGCTGATCGGCCTCGGAGCGCGGCTCGGCGTGCGCGTCGACGTCGCGAAGGTAGGTGCGGTACACGGGGAACGCGGCGATCGTCTCCACCAAAGCGCGCGTCATGCCGGCGCGCGTGAAGTCGCTCCACTTGCGGTTCTTGCTCGCGATGCGCTCGAGTGCGCGCGAGAGCATGTTGAGCTCACTCGCAAAGCTGAAGCGCAGCACGTGCTGCTTGCTCTCGTAGACGTGTTCTTCGAACGAACGTCGGTCGCCCGTGGCCCGGGTGTAGATCTCGCTGAGCGCACGCTCGGCGCGTGGGTTGACCCACAGGCCACCGAGCGCCGTGGCGAACTCGTAGCCGGTGGTACCGTCGACTGGCCAGCTGGCGGGCAGCTGCTCGCCAGGCTCCAGGATCTTCTCCACCAACAGCGGGAGCGGACGCGCCAGGTCGTCCGGACTGGGAGACTCTTCTCCCGGTGGAATGCTGGTCGGAAAGCGGTGCTGCAATGCCTCGAAGTACGCCACCGGGTCGTACAGACCGTCGGTGTGATCGAGTCGCAGCGCGTTGACCTTACGCTCGTCGATCAGGCGGAAGATCAGCGCGTGTGCCGAGTCGAACAGCTGCGGCAGCTCCATGCGTACGGCCGCCAGCTCGTTGACGTCGAAAAACCGTCGGTAGTTGATCTCCTCGAAGGCGACGCGCCACGACGCGAGCCGGTAGCTCTGCATGCGCAACAGTCGGTCGAGCGCGTCGAAGCTGGTGCCGAGCCCGGGTGTGCCGTTGAGCTCGCGCAGCGCCGCATCCAACGTGCCGCGCAGGTCGTCGTGTTGGGCCATCAGGCGCGCAAAACGCTGCTTGACCACCTCCTTCTCGCGCGACCTTTCTTTGCGCTCGCGCGCCCCGGTCTCGTCGCGGTCGGGCAGGTGGCGCAGCGCCGAGGCGATGCTCTCCAGCTCGAAGCGCACCTCGCTGTCCTCGCTGAGTCCACTCTTTTGCAGGATCGACTCGTGCAGCGGCAGCAAGGTCTTGGGCCCGAGCGGTAGCCGGCGATCGAAGTACGCGAGCTTAAAGGTCTCGCCCTCCCACAACACTTGGAGCTCGCCGCGCTCGAGGACTTCACCGTATTGATCGCCCAGGATGGGCAACAACACACGGTCTCGCAGGTCTTGCCGGGACGGCGTCCAGTCGATGTCGAAGAACTCGGCGAACAGCGAGCTTGGCCCATTCTCGAGCACGTCGTCCCAGAGCTTGTTCTGCCCGGACGGGATGCCCATGTGGTTGGGAACCCAGTCGGCCAACAGGCCGAGCCCGCGCGCCTTGAGTGTGTCGCTGAACGCGTTGAAGGCCGCCTCGCCGCCGAGCTCTTCGTTGATGCGTCCGTGGTCGACCACGTCGTAGCCGTGGGTGCTGCCGCGCCCCGCTTGCAGTAGCGGCGACGTGTACACGTCGGTGATGCCGAGCTCGGCCAAGTAGTCCGCAATGGCCGCAGCGTGGCTGAACCCAAAGTGGGGGTTGAACTGCAGGCGATAGGTCGAGTTGAGCGAGTGCACCGAGCCGCCCGCACGAATGACGCGTGAAGGCGCGCGAAAGAACTTGAGGGAGCGCGCGAGCAGCGTGGTGAGCTCGCCCGGCATACGGCGCTCTTCGGCGGAGTCGTCGGCCGTGTCGATCAGCAGCTGCCACGGCTCGCGCACGGCCGACAGTGTGGGGATGATGAACGAGATGTCCTGCTCGCTGGCGTTGAGCATGAGCAACAGGTTGTCGTCGACCAGGGGCCTTCCCTGCTCGTCGACCTCGTCGATGCCGCGCCCGGCCAAAAACATGGCCATGCTCTTGGTGTGCGGGTTGTGCCAGTCGTCGGCCGACATGACGTTGCCGTCGTGACGCAGCCAGATCAGGTCTTGCAGGTCGGTGCCGTGGATGCCGCGACTCTGAAAAAACGTGGAGCGGTGCAAAGAAGGGTGCACACGACGGATGCGCAGCAGACGTTTGGTAAACTCGAACAGCGCGCGCTGCTCGTCGTTCCAGCTCCACGAAAACCAGCTGACTTCGTTGTCCTGACAGTAGGCGTTGTTGTTGCCGTGCTGGGTGCGCCCGTACTCGTCTCCGGAGACCAGCATGGGCGTGCCCTGCGAGAGCAGCATGGTGGCGAGCAAGTTGCGGCGCTGGCGACGGCGCAAGACGTTGACTCGTTCGTCTTCGGTCGGGCCCTCGGCACCACAGTTGTACGAGTGCTCGTGGTTGTTGCCGTCTTGGTTGTTCTCGCCGTTCTGATCGTTGTGCTTCTCGTTGTAGCTGACCAGGTCGTTGAGCGTGAAGCCGTCGTGCGCCGTGATCAGGTTGATGCTGGCGGTGGGCCTGCGACCGCTGGCCTCGTACAGGTCGCTGCTACCCGTGAGCCGATAGCCGATCTCCGCGGCCTTGCCGCCATCGCCCCGCCACAACGCGCGCACCGCGTCGCGGTAACGACCGTTCCACTCGGCCCAGCGCACCGGAAAGTTGCCGACCTGATAGCCGCCCTCGCCCACGTCCCAGGGCTCGGCGATGAGCTTGAGGTGGTTGAGCACCGGCGACTGATGAATGAGCGTGAAGAAGCTGGAGAGCTGATCGACGTCGTGCAGCTGGCGCGCGAGTGCAGACGCGAGGTCGAAACGAAAGCCGTCGACGTGCATCTCGATGGCCCAGTAACGAAGCGAGTCCATGATCAGCGCCAGCACCTGCGGGTGGCGCACGTTGAGCGTGTTGCCGGTGCCGGTGTAGTCGAAGTAGTAGCGAGGCTCGCCCGGAACGAGCCTGTAGTAGGTGGTGTTGTCGATGCCCTTGAGGTTGAAGCTCGGCCCAAGGTGATTGCCCTCTGCCGTGTGGTTGTAGACCACGTCGAGGATCACCTCGATGCCGGCGCGGTGCAGCGCCTTGACCATGGTCTTGAACTGACGGACCTCGTCGCCCACGACGCCGCCCGCCTCGCCGCCCGCGCGGTAGCGTGCATCGGGCGCAAAGAAGCCGATGGAGTTGTAGCCCCAGTAGTTGCGCAGGCCCTTGTCGAGCAGGGTCTTGTCGTCGACGAAGGCGTGGATGGGCATGAGCTCGATGGCCGTGACGCCGAGGTCGCGCAGGTGGCCGACGATGGCTGGGTGCGCGATGCCCGCGTAGGTGCCGCGCAGCGCCTCCGGAACGTCGGGGTGGGTCATGCTGAGCCCACGAACGTGCGCCTCGTAGATCACCGAGCGGTGCAGCGGCGTCCGCAGCGGCTCGTCGCCCTCCCAGTCGAACTCCGGATCGATCACCACACCACGCGGCACGCCGAGCTGCGGGCGCTCGGTTTTCACCAAGTCGCCGTCGGGATTGCCCAGCTCGTAGGCGAAGCAGCCCGCGTCCCAGTGCTCGATGTGCTCGAGCGCCTTGGCGTACGGGTCGAGCAGGACGACCTCGGGGTTGAAGCGCAGGCCGCGCTCAGGTTCGTACGGACCGTGGACGCGGTACCCGTAGCGCTGACCGGGCTTGAGCCCTGGTACGTACCCGTGCCAGACGAAGGCAGTCTTGTGAGGGAGCGTCAGCCGCAGCTCGAGGCCGGCCTCGTCGAACAGACACAGCTCGACCCCAGAAGCGTTCTCGGAATACAGCGCAAAATTGACTCCGTCTCCGTCCCAGGTGGCACCGAGGGGATGAGGAGATCCAGGCAGCAGTTTCATGATCACCGACGAGCAAAGATTCGGACAACGGGGCAGAGGTGTTGGGCAGCACAGCAGACGTACGACAGACAGCAGCGATCGGGCAAAAGGCTGGAACCCGCGGACTTCGCGGCGCGGCTTGGCTCTAGAGGTGTGTCCGCGAGGGCCAGCTGCAATGGGCCCTGGGCAGGGCAATTCCGGAACAAGCGCGCAGTGTCCAGCCCGTCTCTCGCAAGCTTCCGAGCAGCCTCTAGCCAGGGCACCGGCGTGCCCTGTGTGAGCACAGCTCGTTCTCTTTCGTGCTTCCAGGCGGACTGCCGGTTCAGGGTGTATAGTGGCGGCCGCGCCGCTCCCACTTGATCGGGAAGCGGACTGAAAAGACGAAATGGCTCCACGTAAGCGTAAGGAAAACCCAGCAGCAGCGGCCGCCGCCGCCGCGGCGCGCATCAACATCCGGCCCACGGTCTCCGATCAGTCCGGTGACGAGGTGGGTGCCGCCGAGATGAATCGCCGCGTGTCGGACGTGCTCAAGCGCATCCGCAAGTCGCGCGAGCTGTCGCTCGATCAGCTGGCCACGCGCAGCGGCGTGAGTCGCGCGGCGCTCTCGCAGATCGAGGGTGCGCGCACCAACCCCACGCTGAGCGTGCTCTGGAAGATCGCCGTCGGTCTCGAGATCCCGTTCCAAGAGCTGCTCGAGCTACCCGACACCACGGACGCCAAGGTGCTCCGCGCGGGCGACGCGGTGGTGTTGCGAAGCGCAGACGGGCGCGTAGAGAGCCGGCTGGTCTCTCCCGGAGGCTCGGCACCCGGGCTCGAGCTGTACGAGCTGCGGCTGGCCCCCAAGGGCCTGTTGCGCAGCGAGCCCCACGGCAAGGGCACCACCGAGACTGTCTACGTGCTGAAGGGAGCCCTTCGCATCAACGTCAACGGCACCGACTACGACTTGGTGGCGGGCGACAGCATCTTCTTCAAGGCGGACTGTCCACACGAGTACGAGAACCGCAGCTCCCACGAGGCGCGGGTGCTCGACACGATCTATTACGATCGCAAGCAGTAACTCTCTCACGCACTGCTTCTGTCTCGTACCGCGGCGTGGTGGGGGCGCTCCCACGGAGTTCCTCCGCCATGGGGTGGCTGTCGCCGGCGCATTTTTAATCTTTGCTGATAGCCGTGGTCCGCGGTCGCGGCTTCGCCGCTCGCTTTCCTGCTCTGCGTGAGGTCGCTGCTCCGTCGTATCACTTGTAGTGCCGTGGCCGTGGGCGTGGTCGTTGACGTGGGCGCTGTCGTTGACGTGGTCCTTGACGGCGACGGCGACGAGCGCGGCGAGCGCGGCGAGCGAGAAGAGCCCCAAGACAGCCGCCCGGCTAGCGCACGCCTCTTCCAGCAGGGCAACGTCCCTTGAAGACGCGTTCGCCCGCGATACAGGGCTAATAGCCCGCTTTTTTATCCACCAGATTGACGAGGTCGTCGCCTGCAAGGTAGCGGCTCTGGTTTTCTAAAAACAGCGTGGTGATGTGCTCTGCGTAGCCTGGGTGCGCGCCTGCGTAGTGGGGCGTGATGAGCACGTTGGGGAGGCGCCAGAGCTCGTGGTCCTTGGGGAGCGGCTCGGGGTCGGTGACGTCGAGCAGCGCGCCGCCTAGCTTGTTGGCCTTGAGCGCTTCGACGAGCGCTGCCGTGTCGATGGTGGCACCGCGGCCGATGTTGATGATCACCGCGTCGGGGCGCGCGACCGCGAGCGCGGCGCGATCGAAGGCGTGGCGCGTGGCCGCCGTGAGAGGCAGCGCGTTGACGATGTAGTCGGACTCGGCGATGACCTGGTGCAAGCCGTCGGGCCCGTAGGTGCGGTCGACACTCGGTGTCTCGGCGCCGCTGGTGCGCGTGCCGATCACACGCATGGCAAACGCCTTGCCGACCTCGGCGAGCCGGCGACCAATCGCGCCTAGCCCCACGATGCCCAGCGTCTTGCCGTCTAGGTTGCGCAAGGAGCCGGTGAGCTCGCCCGGCTTCCAGGCTTGGGTCTGCTGCTGCAGCACCGAGCCGTCGATGCGGCGCGTGAACGCCAGGATCATGCCGAACACGTGCTCGGCGATGGGCTGGGCGTGAATGCCGCGCGCATTGGTGACGCGCAGCTCGTCGCGCGCGACGACGGCGTCGGTGAGCAGCCACTCGACGCCCGCCCCGTAGGTCTGAACCCAGCGCACGTTGCGCGCCTCTGCAATGCGGCCGGCGTCGACGTGCTGGGTGAACAAGATCTCCGCGCGCGAGAGCAGACCAGGCTGCGCCGCAAGCTCGGCCTTGGTGATGACACTGACCGAGGGCGCCGCAGCGCGGATCTTTTCGAGCAGGCTCGGTGCCAGGTCGGCCTGGATCGCGATCTCGACCTGCTGGCGCTGGCGGTCGGATGCCGGTGTGCGCGGCTGCACTGCTTCTTTCAGGGCCATTTCGCCCTCTCCTGTGCGCGCGTCCGCTGCGCCGTGCTTGCGCCAAAATGGCGCCGCCAAGCTGTCTTGTAAAATGGACAAATCCGTGACATACGGGACCCATGAGGTCTGTATGAGACGCGTAGTTCAGTCATTGTTCGCCATCGGTCTCGCACTTGCCGGTGCGTCGGCTTTTGTTTCGTCTGCGGCCCGCGCCGAAGACAAGCCGTCCACCATCCGGATGGCGTACCCGGGCGTGGGCGTGGGCAATCGCCCCTACGTCGGCGGCAACACCATCGCCATCGCGCACCTGCGCGGCCTGTTCGAGCAAGAGTTCAAGAAGGACGGCATCACCGTCAACTGGACCTTCGTGCGCGGCGCCGGCCCCGCGGTCAACGAGCTCTACGCGAACGGCCTGGCCGACTTCTCGCTGCTCGGCGACCTGCCGTCCATCATCGGGCACGCCGGTGGGCTCAAGACCAAGGTGCTCGCCGCGACCAGCATCCGGCAGCTCACCTACGTGGTGGTCCCGGCGGACTCGCGCATCCAGACGCTCAAAGACCTGAAGGGCAAACGCGTCGCCATCTTCAAGGGCACCAACATCCAGCTCGCGGCGGCAAAGATCCTCGAGTCGGCGGGGCTCACCGAGAAGGACCTCAAGGTCGTCAACATGGACACCAACTCGCAGCGAGCGGCCCTGCTGACGGGCGACATCGACGCTGCGTTTGGCGACTTCTCGTACCTGCCGCTGCGCGACCAGCAAGTAGCGCGCGTCATCTACAAGGCAGCGGACGACCCCACCAAGCTGCGTCACTGCAGCTTCATCGGCAGCGAGGACTTCATCAAGAAGTACCCCGAGCTGACCAAGCGCGTGGTCAAGACGTTGGTGACGGCAGCCAAGTGGGCCTCCGACCAGGAAAAGACGCCCAACAACGTCTACCAGCTGTGGTCCAAGTCCGTCACGCCGTACTCCAACTTCAAAGAAGACGTGAACGCACGTTCGCTGACGGCCCTCTCGAGCCCGCTGCTCGATCCGTACTGGCGCGGTGAGTACGCCAAGAACATCAACGAGGCGAAGCGCTTCGGGCTGATCCGCAACACGTTCTCGCTTGAACAGTGGATCGACATGCGCTTCCTCGACGCTGCGCTCAAGGAGCTCGCGCTCGAGAACTTCTGGCAGCCGGTCGCTCCTGCGGCCCCCGTCAAGCTCGCCTCGGCCGCTCCGTAGTCGCGCTGACAGTGCTCGTCGCCCCGAGCCGGGGTGCGGCGAGCATTGACCGAGCACGACTTTAATAGACCAACGTCTTGCAAGAGAGACGGCGGCGTGGGAATTTAAGCGCGTGAGCCCCACCCGCCCGGCGCCGCTACCTCCGCACGAGAAAGCGCATGAACCAGCGAGAGCTGCTGCTCGAACAGTACGATGCCGATCATCAGCACCCGACCAACCGCCGCTTGCACCTGCTCGGCATCTCGTTGATAGGAGCGTCGTCGCTCACCGTGTGGTTCGCGCCTCCGGTGGGCATCACGCTGTTTGCCGCGGGCTGGGCAGCACAGCTGATTGGACACCGTATCGAGGGCAAGCCGCCGAGCTTTTCGCGCGACCCGCGCTTCATGGCGATCGGCGCAGTCTGGTACGTACGAGAAGTGCGCGAGCTTTTGCGCAACACGATCACTTCGTTTACGAGCTCACGAGTCCCGAGATAAACGTGCCCACGCGCTCGATCGCCTGCGCGCCTTGCGGGAGGATCGCCGAAAAACAAGGGAACGCGTGGAGCATGCCGGGCACGACCGTGTGGCGGACGTCGACCCCGGCTTGGCGAAGCCGCTCTGCGAACCGCTGGTTTTGCTCGCACAGAGTCTCCCACTCGCCGGTCTCCATCAGCACGGGCGGCAAACCTGTGAGATCGGCATGGAGCGGGGACAGCGCAGGCTCCGCGAGCGAAGTGGTGCCCGCGTACTGAAGCGCATTGGCAGCGAGGCTCTCGGGTCCGATGTAGTCGCCCCTGCCTTGGCCCGTCAACGCTTGGCGCGTGGGTGTCAGGTCGAGCCACGGAGACAACAGCACCACGCCGCGCGGCGCGGGCTCGTCGAGCTCCCGCAGCCTGACGAGCAGCGCGACCGCAAGCCCTCCGCCCGCCGAGTCGCCCGCGACGATCAACGTGCGAGGCGACACGCCCGATACGAGCAGAGCGCGGTAACACGCCACTGCGTCTTCGAGCGCGGCGGGGAACGGATGCGCCGGCGCGAGACGATAGTCTGGTGCGACGCAGCGCGCGTTGGCTCTCACGGCGATGCGCGCGATCACGTCGCGATGCGAGCCCGGTGAGCACGTGACGTAGCCCCCGCCATGGAGGAACAACACGGTCGGCAGTGTCGTCGGGTCGCGGCCGCGCGGCGTGTGAATGTCGACGTCGAGACCCGCCAGCGTGCCCTGTGTGACCCGAACCTTACGCGCGATGGACGGAGTGATGGGACTGACTCGTTTGCGAGCCAGCTTGATGCCGAAGTCGTAGTAATCGCCGCCTGCCACACGTAAGAACGGCACCACAAACTCGTAGGCCAGCGGCCAGTCTGGGTGCGTCTTGCCGTGCCGAACGCGGCGGACTGCTGCGCCCGCGACCGCGTGTGTGAGTGCTCCGTAAAAGCGCAGACGTCTTTGCAAGCTCGGCACTGCCATTCGTGTAGCACCGGATCACTGCGTGAGCGCACCCAAACGAGTGAGGTCTTCGACCGAGAGCTCGAGCGAAGCTGCAGGCAGCAGGTCGCGCAGCTGCTCGACCGTGCGTGCGCTGGCGATGGGCGCGATGACCGTGGGCTTGGAGAGCAGCCACGCGAGTGACACGGCAGCCACCGTGGTGCGCTCCCGCTCGGCGATCTGATCGAGGGCCGCGAGCAAGGCGACGCCGCGCGTATCGAGGTACGCAGACGCGCCCTTGCTGCGTGCGCTGTCGACCGACCGGCCCGGCCGATACTTGCCCGTCAAGAAGCCCTTGGCGAGTGCGTAGTAAGGCAGACTGCCGATCTTTTCTTTGGCGAGCAGCGGCGCGAGGTCTGTCTCGTACTCACGACGCTCGACCAGGTTGTAGTGCGGCTGAACGGCCACGTAGCTGGGCAAGCCGTTGCGACGCGACGTGTCGATGGCTTCTTTGAGTCGCGCGCCGGTGTAGTTGGACGCTGCGATGTGTTTGATCTTGCCCTCGCGCACGAGGCCGCCAAACGCACCCAGCGTCTCGGCCAACGGCGTCACCGTGTCGTCGTGGTGTGCGTAGTAGAGGTCGATGCGATCGACGCCGAGCCGCTTGAGCGACTGCTCCACCGCCGCGCGGATGTTTTTGGCGCTGAGACCAGGATGGCTGGGCAGCTTGGCCACCTTGGTCGCCACCACTACCTTGTTCTGGAGCTTGCGCGCTGCGAGCCACTTGCCGATGATCGCCTCGGACTCGCCACCCTTGTTGCCCGGCACCCAGGCCGAGTACACGTCGGCGGTGTCGATGAAGTTGCCGCCAGCCTCGTGGTAGGCATCGAGCACGGCAAACGACTGAACCTCGTCGGCGGTCCAGCCGAACACGTTGCCGCCGAGGCAGATGGGGTACACGTCCAGGTCAGTGTGCGAAATCTTGGGCATGACTGTTCCGTTTCGACGTTTAGTTGGCCGAGACGTCGTTGACGATCTCGCCGCGCACTTCTTCGGTCAGCGCCTTGAGCGCGGGGTCGGCGCGGTCGCGTGGGTGCGGTACGTCGACATCGACGATGCGTCGGATGCGGCCCGGGCGTGGCTGCAGCACGACCACGCGGTCGCCGAGGTAGACCGCTTCGTCGACGTCGTGCGTGACGAGGATCATGGTGATCTTCTCGGCCTGCCAGATGCGCTGCAGCTCTTGCTGGAGCCGGCTCCGCGTCAGTGCGTCGAGCGCGCCGAACGGCTCGTCGAGCAACAAGATGCTCGGCTGATTGACCAAGGCGCGTGCAATGGCGGCGCGCTGCGCCATGCCGCCGGACAGCTGATGCGGGAACGCTCCCTCGAAGCCCTGCAGCCCGACCAACGCGATGTGATCGTCGACGGCCTTCTGCTTCTTCTCGGCACTCCACGTGGAGTTCTGCAGGCCTAGGCCCACGTTCTGTTTGACGGTGAGCCACGGGAACAGCCGGTGCTCTTGGAACACGATGCCGCGATCGAGGCTCGTGCCCACGACCCGCTCGCCCCGTACCTTGATCTCGCCGTCGTACTCTGCGTCGAGGCCCGTGAGTAGACGCAGCAACGTGGACTTGCCGCAGCCGCTCGCGCCGACGATGCTGAGAAACTCGCCGGGTTTGACCGTCAGGTTGAGCGAGTCGAGCACCAACAACGCCTCGTTGCTGACCTTGTACCGCTTGCTGACCTGACGGATGTCGATGATTGCTTGCTCAGACATGACTTACTGCCTCGCCTCGAATGCGGTCACACGCCAGCGCAGCACGTACTTCTCGAGCCGCGACGCCAATTGATTGATCGATGCTCCGACCAGTCCGACGACGATGACGCCGAGCAGCACCTTGTCCATCTGGAGCGACTCGCGCCCCTCGATCATCAGGTTGCCGATGCCAAACCCGGGCGACAGCAGGTACTCGGCGCCGATGGTGCCGAGCCACGCGTAGATGAGCCCGGTGTGCACGCCGGCAAAGATAGACGGCAGCGCACTGGGGAACACCACCTTGGTCACGATCTGCCAGCGCGTGTAGTCGAACGCCCGCGCGACCTCGATGTGCTCGCGCGCCACGGTCTCGATACCCTCCTGCGTGTTGACGACGATGGGGTAGAAGGCGGCAATGGCGATGAACACCACTTTGGCTTCTTCGCCCGTGCCGAGCCACACCGACATCAGCGGGATCCAGGCGAACATCGCGACCTGTTTGGCCGCGTGAAAGGTGGGCCCGAGCAGGCGTGCAGACAGCCGCGAGACGCCGAGCAAGCCACCGAAGCCGATACCGCTCACGGCACCCAACACGAAGCCGAACAAGTCGCGCTGCACGCTCGCGAGCAGGTTGACGAACAGGGTGCCTTCGCTGATCTCTTTGATCGCGCGCTCGACCACCTTCTCGGGCTTGGCGACCAGGTGCTTGTTCACCAGGCCGTAGTGCGTGGTGATGATCCACACGCCGAGCACCAGTGCCGGAACGACCAGACCACGACGGGTTGCAGTGCTGCGACGCCACCACGATGCACCTTGCACGGCGGGCGCAGCCTCGATGGCGACGACAGCCTCGCTCACGACCGACCTCCAGCCAGCGTGCTGGACGGACGCCACCGCAACAGACGCGCTTCGAGCAACGCGAGTCCCTTGTCGAACAACAGACCGACCGCGCCGATGACGATGATGGCGGCCAACACCAGGTCGAGCTGCAAGAGCTGACGGCCCCACACGATCATGAAGCCGAGCCCCTCGGACGAGGCCAGCAACTCGACGGTGACCAGGGAGAGCCAAGCTTGCGTCACGCCGTAACGGATGCCGACGAACATGGCGGGCACGGAGGCCGGAAAGATGACCTTGCGCAGCAGCTGTCCGTGCGAGTAGCCGAACGCGCGCGCGACCTCGATGTACTGGCGCGGCACGCTCTCTATGCCCTTGAGCGTGTTCATGGCGACGGGCACCAAGCTCGCATGCGCGATGATCACCAGCTTGAGCGACTCGCCGATGCCGAGGAACATCATCGCGAGCGGCAGCCAACCCAGCACGGGCACCTGACTTGCGGCACGGAACAGCGGACTGAGGTAGTCCTCGAGTCGACGCGACAGCCCCATCGCAACGCCGAGCACCACGCCGAGCAAGCCGCCCAAGGCGAAGCCACCCGCCACGCGGCCCAGGCTGACTGCGAAATTGGTGAACAGCTCGCCCGAGTCGTACTGCTCGCCAAACGTGCGTACGACCGTGCTCGGCGGCGGCAAGAACTGCGGCGGTGCCCAACCTCGATCGGACGCGACCTTCCACAACAACAGCAAGGCAGCCGGCACGATCCAGCCCACGGATGCCGAGCCTAGCCCGCTGACGAGTCTCGACAGCGGCGAGCTGGACACGCGCTTCTCGGATGCTGCAGAAGCTTCGGGAGCTCGCAGCGGATACGACACTTCGGGCTGGGACATGGCTACCTCACGTCGTTGAGGGTCGAGCAGGCCCGTCGGCGCCGCTCGACCGGTGGACTAGAATCCGAACTGAACCTGCGCCAATGCTTCGTTGGTCCAACCCACGCCCTTCACGGCGGTCGCGCCGGTGCCCACATCCTTCGCGTTGGATGTGTCCCACTTGAGGTTGTAGTTGAACTGGAACTTGGTGGTTTCTGCGAAGAACAAGTTGAAGCCGAGCGTGTAGGTCGTAGTCAGGTCGCGCCGCTTGTTGGTGTCCGAGTTGAAGCGGTCGTACCGGAAGAAGGGCTGGTAGGTCTTGGGCCACCAATCGTCGAAACGACCCTGCTGCCGGAAGCTCGCGACGAACTGCTCGCCCCAGCTCAAAAAGAACGTGCCGGTGTGCGAGTCGCTCTGGCGAACGTAGCGCTGCGCCGCCTCCTTTTTCACGCCGTTGGCGTACTCGTCTTTGCCGCGGACGAACTCGTACGTGATGCCGAAGGGCCAGTGGTTGTAGTAGATATCCGCGCCGTAACGCTCGCGCTTGCCGGTGCCGATGAGCGTCTTGGCCATGTCCTTGAGCGCGACGTTTTGCTTGCCCCAGTAGGCCGTGCCGCCGAGCGTGAACTGACGCAGCCACGAGTTGAACTCGGTAGGCACCGTGAACGCGAGGCGTGCGATCAGGTCTTTTTTGTTGTTGTCGTCGAGCTGGTTGGCGCCCGCGCCGTTCATCACGCCGATGGCGTAGGCGAGCACGGGTACGCGGTAGTTGTACCCGAAGTCGACCATGGGAAAGAGGTCGCCGCGAACAATCAGACCCAGATCGCGACGCGTCATGTGAAGGCCGCCGGCCAAGGACGTGCCCGCGGTGGTGAACTGCGCGTTGCGAATGACGGGACGCAGATCTTCGGCCGCCTGCGCCTCGAGACCGAACGGCAGCAGCTGCTGACCGACCGTGAGCGTGAGCAGGGGCGCCTCAGGACCGTTGGCCGTGGGCATGAAGCTGTAGATGACCTGCGCGTTTTGCAGGTTGAGGAAGCTGTTGTTGTTGGCTTGCTGCGAGACGCCGAAGCTGACGTTGTAGGTCAGGTTGCGGCCCTCTTCGTAGTCGCGGTAGAGGCTGCCCTGCGCCGTGATCTGCGCCGTGGGGATGTCGAACGACGACTGACGTTTGTAGACCGAGGTGGGCGCCGCCTTGTTGGGCGTGTAGACCGGCTCGTCGACCCAGTTGAACCGCGCCTGGATGTTGCCGCCGAGCGTGAGGAAGCGCGTGGTGATCGCGGTGTGGATATCGCGCTCGCGCTGCCACTGAAACTTGAAGTTCTCGACGTCGGTGCGCAGACCGTTGAGGTCGTCTTGCACCGTCTGCAGCTCGAACGAAGAGACCGGCGCACCCTCGAGCGTGGGGTCTGGCAGGACCTGCTCCGGCGGCGGCGGCTCGACCGCGGGGGCCGGCGCGATGGCGACGCCTGCTTGGTCCGGCGAAGCAAACGCACCCGGGGGGGTCAACCCTCCCGTCGTGACCGGGTCACCCGCCCCTGGCTCCGCGCTAGGCGTCGGTGCGGCTGCGGGCGCCACGGTGGGCGCGGGAGTCGACACTGGCGCTGCCGTCGGGGCGGGCGCTGCCGCTTGTGCAAGCACGAGCGAGGGCAGCACCGTTGACGCCGACAGAGCGACAAGGAGTTGGAAACGAGCTCGGGATCTGACGAGGGACATGGATGTTCCGGGGGGTTGTTTGGGGAGGTCGCTGGGGCGACCTACTACAGTGATCCCGGGTTCCATCGGTAACGCTCGCGAAGCTTCTGGACCTGCGCGGAGCGCGCGGTCGATAGGTAAAAGCGGTGTGCATGGAAGTACGTACGTCTGCCTTTTGCTCGGACGAGAAGTTCGTCCTGTTTAATAGACAGGCCAACCTCGAACGGGGCGTTTGCGGGCAGTTGTCGCAAGTTGCCTCTCGTTTACGAGACAGCAACCAGCTCGTAGCGGGCGTGGCTCAGGGCGCGGGGCTCGGGTAGCGGGCGTGCTCGTGCGCCTCCTCGATCGTGTTCTGCTGACCAAAGGTCATGGTCCCGAGACAGATCTCGGAGACCCGCAATTCACTCTGGCCCAGCTGATTGAAGCGCATCGTTGTTCTCCCTGAAGGCGCGCAACCTACGAGAGGCCCGTCCCGTTTGCAAGACAGCCACGCACACCGCCTGCGCGCCTGCCGGCGTGGCGTCGCCGAGCCGGGCGTTTCGTGCCAGGCTCGCGCCCTCTCATCCCCTGGGAATTGCAAGCTGTGAGGGCCGGCCGTGGAAGCGTTCGAATATCGAGACGGTGAGCTGTTTTGTGAAGACGTGTCGCTGCAACAGCTCGCCGAGCGCACCAAGACGCCCGCTTATGTGTACTCGCGGCGCACCTTCGAGGAGCAGTACCGCGAGGCCGCCCAGGCGTTTGCCGAGCTGGCGCCGGAAGTGCGCTACTCGGTCAAGAGCTGCGGCAACCTACACATCCTCAAGTTGCTCGCCCAGTGTGGTGCCGGCATGGACGTGGTCAGCGGCGGCGAGCTCTATCGCGCACTGCGCGCCGGCGTAAAGGCCGAACGCGTCTGCTTTGCAGGCGTGGGCAAGGCCGATCACGAGCTGGTCGAGGCCATCCGTGTGGGTGTCGGCTCGTTCAACGTGGAGAGCGAGCAAGAGCTCGCGACCATCGAGCGTGTGGCGCGCGAGCAACAAAAGCGTGTCCGCGTGGCCGTGCGCATCAACCCCGACGTGGGCGACAGCAAGACGCACGTCAAGACCAACACGGGCAAGCGCGGCACCAAGTTCGGCATCGACAGCGAGCGTGTGCCTGGCGTCTTTCAGACCTTTGGCCAGAGCCCGCACCTCGAGCTCGAGTCGCTGCACATGCACATCGGCTCGCCCATCTACAGCGCCGAACCTTACTTGCGCGCGATCACGGTGGTGCTCGAGCTCGCCGAGACGCTGCGCCGCCAGGGCAACCCCATCAGCAAGCTCAACCTCGGCGGCGGCTTCATGGCCAGCTACGGCTTAGCCGACGCGCCCGAGGTGCCGTGGAGCACCTTCGCCGGCCCCATCACCGAGGCACTGCGTCCGTTCGTCGCGAGCGGGGGGCGCTGTCTGATCGAGCCGGGCCGAAAGATCAGCGCCAACGCCGGCGTGTTGCTGACGCGCGTGCTCTACACCAAGAAATGTGGCGATCGAAACGTGGTGGTGGTCGACACCGGGATGACGCACCTGATGCGCCCCGCGCTGTACGACTCCGAGCACTTCGTCTGGCCGGCAAAGGTGCAGGCGGGGCACGCGCCCAGCTCGCGCGACCCGCGCCAACGCCGCGACGGCTTCGACATCTACGACGTGCACGGGCCGATCTGCGAGTCGACCGACCGGCTTGCCGAGGCGCGCTCGCTGCCTCCGGTACAGCGCGGTGACCTGCTCGCAATCTTCACCGTGGGCGCGTACGGCATGGTGATGGCCAGCCAATACAACGCCGTGCCGCGGCCCCCCGAGGTGCTGATCAGCGGTACCGAGAGCCTGCTGATCCGGCGCCGCGAGACCTACGAAGATCTCGTGCAGGCCGAGCTCGAGACACGCGCCATCTGAGCGCTCGCCACCCCTTGTAGAGCGACGCGATTCATTGCGAAAAGGCGGTGTGCATGCGAGCGTCGTCGCGCATGCCCGAAATCCTTCGCTCGAGCTTTCCCGCACGTCTCTTTACGCCCGTAGCGCTGGTGCTTTCGCTGCTGGCCAGCGCGAACATGGTCGCCGCGCAGAGCGCGCCACCTCCCGCGCCTCGCCAGATCATCGCCGCGCCTCCGCCCGCACCGCCGGCAGCGGCTGCGCCTGCACCTCTGGCTCCTCCCGCGGCGCAGGGCGTCCCCGGGGCGTACGCGCAGCCCCCTCTGGCCGCGCCGCCGCCCGGGGCCTACCCCGAGTCCGCGCAGCAGCCGGGCGCGTACCCGCAACAACAGTCGTATCCGCAACAGCAGACGTACCCGCCACCTGCGGGCTACCAGCAGCAGCCGCCGCCTGGCTACGTGGCCTACCCCAACTCGCAGCCGCTCTACCAGCCATCCGGGCCCGTGCCGTTTCGTCCGCGACGCGCCAGCAAGGGCATGATGATCGCGGGCATCTCCATCCTGGGCGGCTCGTACTTGCTCGCCATGTCCATCGGCGTCGGGCTGCTCAGCGATAGCGACCAGTACGACTCCGACAACTGTGATTCGTCCTGTCTCGCAGTCGGGCGCTGGTTGTTCGTGCCCGTGGCCGGTCCGTTCGTCGCCATGTCGCACACCGACAGCGGCGACTGGGCGTTGTGGATGCTGGGCATGGTCGAGCTGGTGGGAGCGGGTCTGATGACCGGCGGCATCATCAAATATCGGAACAGTAAGCGCGCGAACGACATGCAGGGCTACAGCTGGAACCTGCCGCACGACCGCAAGCTGACGGTCGACATGGCATCGAGCGCGCGCTTCATGGGCCCTCGCCTGCGCCTCGACTTCTAGTCAGATCCGAATCGCGCCACCTCGTGCGAAACTCGAGGCGCGATGCAACACGCGTTCTTGTCTGCGGGGCTGAGTCTCCTGGTCGGCTTCCTCAGCTGTAGCGGGGAGACGCGCCTTCCGAGCCTCGGCGCGGTGAAGCCAGAGCAGCTGTGTAGCGAGATTGCGCGCTGCGACGTGCGCGGCGACGAGGCCGTCAGCACGCTCAGCGGGCGCAACACCACCCCGATCCACCTCGCCGATGGACAGGGGCCGGAGAGCTACCTCGGCAAGGTCGCTCCCAAACGCAAAGCCAACAGTGTGCTCAAGACGTGCGGCGGCGACGTCGCGCACGACGACTGGCTCGAGACGGGACCCGCTGCGCGCACGGTCGAGCTCAGCGATCAGGGCAAGCAGCAGCTGCGCGCCTCGCTCAAGGCACACCTGGCGCAGCAGCTGCTCGCACATCCGCAGGTGCTCGAGGGGCAGACCGGCAGCATCGACGCGTTGGTCGAGTCCGCGTCACAGGGCCTCGGTCTACAAAAGGTCGGTCTGCTCAGTCAGACGTACTGACTCAAGGACGCGGCATTCGAGCGGCGCGTCGGACAGTGTGGCGAGGAGGAGTACAAAGACATCATCTACTCCCTCACCATGCTGCGCCTGTCAGACCTCACGCAGAAAGAACTAGAGACCAAGCTCCTGGCCAACCTAGAAACCAAGCTCCCGTACGTAGACCCGACGAAGCAGCACGAGTCCGACGCGGGCCTCGACGAAGAGCCCGCCGCACCCGAGCAGACGGCCCCACAGCCCGCCGCGTCCAGCGAAGGCGATGCAGGCCCCCCAGTCGATCCAGCAGAAGCTCACAAGGCCCTGCTCAAAGAGCTCGGCTACGGCGCCGTGAAAGCGCTAGCGAGCGAGCTACGCACGATCGCAGCCCTAGGCTTCGACGAGCCCTAGCGAGCGCCGAGCCGTAGCGTGCAGCGCTCGGCTTCGACGAGCGCGAGCGAGCCGAACGCATCCTAGCAAGAGGGGAAACGGCGACGGATGGAGCCGGAGCCGTGGTGCGAGGCGCCGCCGGTTCTGAGGAGCCCCCGGAGCGGACTTCCTGTCCGTGAGGAGGCACCGGAGGAAGCGGTGGCGGATCGCGCCGCGGATCCGGCTCCAGGCGTCACCGTTTCGAGCGGTGGACGCGTCTTAGGTGGGCCCAGCAGGCGGCTTCGTCGTCGCTGATGAGCTCGCTGTCCATGACACCGCCCTCGACGCTGGTGCGCCGATGCTGCATCGCGATGAGCGAGCTCGCGATGAGCACCGCACTACCCTCGAAGTTGGTGTGGGACGCGCTGTACTGCTTGGCCTGCAAAAACAACTGCGACGACTCGGGGCTGAGCGGGAGCATGTTGCGCAAGTTACAGAACACTCGATACGGGGCGCCATTCGTCGCGTCGATGGCAGCGTTGTGCGCTCGCACGAAACCCTGCATTTCGTCGAGGCTGAGGGCGCCGTCGATCTCGAGTAACAAGATCCCGGGCTTGGAGGCTGCGTCGACTTTGTAGTGACCCATCACTTCTCGAATTGCAGTCGCTGGGAGTTAGGTGATGCCAGCGACCCCGCACCCGCCAGCCTGGCAAACGTACCTCGATAGCTGGTTTCTTCCCCGCACTTTCGTACGTGTGTCGATTGCGCGGAGCTACTTGCGCGGATCCCTGCGATCGTCGTAGATGATGGCCAGTATGAACCTTTCTTTCCTCAGCACGCGTCCGTCACACTTGATCTTGCTGGCCGCCTTCGCGGGTCTTACGGCCGCTGCCTGCAGCAACGACGATCCCGACCCGAAGTTCAGCAGCGGACTCGACGACAAGACGAAGGCCTCCACACTCGACGATGACGACAAGCGCACCTTTTGTCGCACACTCGACGCGCACGTGAACGTCACGGTGGGGTTCGAGGAGATTGCTCGTATCGCCTGTTTGCCGGGCGCGCTGCTCGCCGGCTCGCGCGAGGGCTGTGAGCAGGTGCTCGATACCTGCATGCGCAACGCGTCGCCCCC
>JBEGTL010000061.1:0-23335 GCA_041179425.1 Pseudomonadota bacterium | reverse complement strand
CTCGAGCGCGAGTTGGTGAAGGAAGAGCTAGAGCGGGCCGACTTGGACGTGCCGACGATCGTGATCGAGGGGACGGTCTACCGTCGCGTGCTGCGTTCGGAGAGGGAGTATCAGACCGCTGCAGGCAGGGTCTGCGTGACATTGGCACGGCGAGGAATTCTCGCTGCCAGAGCAGGCCGTGTTGCTCGCCACGAGCCCACTCTGCGCGACCCAGGCCTTTGCTTGGGGCGCCAATGCGCTCGCTCTCCAGTTTCACCTCGAAGCCGAGGCGCAGTCGCTCGAGCGCTGGTACGTGGGCCATGTGGTCGAGCTCGGACTCGCCGGCGTCTCCATCACCTCGCTCCGTGAACAGGCAGCGCGCCACGGGCGAGCTCTGCGCGAGCGGGCTCAGCAGGTACTGACGCAGTGGCTCGACGATAGGCAGCTCTGAGTCGGGAGGAGGCGAACGCCATGCAAGACATTCAGAATAGCCGGCAGCACCGAGACGTTGGGAGTGCGATTGCAGCGAGGCAGAGCGAACACGCAGCGGTCGTGCACGGCATCGTCCAAGACACGGCCGACACGCGGAGTCTGCTGCTGACCCTGCCCACGCGGGGCTTTCACTATCAGGCAGGTCAGTATCTGACGCTCGACGTCCCGTGCGACGAAGCTCAACGTACGGTTTGGTCACGGCACGATGGCGCGTGCCGTCCAGAGCAGCGGCCGCACGGGTTGGTACTTCCGTGTGAAACGAGAGGGCGTCGTTCGAGCGGGCATGCCGCTGTCCCTGATCGCGCGGCCGCAGCCCCTCTTGAGCCTGGCCCACGTACACCAGACGCTCTACGTCAAGACGCTCGACCGCCCGGCTCTCACGACGCTTGCCAACGCGCCCGAGCTTACAGACTCGTGGCGCGCGCTCGTGCGGCGCCGCCTCTCGTCCGGGCAAGTGGAGAGCTGGGCCGAGCGCCTCGGCGAGGACGGCGCTTCGTAGCGGCCCAAGCTCCGTCACCTCTCCACGCCTCGGTCTGCAGCGCGACGGCTCGGTGCGCGTTGATGGGTCAGAGCGTGTCGGCGATCAACAACTTCTCGACGGCACCCTTGACCAAGGAGCTGTCGAAAGGCTTGAACAGACAGTGCGCCGCGTGGTGCGCCGCGAAGGCACGGGCCTCTTCGGTGAAGGTGCCTCCGGTGATGAAGACCATGCGCTCTGCCGCCTTGGGATTTTCGCGCAGAACCGACGCGTATACGGCCATCCCGCTCATCTCCGGCATCATCAGGTCGCAGAAGATGACGTCGTAGTCGTTGGCGATGGCCATGTTCATGCCGGTGGGCGCGTGGTCGGCGATCTCGACCTTGTGATCGCGCAGCATGCGTCCGAGCGCCTTGGCGGCCAGCGACTCGTCGTCGATGATCAGGATATGCGCGGTGCGCACCGGGGGCCGACTGCTCTTGGCGTGGCGCTGACTGAGCGCGACTTGGCTCTGGTACGCGGTGAGCGCAGGCATCTCGACCACGAACTGCGCGCCGCGCGTGGGCCGGTTCTCGGCCGTGAGCTGGCCGCGCATGCTGGCGATGATCTCGTGACAGATGGAGAGGCCGAGTCCGGTGCCGATACCGCGGGGCTTGGTGGTGAAGAAGGGATCGAAGATCTTGGTGAGGTTCTCTTCGGGGATGCCCATGCCGCTGTCGAGCACCTCGACCACCACGCGACCATCGCGCTCGCGCGTGTTGACCACGATCTCGTTGTCGAGTGCGTTGCCCGGCCCGATGGCTTGGGCCGCGTTGAGCAGCAGGTTGACGAACACCTGACCGAGGCGCATCTCGTCGCCGCGCACGGGCGACACTTGTTCGAAGCTCTTCACCAGGCGTGCGCGATGGCGAATCTCGGCCATGGTGACGCCGATCGCCCAGTTGAGCGTGTGCTCCACGTCGATGGACTCGACGCGGTCGTCGCCTTGGCGAGCGAGGGTCTTGAGGTCGGCGACGATGCGCTGCACGCGGCGCGCGCCCTCGTTGGCCTCGTACAACGCCTCTTTGATCAGCGCGCGCTCGCGTGCGTCCTCGAAGCGTGGGGTGCTTCCGCGCACGACCGACGGGCTGGCGTCTGCCGGCTCTGCCACGGGCTGCTGCGTCGAGGGCAGATGTCCGATGCCGTCGAGCGCGTACTGCACGTTGGCGATCACGTAGGCGAGCGGGTTGTTGATCTCGTGGGCGACGCCGGCCGCGAGCGAGCCGACCGTTGCCAGGCGTTCTTGGGTGGCACGCGCACGCTCGCGCGAGAGGTCGGCGCTGATGTCGCGACAGAGCACGAAGGCGAAGGTGTGGTCTTCGAGCTTCCGCGAGGTCGCACGCAGCTCCATGCTCAGCTCTTGCCCTTCGCGCAGGATGGCCCGGCCGCGCACGGTGCGTCCCTCGACCAGCTCGTCGAGCAGCGCTCCCCAGCCGAGCCGCGCGCTGCCCTCGGGCGAGAGCTGCAGCCATGAAGGGGCCGTGTCGGTGAGCTCTTCGTGCGGCAGCTGCAGGAGGCGAGCGGCAGCCTCGTTGCACTCGATGACGTGGCCGGTGGCCAGGTCGACGACCAGCATGCCCTCGTCGACGTGGTCGAACGTTGCGCGCAGGCGGTCGGCCCGGCGCTGGACGGCGCGCTCATGCTCGATGCTCATGCCCACGACCACGACGCCGCGGATGTCTCCCTCGACCGCGAGGGGGGCCAGGCGCACACGTTGCCAGTTGGCGGGCACGTTCTCGCTGGGCTCGAGGTCGAACGTGATGATCTCGCCGCCGTCGAGCACCCGGCGCAGCTGCTGCCCGTGGAACTCGCGGTGCTCGGGCGGCACCAGGTCGAGGGCGTCGCGCCCAAGGTGAACGGCCGGATCGGAGGGCCCTGAGTAAGCTGTCACACGGAGGTTGCGGTCTAGCGCGATCACCGTGAACGGCAGCGCGGCGAGCGCTGACAGCAGCTCGGGGCTGGTGAGCCCCGCGTGGCCCGCGGCACGAAGGGGCTCCGGTGGCCCGACGTGGAGGCGTATCGATGTCGGCGCTTGGCGAGCCATGTCCCCGTGGCCGCATCGTAACACGGGTCCCATTTGCGCCCGTCACTTGCTGCGCGCGAAACTTTGGCTGATTTTGCCTGAACGTCACACCCCGCGCCGCACCTGGTACAAGGGGTGTGGTATCTGCGGCAGAGCGCGCAAACCGGTCCGGAAATGAGTTCGGGCCGGGCGAAAGCGACTTTGCGTGTGGCAACTGCGAGGGTTCCGTGGTGACTGAGAGTTCCGCAGAAGCGCTGAAAAGACCGCTGATCTTGGTGGTCGACGACGAGGCCGACATCGTCGACACGCTCACCTACAATCTGCAGCAAGAGGGCTTCCGCACGCGCTCGGCCCGGACCGGGGCCGAGGCCCTGAAGGGCAGCCGCGAGCGCCCACTGCCCGACCTCGTCCTGCTCGACCTCATGTTGCCCGACATCTCGGGTACCGAGGTGTGCCGCGAGTTGCGGCTCGACGACGCGCTGCGCCGGGTGCCGGTCATCATGCTCACCGCCAAGGACGCCGAGATCGATCGGGTGGTCGGCTTCGAGGTCGGCGCCGACGACTACGTCACCAAGCCGTTCAGCGTGCGCGAGCTGCTCCTGCGCGTGCGCGCCGTGCTGCGCCGCGCCAAAGACGCGCCGCCCGTGAGCACGGCCAAAAAGATCGAGTTTGGCCAGCTCAAGGTCGACCCCGACGCGCACCAGGTGTGGGTCGACGGCCTGGAGATCGTGCTGACGGCACTCGAGTTTCGTTTGCTCAGCACGCTGCTCGAGCGGCGCGGTCGCGTGCAGACGCGCACCACGCTGCTCGAAGATGTGTGGGGCATCCATGCCGACATCACCACGCGCACGGTCGATACCCACGTCAAACGTCTGCGCGAGAAGCTGGGCTCGGCGGGCGAGTACGTCGAGACCATTCGTGGCGTGGGCTACCGCCTGCGCGCACAGCCCCCCGAGTAGACATGAACGGTTTTAGGCGATGCGATACGCTCAAGCCTTGAAGCTGGGCATTCGCGGCAGGCTGTTCGCCATCTCGCTGGCCCTGATTGGGCTCGCCGCGCTCACCAGCGGCGTGCTCGTCGAGACCGTGATGCGCAGCTTGCTCATCGAGCGTGTGGGCGAAGAGCTCGCGCGCGTGGCGGGCGTCGCGGCGGTCACGCTCGGGAGGGTCGATGAAGAGCTCACGCGCGGCTCGCAGCAAGCGCTGACGCGTCGTCTCGCCGTCGCCGCACACGCCCGCGTCACCGTGCTCGCCGACGACGGAGTCGTGCTGGCCGACTCGTCGCTCTCGCCGAGCGAGCTCGCGCACGCCGAGAACCACGGCGACCGACCCGAGGTGCAGCAGGCGCTGCGCAGAGGGCGCGGCAGCGCGTCGCGCTTCAGCGAGACCGTGGGCGCGCAGATGATGTACGTGGCCATGCCGTTCACCCGCGCGACGCAGCACGGCGTGGTGCGCGTGGCGATGTCGCTCACCGACGTCGACGCGCTCATCACGCACATGCGCTGGCTAATCACGGGCGCGGTGCTGCTGGGCCTGGCCATCGCGGCGGGCATGGGCGGTGTGGCTTCGTACCTCGCGTCGCGCAGCCTGATGCAGCTGGTCACCCGCGCGCGCGCGCTCGCCAGCGGTGCGCGCGGCGAGCGTATCTCGCTGCCCGACGACTCGGACGAGCTGGGCGGCCTGGCGGGCTCGTTCAACCGCATGGCCGACGAGCTCGACCGCACCATGCAGACGCTCGGGCAGGAGCGCGACCGCATGCACGCCATCCTCGAGAGCCTCACCGACGCGGTGCTTGCGCTCGACGGCAGGGCCGGTGTGAGCGAGATGAACGGCGCCGCGCTCGCGCTCTTGCACGTCGAGCGGGTGCCCAGTGGCACCCCGCTGATCGACGTGATCCGGGTGCCGGCGCTGCTCGAGATCGTGAGCGCAGCGCAGCGCGGGGAGACACAGCACGCCGAGTTCGTGTGGCCCGGTCCACCGCGCCGTACTCTGCTCGCCACCGCGGCGCCGCAGCGCGCGAGCGGCACTTCGGTGCTCGTGCTGCGAGACGTGACCGAGCTGCGTCGGCTCGAGACCATGCGCCGCGACTTCGTGGCCAACGCCTCGCACGAGCTACGCACACCCGTGAGCATCATCAGCGCCAACGTCGAGACGCTGATCGGGGGCGCCATCTCCGACCCGCAGCGCGCGGACGAGTTTTTGGGCGCGGTGCAGCGCAACGCCGAGCGCCTGTCGCGACTGGTGACCGAGCTGCTCGACCTCTCGCGCATCGAAGAGGGTAGCCAGACACTCGATCTCAAGGGCATGACGGCCGAAGCCGCCGTCGGCGCGGTGATCGACCTGCTCGAGACGCGGGCGCACGACCGAGGGCTGCAGCTGGACCTCGCCATCGAAGACGACCTGCTGTTCGTGGGCGACGCGCGGTCGTTCGAGCAGGTGCTGGTCAACCTGGTCGACAACGCCATCAAGTACACGCCGCGCGGCGGCACGGTGGGCATCGAGATTCGGCGCGACGACGACGACGCGCTCTTCGAGGTGTGGGACACCGGGCCCGGCGTTCCCGAGGCGCACCGCGCACGCTTGTTCGAGCGCTTCTACCGTGTAGACCCGGGTCGCTCGCGGGACATGGGCGGGACGGGCCTCGGCCTCTCCATCGTGAAGCACTTGGTCGAGAGCATGCACGGCACCGTGGGCATGCGACCCCGCTCGCCCCGTGGCAGCGTGTTCTGGGTGCGCTTGCCGCTGTTGGATCCGGGTGCGGCCTCCGTGGGCGCGCGGCAGAGCCTGGTCGGAGAGTAGCCGCGGTTGCGCCGGGGTCTCTACTCGATCGTAGCCACCGACGTCGCGCGCGGTCGCTCCGGATTGCGGCACCACTCGCTCCACGAGCCCACGTACAGCTTGGCGCCGCCGAGGCCTGCGCGCTCGAGCGCGAGCAGCGTGTGGCAGGCCGTGACGCCCGACCCGCAGTGCACGATGGTCTCGGCGGGCGATGAGCCGGCCAGCATCGGGGTGTACAGCGCGCGCAGCGTCGCGCTGTCTTGGAAGCGGCCGTCGGCGCCCAGGTTCTCGCTGAGCGGAACGTTGATGGCGCCCGGGATGTGGCCGGCGATGGGGTCGATGGGCTCGCGCTCTCCCCGGTACCGAAACGCGGCACGCACGTCGATGACGCGGCGAGTCTGATCGCTGCGAGCGCGCTCGACCTCGTCGATGTCGGCGAGCGGCCAGCCGAACGTGCTGGCCGGGTAGGCGGGCACGGTGGGGGCGACGGGTAGGTCGGTAGTGAGCTCGGAGCCCGCGGCCAACAGCGCGGGCAGGCCGCCGTCGACGACCTGCACACGCGCATGGCCGATGGCGCGCAACAACCACCACAGACGCGCGGCGGCGTTGGCGCCAGACTGCTCGTCGTAGGCGACCACGTGGCTGCTTGCCGTGATCCCCCAACGAGCGAGCGTCGCGGCGAAGGCGGCGACGCTGGGCAGAGGATGACGGCCGCCGTGCGAAGGGTCCGTTGCGGGCGACGACAGGTCGCGCTCGAGCTGCGCGTGGAAGGCGCCACGCACGTGCCCGGCGAGATACGCCTTCTCGTCGGGGCGACAGTCGAGCAACACGAGGTCGGGCACTTTCGCGAGCGCGCGCGGTGCGATCACGGGGTCGGTGAGCATGGCCACGAGTGTACTCGCTCGCGACCGGTCAGCAGCTCTCGAGCCGCGTTGACGTCAGCCTAGCGCAGCGCTTGCGGCTGCGAGTAGTGCATCGAGTGCCTCGGGATTGCTGAGCGTACCCGGTTGTACGGCGCGCTCGCGAGCAACACCCATGAGGAGGCGCTTGACGGGGACCTCGAGCTTTTTGCCGTTGAGCGTGCGCGGCACGTCTTGCAGCGCGACCACGAGATCGGGCACATGCCGCGGCGACACACCCACGCGCACGGCAGCCTTGATGCGCAACAACAACGCGGGGTCGAGCGTGTGCGCGGGGTCGAGCACGACGAACAGCCAGAGGCGGTCTTCTTTGTCGAGCGCGCTGGTGTCGACCACCAAACTGTCTTTGACCTCGGGCAGCGCCTCGACGACGCGGTAGAGCTCGGCGGTGCCCATGCGCACGCCGCCGCGGTTGAGTGTTGCGTCGGAGCGCCCGTAGATGACGGCGCCGCCGTGCTGGTTGAGCTCGATGAAGTCGCCGTGTCGCCACACGCCGGGATACTCGGCAAAGTAGCTGGCGCGGTAGCGCTCGCCATCGGGGTCGTTGAGGAAGCCGGTGGGCATGGAGGGCATGGGCTCGGTGATGACCAGCTCGCCGACTTGTCCGATCTGCGGCTGACCGTGTTCGTCGTATGAGGCGACCGCGACGCCGAGCCCCGCACACGACAGCTCGCCCGCGCGCACGGGGAGCAGTGGGCAGCCGAGCAAAAAGGCGCTGCAGATGTCGGTGCCACCGCTGATCGACGCCAAGGCGACGTCGTGCTTGAGGTGCTGGTAGACCCACGCAAACCCTGACACGGGCAGCGGCGCACCCGTGGAGCCCACGGTGCGCAGCGCGGAGAAGTCGTAGTGCTCGCGCGGCGAGAGGTTTTGTTTTTCAGAGGCCACCAAGAACGGTGCGCCGATGCCAAAGTCGGTGATGTGATCTTCGGCGGTGTAGCGGAACATCGCCTCGGCATCGGGGAAGCTGGGGTTGCCCTCGTACAGCGAGATGGTGGACCCGGTGAGCAGACCACCCACCAAAAAGTTCCACATCATCCAGCCGGTGGTGGTGAACCAGAACAGCCGACTGTCGGGCCCGAGGTTGCCGTGCAGCGCATGCGCCTTGAGGTGCTCGAGCAGGATGCCGCCGTGACCTTGCACGATGGCCTTGGGCAAGCCCGTGGTGCCCGACGAGTACAAGATCCACAGCGGGTGATCGAACGGGCACGAGGCGAACTCGAGCGGACGATGCTCGGCGCACAGCGCGTCGTACGAGAGCGTGCCTGCAAGCTGTTTGCGCGCACCGTCGAGCAGGCGCGACACGATGACGGTCTGTACCAGCGACGGCAGCGCACCGGCCACGCGCGCGACGATGTCGCTGCGATCAAACGGCCTACCCGCGTACTGATAGCTGTCGACGGCGAACAGCACCTTGGGGGCGATCTGGCCAAACCTGTCGAGCACGCTCTCGACGCCGAACTCGGGCGAGCAGCTGGACCAGGTGGCGCCCAGGCTGACGGTCGCGAGGAAGCCGACCACGGCTTCGGGACAGTTGGGCAAGAGCGCTGCGACTCGATCGCCCTGTGTGACGCCGAGGCGCACCAGCCCTGCGCGGGCGCGTGCGACGGCGTCGTGGAGCTGGTCCCAGCTGAGTGTGCGCGGAGCGTCGGCCTCGTTGCGGTAGAGCAGGGCGAGCTCGGGCCCACGACGACGCAGTGCATGCTCGGCGTAGTTGAGGGTGGCGCCCCGGAAAAAACGTGCGCCCGGCATGCTGCGCGGCGCGAGGGTGGCGCTGGGCTCGCTGTGGAAGTGGACCTCGAAGTAGGCCGCGATGCTCTCCCAAAAGCGCGGTAGCTCGCGCACCGACCACGACCAGAGCGTCTGATAGTCCGGAAAGTCGCGCCCCTCACGCTGGGCCAGCCAATCGATGAAGTGGCCGATACGAGTGTCGGTGCGCGCACTCGCAGCGGGCGTCCACAAGACGGTGCCCTGTTCGATCTGTCGTTGGTCCGTCACGCACGCTCCGCGGGAACTCGTGCGCCCTCGGGTGTCGGGTGCGCGAGGAAAGTAAGCCGAAGTTGCCCGTGCTCAGCCGCGTTTGCGGGCGGCCAGCTGCTCTTCGCAGTTGTCGCAGATGAGCTTGAGCTCGGCGAGAGTCTTGTCGATCTGGAGACGTTTGTCCCGCAGCTCTTGCATGGCCTGGGTGGTCTTTTTGACCACGTACTCGAGCTGGGCCCGGCGACCCTCGCCATGCTGCCCGTACAGGTCGAGATACTGCTTGATTTCGTCGAGGCTGCTGCCCAGGTCTTTGGCGCGCAGGATGAGTGCGAGGCGCGCGCGGTCGCGCCGCAAAAAGATGCGCGCGGTGCCGACGCGGCGCGGCGAGAGCAGGCCCTTCTCCTCGTACAGGCGAATGGCGCGCGCGGTGACTCCAAACTCGTTGACCAGCTCGGTGATGCCGTAGACGCGCTCGTCGTCTTGCTGGCGGTGCTCGTCGACGAAGGCCTGCGCCTCGCCCGTCTTGCTGAGGAGTGGCCGAAGCGCGCTCTCGGGCGCACGAGTGGAAGTGGGATCTCTACGCATGGCTGCTTGCGCTCGTCAGAGGATGGAGAAACCAAGATCACCAACTAGGGACCTTACGTAAGGTTTCTTCACTTTACGTTAAAGGAAGCTCGTTGACAATGAGTAAGGCAGGTACGTATACCCGTGAAGCTGACGGTGTTTGTCGGACGCGGCAGGACGCACGGCGGCGTGTACGGGGTGCTTCATGGCGAGCTACGCGAGCGTGTTTCGTGACTCCCTATTTCAAGACCAGGTGTGCCTGGTCACCGGCGGCGGTAGCGGCATCGGCCGCTGCACCGCGCACGAGCTCGCCGCGCTCGGCGCGCGTGTCGTGTTGGCCGGCCGCAAGCGCGAAAAGCTCGAGCGCGTGGCCAGTGAGATCGTAGAGGCCGGCGGCCGCGCGGAGCTGTACGCGTTCGATATTCGGGACGAAGATACGGTCGTGCAGACCGTCACCGACATCGTCGCCAAACACGGGCGCATCAACGCGTTGGTCAACAACGCGGGCGGTCAGTTCCCGGCGCCCCTCTCCACCATCAGCAAACGCGGCTTCGAGGCGGTGGTCAGCACCAACCTGACGGGTGGCTTTTTGGTCGCGCGCGAGGTCTTCAAGCAGACCATGAGCGCGCACGGCGGCGCCATCGTCAACGTGGTCGCCGACATGTGGAATGGCATGCCGGGAACCTGATCTATCAGAGTGAGCTGTTCGTCGAGGGCGGGCGCAGCTTTGCCAACCAAGCACGGTTGTCGGCGGCGGGCATTCCGCAGGTCGCGGTGGTGCACGGCTCGTCCACGGCGGGCGGCGCCTACCTGCCGGGTCTGTCTGACTACGTGGTGTTGGTCACCGACAAGTCCAAGATCTTTTTGGCAGGCCCCCCGCTCGTCAAAGCGGCCATCGGCGAAGACACCACCGACGAAGAGCTCGGCGGCGTCGCGCTGCACGCAGAGGTCACGGGTCTCGGCGAGTACGTCGCGCGAGATGACGCCGAGGCGCTCGCGTTGACGCGTGAGTTGTTCGACAAGCTGCGCTGGGACGAGGTCGTGCCGGCCGCTCTGGCGCCGGCACCGCGCTACGACGAGAGCGAGCTACTCGGCGTCGTCCCCGCCGACGAGCGCGAGCCCTACGACGTGCGCGAGGTCGTCGCGCGCATCGTCGACGCGTCTGACTTCCTCGAGTTCAAGGCGCGCTACGGCGTCGCCACCGTGTGCGGACACGCGCGCATCGAGGGCAAGCTGGTGGGCATCCTCGGCAACAACGGTCCCATCCAGCCCGATGGGTCCACCAAGGCCGCGCAGTTCATTCAGCTGTGCGACCAGAGCGGCACGTCGCTCGTGTTCTTGCAAAACACCACCGGCTACATGGTCGGTGCCAAGGCCGAGCGCGACGGCGCCATCAAACACGGCGCCAAGATGATCCAGGCCGTCGCCAACGCGCGTGTGCCCAAGCTGACGGTCGTGCTGGGCGGCTCGTTTGGCGCTGGCAACTACGGCATGTGCGGCCGCGGCTTTTCACCGTCGTTCATCTTCTCTTGGCCCACCGCGCGCACGGCGGTGATGGGCGGCGCACAGGCCGCCAAGGTGATGGAGATCATCACGCTGGGCAAGCTGTCGCGTGCGGGACAGACGCCCGATATCGCACAGGTGCAGACCATGGCCAAGATGATGACCGCGCAGCTCGACAAAGAGGCGCACGTGCTGTTTGGCACCGCCCGGTTGTGGGACGACGGCATCATCGATCCACGCGACACAAGGCGCGTGCTCGGCCTGTGCCTCGCAGTGTGCGCCGATGCCGCGGCGCGCACGCTGCGAAGCAACACGTTCGGCGTCGCGCGTCTGTAGGCCGCCTCCACCTGCGCTTTTTTGTTTTTCGAGGGACCCCATGCAATTCACCGAACAGCACGAGCAGCTCCGCACGACCGTCAGCAAGTTCGTCGAACAGGAGATCAACCCGCACCTCGACGCCTGGGAAGCCGCGGAGCAGTTTCCTGCCCACGAGCTCTTCAAAAAGCTCGGTCAGCTCGGTCTGCTCGGCGTGAAGTACCCCGAGGAGTACGGCGGTCTCGGTCTCGACTTCTCGTACGCGATGGTGGTCGCCGAGGAGCTCGGGCGCTGTCATGCGGGCGGTGTGCCCATGGCCATCGGCGTGCAGACCGACATGTGTACACCCGCGCTCGCGCGTTTTGGTAGTGCCGAGCTCAAGCGCGAGTTCCTCGTGCCCAGCATCGCGGGCGACCGTGTGGGCTCGATCGGCGTCAGTGAGGTGGGCGGCGGCTCCGACGTGGCGGCGGTCAAGACGGTCGCGCGCAGCGACGGCGGAGACTACGTCATCACCGGCGAAAAGATGTGGATCGCCAACGGCATGCAGGCAGACTGGTGTTGTCTGCTCGCCAACACGTCCGAGGGCTCTCCGCACAAAAACAAGTCGCTGATCATCGTGCCGCTCGATCTGCCCGGCGTGGAGCGCCACAAGATCCACAAGCTAGGCATGCACAGCTCCGACACCGCACAGCTGTTCTTCGACAACGTGCGCGTGCCCAAGACGCACCTCGTGGGCGGCGAGGGCATGGGCTTTTTTATGCAGATGTTGCAGTTCCAAGAAGAGCGCCTGTGGGGCGCGGCCAACTCGCTGCGCATGCTCGACCGGATGATCGATCTGACGATTGAGTACACCCGCGAGCGCAAGACCTTTGGCCGTCCCATCCTCGACAACCAGGTAGTGCACTTTCGGCTTGCCGAGCTGCGCTGTGAGGTCGAGGCGCTGCGCTCGCTCACCTACCGCGCCGTCGAGGAGTACGTGAACGGCAAGGAGGTCACCAAGCTCGCGTCGATGGCCAAGCTCAAGTGTGGGCGCCTCACGCGTGAGGTCACCGACAGCTGTCTGCAGTACTGGGGCGGCGCCGGCTACACCGCGGACAACCCGCTCGCGCGCGCCTTTCGTGATGGTCGTTTGGTGTCCATCGGCGGCGGCGCAGACGAGATCATGTTGGGCATCATCGCCCGCTTCGATGGCACGCTCCCCAAGAAGGCGAGCGCCACGTGAACGAGCCGGCCCCCAGCACGCTCTCGCTCAGCGAGCACGACGGAGTGCTCTTCGTGTTGCTAGAGCGGCCGCACGCGCGCAACGCGATGACGCTCCAGATGGTGCACGAGCTGTCGACGGTGCTCGCGGCGGCCGAGGCGCGCGACGACCTGCGCGTGGTGGTGCTGCGCGGCGCCGGGGGGCACTTCTGCGCGGGCGCCGACGTCAAAGATCTCCTGCGTGCGCGCGCGGAGCCCGTGACCGAGACACACCACCCCGTGGCACAGACCAACGCCGCGTTCGGACACCTGTGCGTCACGTTCGCGCGGCTGTCGCTACCTACGGTGTGCGTGCTCGAGGGCTCGGTGCTGGGTGGAGGTTTTGGGCTCGCCTGCGCGGCGGATCTCGCGCTCGCCGACGAGACCGCATCGTTTGGGCTGCCTGAGACGTCGATCGGCGTGGTGCCCGCACAGATCGCACCGTTCTTGGTCGAACGACTCGGCTTCTCGCAGGCCAAGCGGCTCGCGCTCATGGGTGGCGAGGTCGACGCAAAAGAGGCGTACGCCATCGGCCTCGTGCACGAGCTGCACGCGCCAGGGGTCGCACTCGAACGCGCCATCGAGACCTTGCTCGCGCGTTTGTTACGCGGTGCCCCGCGTGCCACGCGAGTCACCAAGCAGCTCTTGCTGCGTGCGCAGCGCGAGAGCGCAGACAGTCTGATCGAGCACGCAGCCAAGGTGTTCGCTACCCAGCTCGACAGCAGTGAAGGCGCCGAAGGTACGCTCGCGTTCGTAGAGAAGCGTGCGCCCGCTTGGCAGACGCGTCGGAGCGAAGGATGAGCGGGTTTTCCAAGGTCCTGGTCGCCAACCGCGGCGAGATCGCGTGTCGCGTGCTGTGCGCCGCCCGCGGCCTCGGCTACGAGACGGTCGCGGTGTACAGCGAAGCCGACGCGATGGCGCCGCACGTGCGCCTCGCCGATCAAGCGGTGTGTATCGGCAAGGCCAAGGCGACCGACTCGTACTTGCGTGCGGACGCCCTGCTCGCGGCAGCGGCGCGCACCGGTGCCGATGCGGTCCACCCGGGCTACGGGTTCTTGTCGGAGAACGCTGCCTTCGCGGATGCGTGCGCCACGGCAGGAGTGGTCTTCATCGGTCCGCCCGCGAGCGCCATTCGGCTGATGGGTGATAAGGCGCTCGCCAAGGCGCGCATGCGCGAGGCAGGCGTACCCACCGTGCCTGGTTTCTGGGGGAGCGAGAGCACAGACGAGCTCGTGCGCGCGGCCGAGCGCATTGGCTTTCCGCTGCTGGTCAAGGCCACCGCAGGGGGTGGCGGTCGCGGCATTCGTGTGGTGCGTCAACCCGGCGAGCTCGCGGAAGCGCTCGCGTCTGCGCGCGCCGAGGCGGCCAGCGCGTTCGGCAACGCCGAGGTCATGCTCGAACGCTTCGTCGAGCGCGGGCGACACGTCGAAGTGCAAGTGTTCGCCGACGCGCATGGCCACGTGATTCACCTTGGCGAGCGAGACTGCACGGCCCAGCGTCGTCGGCAAAAGGTGATCGAAGAGGCGCCGTCTCCCATCGTCGACGAAGAGCTGCGCGCGCGGATGGGCGCCGCCGCCGTGGCCGCTGCGCGAGCGGTCGACTACCGCGGTGCGGGCACCGTCGAGTTTATCGTCGATGCGTCGGGTGCACCGTTTTTTCTCGAGATGAACACGCGCCTGCAGGTGGAGCACCCGGTGACCGAGCTGGTGACCGGCCTCGAGCTGCTCGCGTGGTTGTTGCGCGTCAAGCCTGTCGAGGCACCGTGGCAGGCGACGTTGATCGGCCGCAAAGAGATCTGGCCTGTCCATCAGCGTGCTGCCGAGCTCGGGGGCATGCTGCGCACGGGCCTCGAAGACACGTTTTACCTGCCCGACGGCTCGCGTGCCGCGGGCAACGGTGCGCTCATCGCCGAGCTTGCTGTTTGCGCACAGAGAGCGGGACGCGCGGTCGCGTCTCCCGGCGAGGCGCGCGCGATGCTGGGGCTGCCGGCGCGTCGTGCTGCTGCCCAAGCTGTCCCCGCTGCGAGCTGAACCACGATCTTTGGACGAGGCGAGCGCTTTATGACGAAACGAGTGTGCATCATCGGTGCGGGCCCGAGTGGCTTGGCTGCCGCCAAGAACTGCCTACAAGCCGGCCTCTCCGTCGTGGTCTTCGAGAAGAACGACAGAGTCGGCGGCAACTGGGTGTTCAACGCCAAGACGGGGCACTCGAGCGTCTACGAGAACACCCACATGCTGGCGTGCGCCGAGATCGTGGGGAGCTATCGGCGGCCGGCGAACATGGCCAAGGCGATTCGCGACGAGATGGAGCATCCGCACTACCAGTTCGAGGGTGGGGCACGACACTCCACGCAGGTCGACTTTCACATGTTCCGCGCCGAGCTCAAGCGTGAGCTTGCCAAGGCGGGCATCGACATCGGCAAAGCTCCGCTCGGCGAGAAAGGAAAGTATCGGCCCGAGCGAGTCAGCTTCGGAGTGGGCAGCACGGCGCGATGAGCCGCGCCGTCGTCTTTGTACACGGGATGTGGAGTCAGGCCTGTGTGTGGGACGGGTGGCTGTCTGCGTTTTCGCAAAGTGGTTACAGATGCCATGTAGTTGCGTTACCGGCTCATCATTCCGATGTGTCCGAGGTGGAGCTGGCCTGCGTGGGTTTCGACGACTGCGTCGACGCCGTCGCCAGCGTGGCAACTGGCCTCGAGCGGCCCATCCTGATCGGACACTCGATGGGTGGCCTCATCGTACAAAAGCTCGCACAAACCCTGCTGCTCTCCGCCGCAGTGCTCCTCAACAGCGCCGCACCGCGTGCGGTGTTTCCGCTGCGACCCGTCATGCTGCCGGGGCTTGCTCGCCACTTCCTGCGCTGGGGTCTCTGGAAGGGCGTGCTGCGGTTGTCGCGCAGGGAAGCGGACTACTTACTCTTCAGCGGACTCGACGAGACAGATCGCGCGCGCTGGCGTGCGTCGTCCCTGCCTGAGTCCGGTCTCATGGCGTATCAGCTCGGCTTTGGCAGGCTAGGGTGGAGTCGCGTTCATGAGGTCGATCTGACGCGCATCACCTGCCCCATGCTCGCGCTCGCTGGCGGGCGCGATCATATGATTCCGATCGGCGTGAGCCGCGCCATGTCGCGTTTCTACGGGTCCAAGCTCCGCTATCGCGAACAGCCCGAGTGCGGACACTGGCTGATCGGGGAGGCGGGCTACCCGGAGCGAATCGCGGAGATTCACTCGTGGCTGTCTGCGCACGGCGCTTAGCCGTTGCGTCAGGTCATCGAGTCGTAGCCAAGCCTGGCGCAGCTCGCTCACAGCGCGGGAGGCAGGGGTAGCCGGTAGAGGACGGAGCTACTTGGAGAGCTGTCTGCGATCGGGTAGTGGTTTGCGAGCACCAACATATGGGTCGGCGTGACGGCGAAGCTTGCGGCTCCTGGGCCCGTGACGATGTTGGAGTTGGCCGTGTCGACGATCGGATAGGCGAATGGTGGGCGAAAGCCATCCGCGACGGTCTGCTTGGTACCGAGCTGCGAGAGAGACCAGCGCTCGATCTCCAGGTAAAAGGCCTCGTGACTGTTCGAGCTGCTGACGCGGTAGGCCCAGTCACCGTGGATCTGCAGCGCGGCGGGGCGCGCGGCGCTGCCGTACGGCGTGACCATCTCGGTCCGAGTCGGATCCCGCAGGTCGTTGCGATAGAAGCGCTCACCCGTGTCGGAGCGAGAGTAGACGTGAGGGGATACCAGCGCGAGGAAGCTCGTGTCGCCGAAGCCAAACGTGCGCTCCGGCTCGGCGGTCAGGCTGCTCGCCACGATGGTGTGCCCACGAACCCAGATGACACGTTGGTCTGCATAGACCAGCGGGCTGCAGTCCTGGGGTTCGGTCGGAAGGTCTGCAATCGACCGAAGCGCAGCCTGACCATCCGACGACCCGATGCACGATACCACTAGCCGGGATGAGCATGGTGACCGGAGACGTGGAGCGCGAGATTTCGGCGAGTCTGCAGCGAGGCGCGCTGGAGGAGGCCGCGGTGTCCACGCTGCGCGCCTACAGCGATGAGCTGCTCGGGTATCTGATCGGGTTTCTGCGCGACCCCGAAGAGGCGCGCGAGGTGTTCGCCATGTTTGCCGAGGACCTGTGGTCGACCTTACGACAGCTCACGTTGCGCACGACCATGCGGGCTTACTGCTACGCGCTTGCGCGCCACACGGCATACCGCTACCTCGACCGCGACGTGCGCAGGCAGCGCCGTGCGGTACCGCTCTCGGCGGCCGACGTTGTCTCGCGCGCCGTGGCCGCGAGCCGCACGCAGACACCTACCTTTGCGTTGAGCGAAACCAAACAGCAGGTCGCGCTCTTGCGCGAGCGCCTGTCCAGAGAGGAGCAGGAGGTCTTGACGTTGCGGGTCGATCGGGGGCTCGACTGGCGCGAAGTGGCCGAGGCGCTGGGCAGCGACGAGACAGACCTGACGACCGCGGTGGCGCGCCATCGCAAGCGCTTTCAGCTCATCAAACAAAAGCTCGCGCGCTGGGCTCGCGAAGAGGGAATCGTGCCGACTCCGGAGGAGTCTTGACGCGACTCAGAACGATTGCCGCAGCGACATGCCTTGGGCGAGAACCGCCACAGACAACGGACGACGGTCTCGACGTTTGAGCAGTGAGAGAGTCAGCGAGACTCCGAGGCTCGCGACGCCAAGGGCGACGAGTGCGACACCGCCCCTCGAAAGCGGCTGAATGTGTGCATCCTCGAAGCGCTCGGTCGCATCGTCTCGCGTGCAGCTTCCAGCCTGCGTGTCGCGGCACGTGGCGTCGAGTCCCTTGAACTTGCCCCACGCCGTGAGCCACAGGCCAAGGCCTCCTAGCGCGACGGCACCTCCCGCGAGCACGACTCCGTTACGTAGGCGAGGACTCCATCGGGCGAGGTGCTCGTCGCGCGCCGTCCGGGCGACCGGTGCTTCGTGAGGAGACGCTGCGCGCTCGGCACTGACGTTGGGCAACCCCGACGTCGGTGTGCTTCGCTCTGGGAGGACGATGTGGAGTGTCTCGAGGGCACCGGCCGTCGTCGTCAAGTTGAGCTCGTACGGTGCTCGCGCCGGCGCTGCGAGCTGCAGTCGATGACTGCCTGGCAGCACCAAGAGCTCGTGAGGGCCGTGCATGATGGGCAATGATCCGTCGAGCAACACAGAGCTGGCCTCGGGGTCGATGGAGAGGCGGAGTCTGCCGATGCGCTGGAAGGTCTGCGCCAACAAGGACTCCACGCTCGCGCGCAACGCGGGCGTGAGCGGACGAACTTCGGCCGTGAGCGAAGACTCGAGCGGGAACACGGCTTCGGTGTAGCGTTGCTGTGCGTACGCGATGATGCCGAGGCCGCGTAGCGTGCGGGCGCTTGGCTCGAGGGTGTGAGCCTGCTCCATGAAGCTTCGCGCCGTCTGATAGTCACCTGCTGCGTGGGCAGCGAGCGACTTGGCGAGCACGTCTTCGTATGGAGAAGGCGCATGCTGCGCCCTCACGGCTGGGCAGAGCAGCCACAACAAGAGGCAGAGCGTCCTCGATAGCAGCCCGAGATGAGACATGCCTGGTCGAGTGTACACGACACGACAGGTCCCCGGCGAGTGCTCACAGCTCACGGATGTGGCGGATGCCCGTGTGCGTCACTGGCCAAGAACCGGCGCACGAATGGGTCGTACTCCATGTCGCCCAGGTCCGCGAACTCGAGCGAGCGCAGCTCGCTGCGAGGTGGCGTGCACAGACTGGGTGTGCACTCGGCGACTGAGAGCAGCGAGATGACGACCTTACTCTTGCCCTGACCGAGCGACAGCTTTGCGGGTAGCGACAGGTCCTCGAGCCATGATAGCCGCGCCGACTGCGCACGCAGGGTCCCGCGCAGCACGCGGGCACGGCGCTGATCGAGCGCACGCTCGGTTCCGGCGGGTCGAAGCGAGGCCAGCTCGCCGCTTCCCAACAGACTCGAGAGTGTGTTCCAGTCAGGTTCTAGCGAGATGGTGCGCAAGTCTCCAGACGTGTAGTGGACGCTCTTGCCGTCGCGCGGGAAGGAGCGCACGTGCTCGAGCTCGCCGCGGGCGTCGCGCAGCCACAGCTCGCTGTAGCCGCGCTCCACAAAACGATGTTCGATCCGTCCAGCTTGTCGCACGAGCTCGAGGTGCTCGACCTGGCCATTCGCACGCGTCAGCGCGAACCGCGCAAACACGGCAGGAAGCTCGGCGTCTGCGTGCACCACGCTCACGAAGGACGCGAGGAGCCACGCCAGCGCAGACAAGCACCGAGCTCGTGCAGACATCAGAACCAGTCTCCGATCCGGTTCCAGATGGGTTGTTTACGCGAGCCGTCGAAGCCGAGCGCGTGGGCCATCAGGTAAAACGAGATGGTCTGCTCCTGGCCGCCCTGCAACAGGTGCGAGCTGGGCCCGCGCGCGTAGAGCGCGACGTCTTCGCCGGCGTGCGTCTCAGCGGACAGGGGCACGGCGGCCTCTTGCAAGAAGTCGAGCGCCTCGGTGTCCACTGCGGTCAGATCGGGACGCTCGGCCGTGCCGCGGTAGCCGGGACCGTTGGCGTAGCCGAGCGTGGTGTACGGCTTGCCCTTGCCGTCGAGCGCGTAGCCCTCGGCAATCTCGCCCTTACTGTCGAGCGTGATCACCTTGCCGAGGATGTCGTTGCCGCGCGCGGGGTAGCCCGCGATGGTGAACACGTGGCTGTGATCGGCGGTAACCAAGATCTGCGTGTCGCTCTCGCGGGTCTTGTCGGTCGCCACCTTGACCGCGTCGGCCAGCGCGATGGCGTCTTCGAGTGCGCGGCGCGCGTTGCCGGCGTGGTGCGCGTGATCGATGCGGCCCCCTTCGACCATCAAAAAGAAGCCCTTGTCGCCCTTCGAGAGGACGTCGATCGCCTTGGCGGTAAGCTCTGCGAGAGAGGGCTCGCCCGCAGTGTCCTTGGCGCGGTCGGCCTCGTACTCCATGTGCGAGCGCTCGAACAGCCCAAGCAAGTGTTTGGTGGTGGCCGGATCGACCGCGTCGAACTGTGCCTTGTTCCACACGAACGACGAGCCTTCGCGAGCCGACCACTCGGTCGTGAGATTGCGGCCGTCCTTGCGGCGGCCGGTGGCGCCGCTGTCTTCGGGGTCGTTCACCGTGTTCGGCAAGAAGTACTCGCGTCCGCCACCGAGCGCGACCTCGAGGCCGTCGCCGTGCTTGAACTCGATCAGCTGGCGCGCGATGTCAGGAAAGTCTGCTGCCTTGGCGGCCGCGTTGAGCTCTGCGTCGGACTCCCAGTCGCGCTCCGGGCTGTGCGCGTAGGTGGCTGCCGGTGTTGCGTGGGTGATGCGCGCGGTGGAGACGATACCAGTGGCGAGGCCCTGATCTTCGGCGATCTCGAGCAGCGTGGTGAGCTCGTTGCCGGCGACGGTGGTGTGGTCTCCGCGCACCACGTTCTCGTTGATGGAGAGGATGCCGTCCTTGGTCTTCACGCCGGTGATGATCGCGGTCATCGTGGGCGCAGAGTCAGGGGTCTGCTGGTTGACGGAGTAGGTCTTGACCAGCGAGAGGTGCGGAAAGTTTTCGTACGAGAGCTTGTTCTCTTCGCCGGGCTGTCCCTTGCGCTGTCCGTCGAGGATGCGCGCGGCGGTGATGGTGCTCACGCCCATGCCGTCGCCGACGAACAGGATCACGTTCTTGGCGCGCTCTTTGGTCGTGTACTGCAGCTTTTGTGCAGCGCGAATGGCCTTGAGCCCTTCGTCTGTCCACGGACTGTCGTTGAGTAGCTCGTGGGCCCCATAGCTGACGGCTGGCAGCGCCAGGGCTGAGCCGAGCGCGATGATGCCGAGCCTGCGCATCTTGTTCATGGTCCTCTCCTCTTCGCTCGCGCGCCCGACGGCACGCTTCGCCTTCGCGCGCCTACAGCGGGAGACCGCGCGCTTCTACGCCCGTTGCACGGCAGAACGGCCGAGCCGGGTACAGGAGAAGTAGGAGGGTTGGGTGACGACGACGCTGTTTGTTGGTCACAGCTTGGTGACGATCTGTCGAGGCCCCCTCAGTCTTTGAAGTAGACGAGCTGGTTGGTCGTGCACAACAGGTCGCCTTCTACGCTTCAGAGCCCGGCGCCCTGATCGAAGTACCCCCGGTAAAAGCGCAGCGCGCGCGCGGTGGCGAGCACCTCGCGGTCGCCCTGACGCGACAGTGTCTCGGCATCGGCGTGGAAGTACGTAGTCATGGAGACGGTGCCGGCAGGCATCGCCTTCTGTCGACGGATGAACACGCGTGGAAAAAAGCAGTCGCTCAGCGCCATGAGCGAGAGGAAGTCGAGCGGCCGACGAGGCTCGTCGCGCACCCACATCGTCGTGACCGAGTCTGGGTCGAGGTCCGGTTGCCCAGCCGACTGAACAGCACGCGCAGCATCGCGTTCGCGTCGGTCGCGGTGCCCACCGTGGAGGGCGAGTTCGCGCCCATTCGTTCTTGATCGACGATGATGGCGGTGGTCAGGCCGGTGAGTACGTCGACCTCGGGCCGCGCAAGGGTCGGCATGAAGCCTTGCACGAACGCGCTGTACGTCTCGTTGATGAGCCGCTGCGACTTCGCTGCGATGGTGCCAAACACCAAGGACGACTTGCCCGATCCCGAGACGCCGGTGAACACGGTGAGCCTCCGCTTGGGGATCTCGACGCTGATGTCCTTGAGGTTGTTTTCGCGCGCGCCCTCTACGCGGATCAAGTCGTGGGTGTCAGCAGGGTGCGTCATCGAGTGATCTCCGTGCGCAAAGACATCCGACGTGTGCCGGGGAAGGGCGGTCGAGCGTGACCGGCGGCGCCGCGAGCCTACGAGGCACGGCGCGAAGGATCAAACGAGGCCCCTCACGCGGCTGTGGGCGCGCCGAGGGTGGGCGCCCCGCGTTTGTCGGCCCCAGGGGACAGTTTTTTGTCGATTGGAAGTGACCTCGGCCTGCGCGGCGCGTCTATGCCGTGAACGACCGAGGAGACCCCATGCAACGCGTCCACTGGCGGAAGAACACCACTACCTTTGCTTGCGCGGCGCTGCTGCTTGCGTGCAGCAGTGACCCCGTCGCAGGTGCCAAGCGCGAAGACGGCGTCGGCACGCACGCGCGCGCCGTGTCCCCCGACGAAGAGGGAGAAGAGTTCGAGTCCGAAGACTCGAGCGACGACGGCGCAGGCGACAACGACGATTCTGACGAGTCGGGCGACGACGGCGACACCACGGACGGCGACGACGGCGACACCACGGACGGCGACGACGGTGACAACACCGATGGCGACGATGGCGACAACACCGACGGCGACGACACGGACGGCGACGACGGCGACAAGACCGACGGCGACAAGACCGACGGCGACGACGACAACACGGAAGGTGACGACGGCGACAAGACCGACGGCGACAAGACCGACGGCGACAAGACCGAGGGCGACGACGGCGTGCAGACTCCTCTGCCAGAGGGCGAGGGCCCGCTGGAGAACCCCGACCGCACCGTTGCAGGGGTCGATGGCACCGATGGCACGGGCGCAGCCGTGAACTGGAAGATCCTTGCCGAGATCAAGGGCAAGACCCAAGGCGCGTCCGTGCTCAAGGCCGCCTATGTCGACGGCGTGCTGCACGTGCGCATCGAAGGCCAAGGGCTGGGCTCGAACTACCATGTCTACGTCGATGCGGACGGGAACGCGGAGACGGGGATCCAGCTGGGCCCCTGGGAAGCGACCGGCATCGACCTCGTGGTCGAGGGCGAAAACGTCTACGCGGCGGACCCGAGCACGGGCTGGGTCGACGACAAAAAAAAGGAGACGGTCACCAAGAACGTCGCCGCGAACTTCATCGAGCTGACTATCCCTGGAACGCTGCCCGGTCTGCCGATCGCGCCCACCTTTGGGCTTGGCTACCTCGAGCGGGATGCCGGGGGCACTGCACTCCCACAGTATGACTTTGCGCGTCCGGCCCCGTCTTGGTCCCACACCGGCGTCGTCATTCCCGCCTACCTGGGCGTCGGCAATGAGGGTTGGGGACTGCTCAAGAATCAAGCGAGCAAGGTCAGTGGCGCGGGCAAAGACTTCTGGGTCGCGGTCAACGGCCCGGACAGCGGTCCGTTCGGACTCACGAAGACGGGCGACAAGGCCCCAGAGGACGCGATCGAAACCTTAAAAAAGCTCACGCCGAGGTGGGAAGACATCCAAAAGGCAGGCGGTAAGATCTTCGGCTACGTCCACACCTGCACCACCGACCCGTGCTCCGTGTACCGCCCGCTCGCGAACGTCGAAGCCGAGGTCCGACAGTGGCTGCTCGACTTCCCCACTCTCGATGGCATCTGGATCGACGAGTTTTACCCGCAGTTCGACGGGCAAAGCGCTCCAGCGGGCAAACAAGTCGACCCCACGAACAGCTGGCACGCCAAGCTCACCGCAACCATCGCCAGCGCGCGCGCAGCAGGCACGGGACGAGGCAAGCTGCTGACGATTGGCAATGCAGGTGGTCGCCTCATCTCCAACCGACTCTTGTACGCAAACTTGGTCGACGTGCTGTGCACCTTCGAGAAGGCCCACAACGTCATCGAGCCGGTCCCTGCACAGGGCAGCGCAGTGGCCAACCCCGGCATCCTGCGCCAGAACGTAGCCCCGCGCAGAGGCCAGCTCGCCCTCGTGCACAACGTCCAGTCGGTCACCCAGATGCAGGAGACCGTCAAACGAATCGTGAAGGAGGGCTACTCCCACCTCTTCGTCACCGACGGCATCTTCGTACAGCCAGGCGTCCCGAACCTGAACCCCCTCTGGGCCAACGTCCCAACGTACCTCCCCACAGAAGCAACCTCGTTCCTCAGCCCACAGTAAGCCGACCACGAGCGAGCGAAGCGCGAGCGCCAGCCGGTACAGCTCCCAGGCGAGCGAAGCGAAGCGCGAGCGCCAGCCGGTACAGCTCCCAGGCGAGCGAAGCGAAGCGCGCGGCTGCAGTGAAAGGGTATGAGGGAGATGCCGGCGCTCGGGGTAAAAAATCGCCGGCATCACCCCTAACCCAAAAATGGAACACCCCCCGCC
>JBEGTL010000060.1:0-23505 GCA_041179425.1 Pseudomonadota bacterium | reverse complement strand
GCGCTCGACATCGACACACTGGCGTACGTCATCGTTCGCGTCAGCGAGTCGTTCTTGTACAGCGACGTGATCAGCGGTCGCGAACCCAACTTCGAAGCAGCGTCTGCCGCGGTGCGCATCCTGTGCGCAGCCGAAGGGCCGCCCGCCAAAAAGAAGCGCTGAGCTGCGCCGCCTCGGGGCTCTGCCGCTGCGCTGATGTCACCGTCGCGCTGGCAGGCGCGCGCCGTTCAGCCGGACAACAAGCAAACAACAAGGCCCCGAGCTCGGCATACCAATGCCGAGCTCGAGGCCTAACGAAGTGAAGCTACCTGAACGCGGCTCAGCCGCTCAGCTCGTGCCACTCGACGTTCGACGCCGAGGTTGGCGCGCGCACGGGTGCACCACCACGACGCATGCGCTGCTCGCGCTCGCGTACCTCGGCGCGGAACTCGCCTGGCGTGCGACCCCCCGACCAGCGCCGGAATGCACGATAGAAGGCCGCAACGTGAGAGAAGCCCGTCATGCTGACGATGTCGCAGATGGGCAGCTTGAGGTCGGACAGGTAGAGCTCAGAGAGCTCACGCCGAACGTCGTCGACGATGTGGCTGTGGCTGGTGCCCTCTTCGTGAAGGCGACGGCGCAGCGTGGCGGTGCTCATGTGCAGCTTGCGTGCGACCGCAGGCATGGTGGCATCGCCCTCTTTGACGAGGTCGAACGTGATGCGGCGTGCGCGCGCCGTGGCGGAGCGCTTGCGATCTCGCTCGCGGGCGAGCATCTCGGCGCGCGCGTCGAACGCGGCAAAGAAGCCTGCGTGGGCGTGCACCATGGGTGCATCGAGGTGCGAGCTCGCAAAGACGAGCGCGTTGGTCGGCATGGCGAGCTTGACCTCGACCCCGTCGAAGAGTCGATCGTAGACCTGTGCGTCGGTCGCGACCGTGTGCCGGAAGTGCACCTCGCGCAGACCGCCGCGCCAACGAGCGTAGCGAGCGATCAGGCTGTAGGCCGTCGCGAGCGTAAAGTCGTTGGCGGCGTTGGGCCGCGGACCGTCGTCCATCGCGCGCAGGTGCCACGTTGCGCGCTGCGCATCTTCGACCAGCTCGGTACGCAGCCCGTCGTGCAGGAGCGCGACGTGCCGGCCGACACAGAGCAGAGCCTCACGCAGCGTGGAACAGCTGCGTGCGGCAAGCTCAATGACGCCGAGGTCACCAGGGGTGTGCTGCTCGCCGGCGCGGAGCGCCAGACAGGGATCAGCGGACCAGGCACCGACGTCTTGCAACAGCTCGAGCGCGAGCGGCAGCGAGATGCGTGCGTCTGGCTTGGCGAAATCGGCTAGCGACACGCCTGCTCGCTCGAAGGTTGCCACGTTGCGCGGATCGATCCCCGTCAGTTGAAGGAAGGGGAGTACCCAGCACAGTGCGACTGTCGTGCTTTCTTCTTCGGTCACCAGGCCGTTTTACTCAGCTGGCGCACGATGAGTCAAATCCTAAATGTGACTCATCCGTGCGATCCCCGAGACATGGCGCACTTGGGCCAGCCCCGCTGGAAATAGCGCAATCTCAGTTGTTTTTTTGTCGCGCCAAGGGAGCAAAACGGCCGCACTCTGGCGCCTCGGACAAGCGCCCGCCCCCCCGATGGGGCCCGCCATCGATCCAAATTTGAGATCGGCACGTCCGGCGGGTGTCGAACGAGTGAATGATCGTTCACCCCGACGAGGCGATGGGGCACCGATGCGATGTCGAGCTGGCGCCGCCAGACAACCGCAGGTCGTCCGCTGCTGCATACCCGACGGTGCGGCGACCGTGAGGGGCCTCCTCCCGAGCAGCTGCCGTCACAATTGGCGCCCGACGCACTGCATCATCGTCGCGGCATCTCGATCAGGAGAGCACCTTGGCGAAGAACTCGGTGTCGACCCAAGGGCTCGGCTCCGCCGCCCTCCCCGCGGCAGTCTGCAGCGCACGGTCAAAACGCAGAGCGCACGATGGCGGCCAGCGCGGGGCGCTGTACTCGGATGCTCTCGGCCACGGCGAGCTGGCTCTCCGCGCGCGCCAGGTTGTGCAGGCTACGAGACGCAAACTTGTCCGGGTTCCAGCCGAAGTAGGACTCGAGCAAGGCGTCCGCGCAGAACCGAGCAGCCAGCTCGAGCGAGATGGTCTCGGCACCGAGCGGCAGCGCGGCTCGCTCGTCTGCGGTGAGCATGGAGCCTGCTGATGCTGCGTAGCCGCGGATCGCCGCCTCGAACACGTCGCTCTGAAACGTGGCCACGCTGGAGTCTTCGCCGGCGGGGTTACACCACGAGCGCAGCGCATCGCCAAGCTCGATGGGGATGGTGAGGTAAGCCATGGTGTCGAGGTCGAGCAGCGCGCGCGCTTCGCCGTCATCGTCGAACAAGATGTTGGAGATCTTGAGGTCGCCGTGAATCAGGCGCACCGGGTCGACAGGCAGCGCCTCGAGCGCCTCGGCGTGCGCGAGGATGGCCTCGCCTACGCGCGCGACGGCCGGGTAGTGGGCGTGCTGCGTGTTGCTGGACAGCGCGACGCGCAGCCGACTCAAGTGGAGCTTGGTGTCGTGCGCGCCGGGGCGCGAGAACTGAAAGCTGTGCTCGAGGTCGCTGACCGCGCGGTGGAAGCGCCCCACCAGCCCGCCGGCAGCGTGGGCCGTCTCGGGCCGCGACACACTGTGCACGGTTTGCCCGTCGAGCCAGCTGAGCGCGCGCCACACGCCGCCCTGCTCGTCGGTGGTCCACAAGCCGTCGACGGTGGTGCGCACCATCCGCGGGGTGGTGAGGCCACGCTGACTCAGGTGGGTGGTGATGGCGTCGATGTCGAGGTTGACGGTGGGGCGAAAGATGGCGTTGAGCCGCTGCAGCGCGACACGCCGGTCGGCTTCTTCGACACGATAGGTCTGGTTGATGAGCCCGCCAGTGACGGGCACACACGAACACGCCGGCGAGAAGCCGTACGCGGCGAGAACGGGCAGGAGAACGGGCTCAGGCACGCGCGCTCTCGTTGCTCATGACACGCTCGATGGCCGCCGAGATGTCGACTCCGGAGACCGGCTTCTCGAGGACGATATTGGGCACGCTGGTGAGGAACTTGTGCTGCGAAGGGTCGGCCACGCCGGACACGAACAGCGTGCGGCGCGCGAGGTCGGGGCGCGCCTTCTCGAGCCAGCGAAACAGTTGCTCTCCGTTGACCTCGGGCATGGTGAGGTCGGTCATGATGACGTCCACGTGCACCCCCGAGGAGATGAGCTCGATGGCTTCTTGTCCTTCGACCGCGACCAGCACGTCGTAGCGATCGCGCAAGACGCGAGGATACACGCGTAGCAAGCGCTGGTCGTCGTCGACCACCAGCACGGACAGCCGACGCGGACTGAGCACCGGAGGGGGGGCGCTGGAGGCAGACTTGGCGAGCGCCGCATGCAGGGCGTCGTGGCCAGGCAGCGGAATGATGGCGATGAACGTCGCGCCGTCGCCGTGCACCGAGTCGACCACCAGCTCGCCGCCCAGGCGCAGCAAGATGGAGCGCGAGATAGACAGCCCGAGCCCGGTGCCGCGGCCCTCGCGTTTGGTGGTAAAGAATGGGTCGAAGATGCGCTCGATGGCCTCGGGCGAGATGCCAGGTCCGCTGTCGGTGATGGAGATGGCCACCGCATCGTCGTCGGCACGCACGGCGATGCGCACACGATGGATGGGACGCTCGACCTCTTGGATGGCGTGCGCCGCGTTGAGCAAGATGTTGGTGAGGACCTGCACCACGCGCGAGCGCGGGACGATCAGCGGCGGGAGGTCTGGCGGGTAGTCGCGCTCGACGTGGGCGCGCGTGGTGATCTCGGTGCCCACGATGCGCAGCACCTGATCGATCAGGTCGGCCACGTTGACTAGCTGCGGTGTCTCGGACTCGTCGGAGCGAGCGTAGATGCGGAGGTCGCGCACGATGGCGGCGATGGTGTCGACCAGGTCGAGCAGGTCGTCGAGCATACGTTTGCCCTCGACCGCGCGACCTGCCTTGCTGGCGATGGTGGCCAGACGGCTGAGCTCGTCGGCGCTGAGCCCGCGTTTTTCGCCCGCCAAGCGGGTGACCTCGGTCGCGACGTCGAGGACGGGGCCGAGCGCGCCCTTCAGGTACTCTGCAGAAAGGCAGACGGCTGCGAGCGGGTTGTTGATCTCGTGCGCGACCCGTGCGACCACGGTGCCCAGCGCCGCTAGCTTCTCGGCCTGCACGGTCGACGTGCGCTCGTGGTCGGCTGCGTCGCGCATGGCGGCCCGCTGCTCGGTGCGGTCGAGCAGCACCAGCACTTGTTGTGCGTCGTAGGCGGCGAAGCAGAGCGACTCGTCGGCCCCGGCCGCGATGGCTTGAAGCGCCCCTGACTCCGTCTGCGCCATGTACGCGAGCGGCTGCCCACCAAAGCGCTGACGCGCGCGCGCGATCGCCTGACGAGGCGCATCGGTGTCGATCACCATCGTCCAAGACAGGCGAGCCATGCGCGTGCCCATAAGCCGATCGATATCGGCGGCCCACGCGCCGTCCGGAACCAAGATGACCATCGCTGGACAGCGTATCACAGACAGTAAGCCTGATTGGAGTACAGCGCGTGCCACGCGCTCCGCTTTTTGAAGGCGGCACAAACGTTTGATCAGACGAGCCAGCGAGCCAGCGGAGCCCGAACGCTTGGGCTACCAACGAATGTGGGTCCTGCCGGCAAATCTGCCGGTAAGCTCGGTCTCCAGGCGCACCTCGGGCAGACAGGTGACGTAGGTGCCCTCGGCCGCGCCGTGGACCGCGGAATCGATCCACAGGTACTCGTCTTCATAGATCACCTGCACGTGCGAAGACGAGACGCGCTGGAACGTCCAGCGGCCGTAACGATGTGTCTGCCGGCGTGAGGCGAGCCCTTGCTCGGTGAGCCGCACCGGGTCGCGCGCCAACAGACGGAGCAGTACGCGACCCAGTAAACTCTGTACAAACGTGGTGGCGTGGCCGCGCGTGATCGCGCGCATGCCGTCGTGGAGCTGTCGCGACGAAAACTCGCCGGGCTCGTGTTGGCCCTGCCTGAGTGGGGAGACGACCGCGCCCGCGCACGCCAGCCTGACCATGAACTCGCTGAGTGGGTAGTAAGGCAGCGAGGAGTAGCGATCGTCCGGGAAGTACGCGCGGTAGGCGCTGGACTGTCCCATCCGCTCGACCTGCGCTTCGATGTTCTGAAAGAACATGCCGCGCACACCGGCCGCAGGGGGAATGAAGCGCAGCCTATCGACGAGGTCGCAGTGAGGTGCGACTAGCTCGAGAGCCTGAGACGTCCGCGCGGGCATGGGCGCCAGGGTACACCATGGAGCTCCCCCAGAGTGGCTATCGGATGACGTGGATCGGTACCCGCCGGGACCGGGATGCCGAGCGTCAGATGTCAGTACGGCCCAACGACAGGTCGCGTCGCGCCGTCACGGTGGTGATGATGAAGCCCGCCATGAAGTCGAGCAGCGTCATCGAAGTGAACAGAAAAAAGGTCGAATTGCCGTAGCCGCGCGTGGTGAGGAACATCAGCAGCGCGATGATGAACACCACGACCGAGAAGGCGTGGTTCATCACCGAGGCGCTGCCGCTCTTGGTGGCGCGCAAGATCTCGACGAACAACAGCACCATGGAGAAGGCCAAGAAGACGTCGCCTCGGGAGACCCGCCAGACGTCGCCCGAGATCAGCTCGAAGTCCATGGACGGCAGCGTGTACCAGGGCGCCGCGGGCTCCCCGGTGAACAGGCTGAGCACGACGAAGATGGCGAGACTAATGGTCAACAGTGGAAGTGTCTGCAGCATCGGTGAACCCTGCTTCGACGGCGAGCTTACACGGAGACAACGCGGCTAGGCAGCGCGATCGCGGGTGGGATCGTGGAGCACCAGCGTGGGCACGCCGTGGGTCTGGTCCTGCACCGTGAACACCTGGGTCCCGGGCTTGTGTCCGCTGCGCGGCTCGCTCAGCGAAAATCCCTCCGCGGAGAGGCGTGTGTGCGCGGCGGCGAGATCGAGCGTGCGATAAGCGACTCCCTGCAGCACGTCCTGGTCGCCGAGGGTTCTGTCCTCGACGATCTCGAGGGTGACGCCACCCACACGAAAGAACAGCATGCGCGTGCCCCCGAAGCTGGTGTCGAGCGCGAGCCGGAGGCCGAGCGCGGTGCCGTAGAGCGCGCGTGCCGCCGGCAGGTCCGCACTGCGCACCACGACGTGATCGAGCGCGTGGAGCACGCCGCTCGCCGGCTCGACCTGACGCGTGGAGGCCAACGACGCGGGCCGCTCGACGATGGACACCGGGAGGGAGCGCGTCGCGCGTGGCGAGACCTCTACGAGCCGATAACGACGCTCTTGCCCGTCGCTGCTGAGGGCGCTTCCGTCTTGAGGCGGCGTCGCGCGCACGCCACGTTCGCGCAGCAGCTTGGTCGCGCTGGCGGCGTCGTCCGCGCCGAACGAGAGCGTGGTCGGCCCTTCCCCGCGCGTGTCGAGCAGGATGCGCAAGCCCTCGGTCTCCTCGGCTTCGAGGGCATCGCGCGCGGGCCCGGCCAGCTCGACGACCGAGTTATTGAGCGCAAACAGGCTCGCCTCGGTGCGCGCCTCGGGATGGCTACCGCGCCAGAGTGGGGGAGCACCCAGCAAGCGCTGGTAAGAACGAGTGGCGGCCTCGACATCGCGCACGGCGATCGTCACGTGATCCAGGCTGGTCAGCATCGCGCGAAGATAGCTTCTGCCAGCCCGCAATCCACGTGCTGTCGAAGCGCGCGGGTCTTCCGCGCGCGAGCGAAGACTCGACGGTGCGCGGCGGGCCCGACCTCAGCGCTCGTGGCGACTGTGCGACTCACGCGGAAACACGGCGCACGCTCTTCTTTTTGCTGGGCTTGAGGCCGTCGTCATCTTCTTCGAAAAACATGGCGGCGGGCTGGTCGTCGAGCTGCATGGACGTGACGAGCCCGCGCAGTGCACCGGCCAGGACCTGACGCTCTTTGCGCGGCAAGCGCTCGATGCCCGTGATGAGCTTGTCTTGCGCGGCCAGCGGCGCGCGGTCGAGCACGGCGCGTCCGCGCTTGGTGAGCCGAATCTCCACGCGGCGCGCGTCGAGCTCGGAGGTGGTGCGCGTGAGCATGCCGTGCTCGACGAGGCGCTTCACCACGACGGACACCGTGCTCTGGTGCGTGCGCGTGCGCGCGGCGAGCTGGTTGAGCGAGAGGCCGTCGGGGCGGCCGCCGCCCGTACGCGCTTGGGCAGAGCTGCCATCGGCCAGCGCGCGCAGCACGAACAGCTGTGCGCCACTCACGCCGAGGCGGCGCTCGGCGGCGCGCGACGACTCGCGCAGCGCGCGCACGATACGCCGCAGGTCATCGAGCACACAAGTCGCCTCGACCGTGGGCAGTGCCAGGGTGGGATGTTTGATGGGCACCCATCGGCTCTACGCCGGGCAACATATGGGTGCCAATCGATTGCGAACGACGTGGAAAAGCACCCCGCGCTTTTGCGATCGGACAGGCCCCCGCGAGGTACTACGCCACGGACGCGGGGCGCTTTTCCTGGGCTGACGGATCTCGCGGCCGCACGTACATGGACAGGCCGTGCTTGGGACGCAGCGTGATCAGCGCCTCCGGCTCGACCGGCTGCTTGCTCACCGGCTCGAAGCGGTAGTGCTGGGCGAGGTGGGCCAGCGCGAGCTGCCCCTCCGTCAGCGCGAAGTGGTTGCCGATGCAGATGCGCGCACCGCCGCCGAACGGCATGTAGGCACCCTTCTTCTGGCGCTTTTCACGCTCGGGAGAAAAGCGCGCCGGGTCGAAGCGCAACGCGTCTTCGAAGTACACCTCGCGCCGATGCATGCCGACGATGTCGATCACGAGCAGCTGGTTCTTTTTGATGGCGTAGCCACCGATGGTGACGTCGCGGAGCGCACGGCGCGCGATGATGTAGGCCGGCGGGTACAGCCGCAGGGTCTCGCGAAACACCTGCAGCGTGAACGGCAGTCGAGGCAGATCGGCCATCGTGGGTGGTCGGCCACCCAGCACCTCGTCGAGCTCGGACTCGAGCCGCGTGCGCTGCTCCGGGTTTGCCGCCAACAAATGAAACGACCAGGCCAGCGCGTTGGCGGTGGTCTCGTGCCCCGCGAGCATCGCGGTCATCACCTCGTCGCGCACCTGCAAGTCACTCATGCCGCTGCCGTCTTCCTCGTCTTGCGCGAGCAGCAGCATCGACATCATGTCGCCGCGATCGTCACCCGTGGCGCGACGCTCGCGGATCAACCGATACACGACCTCGTCGAGGCGGCGCACGCTACGCCGCAAGCGCAGGTTGGAAGGGGTGGGCACGCGCGGCGGAAGCGGCAGCGCCGAGTAGAGCTGCGCGGTCATGTTGTTCATCGCGACCGTGAGCGCATCGCCCACCTCGCGCGCGTCACCTCGCACGTCGGCGTCGAACAGGGTCTTGCCGACGATCTCGAACGTGAGCTCCATCAGCTGTTCGGAGAGGTCGACCTGTGTCTTGTCGGCCAGCTGCCGGACACGACGGTCAGTGAACTCGACGATGGTGTCGGCGTAGCCGGCGATTCGTTTGTGCATGAACGCGGGGGCGAGCGTGCGCCGCTGCCGCTTGTGTTTGTCGCGCTCGCTGGTGAGTAGGCCATCGCCCAGCAAGGGACGCGCGAACACACGCAGACCGACCCCCTTCATGAACGCGTCGGCCTTGTCGACCAGCACCTCTTGCACGAGCTCCGGCGCACTGAGCAACAACACCTTGAAGGCGCCCATCCGGATGCGGGCGATGTCGCCGTAGTCGCGCGGCACGCTCACGAGGAAACCGATGCGGTCGGCGCGCAGGGCCGGAAGGTTGCCGAGCAACATAGAACCGGGAACGCTGGGAATGGCAGTCGTCATGACGCTAGCTCCTGGTGCGGGCGTCCTCCATAATGCGAGCGTTCACTCGCTTTTACTACTCGCTTTCCACGGAGGTGTGTCGATGGCGCAAAAGGCAGCGACCAAGCCGCGCAAAACCGCGGTGCAGGCGCGCTCGTTGGCCACCGTCGACGCACTGCTCCGCGCCACCGCTCGCATTCTGGTCAAGGACGGCTACGACCACGCCAGCACCAACAAGATTGCCGCACTGGCAGGCGTCAGCGTGGGCTCGCTGTACCAGTACTGCCCCAGCAAAGAGTCCCTGGTTGCTGCGCTGATGCGTCGACACGTCGAAGAGCTGGCCGCGCTCTTGCGCAGCTCGGTCCCGCACATGCGCGCCCTGCCTCTCAGCGAGGCCGTCCGCCACGTGGTGCGCCTGATGGTCGAGGCACACGCCGTCGATCCCAAGCTCCATCGCGTCTTGGCCGAACAGGTGCCGCGCATCGGCGAGCTCGACCAGGTCGAGCGCATCAACCAAGAGTTTTTGCAGATGACGCGCTCGCTGCTCGACCACTTTCGTTACGAGCTGGTCGTGCTCGATCTGGAGCTGGCGTCGTTCGTGGTGGTGAGCATGATCGAGTCGCTCACCCACAATGCCGTCATCTTTCGCCCCGACCTGCTAGGCGATGCATTCGAGTGCGAGGTCGCCCTTGCCGTGACACGCTATCTACAGGGCAGTGATCGCGCACCCGGCAAACCACCCAGACGAAGCTGACTCCGGGCGGGGACCGACTTGAGCGCGGCCACGCGCACGCCCCACAACCTGAGTGTCCTGCTGGGTCTGATCGGTGGGCAGGTGTTTTTGCACGCGAGCATGGCGGGGCTGCGCATGGCGGCGCCCCTCTCCATCTTGCGCACAGGCGGCTCCGAGCTCGAAGTGGGCTCGCTGCTCGGCCTCTTTTCGGGGGCCTCGGTGCTGCTCGCGCTACCCGCGGGACGACTGGCCGACCGCCGCGGGTATCACTATCCGGTGCGGCTCTCGGTGGTGCTCACCATCTTGGGAGCGCTCACCGCCCTCGCCTCCACGTACAGAGGGCCCGCGCACTACGCCCTGCTGTGTCTGTCCGCGGTGCTCTCGGGCTCGGGCGCCAACATCGGGATGATCACCATCTCGCGCAGCGCAGGCAAGAGTGCGCACGACAGCACCGAGCTCAAACGTATCTTCAGCTGGCTCGGCATCGCGCCGTCGTTCAGCAACTTCATCGGACCCCTCGGCGCGGGCATCCTCATCGACCACCTGGGCTTTGCGGCGGCATTTGCGTTGTTGGCCGCGCTGCCGCTGCTGAGCCTCGCCTGCTCGCGGCTGGTGCCACACGAGCCGCGCACGACGCCCGCCACCGCCGCACGCAGCGGAACCGCCTGGGACCTGTTGCGCTCGTCGTTGCTGCGCCGGGTGCTGGCGGTGAGCTGGTTCATGTCGGCGAGCTGGGACGTGCACTCGTTTGCTGTCCCGGTCATCGGCAACCAGCGCGGCATGAGCGCCTCGGCCATCGGCTCGGTGCTCGGTATCTTTGCGCTCTCGGTCACCGCGGTCCGCCTGCTCATCCCGGTGCTTGCACATCGCCTCGGCGAGGCGCAGGTGCTGTCTGGCGCGATGATCATCGTGGCCGGCGTGTTTGCGATCTACCCGTTTGCGAGCACGGTGTGGACCATGGCCGCGTGCGCCACCGCGCTCGGGCTCGCACTCGGTTCGTCGCAGCCCATGGTGATGACGCGGCTCCACCAGATCACGCCTCCCCATCGCCACGGCGAGGCCATCGCCTTACGTTCCATGGCGAGCAACTTTTCTAGCGCGGTGATGCCCATGTGTTTTGGCGCGCTGGGCTCCGCGGTGGGTGCTTCGGGCTTGTTCTGGGCCATGGGTGCGCTGGTCGCCGGAGGTGCCTTCGTGGCGCGAAGCCTGCGCTGATGGCGCCCTCGCTGCCCTCCATCGCGCACCGCGCAGCAACACGTGCGCTCACTTCGGGCTAGGGTACGGGCATGGTCAACGAACGAGAGCTCGACATCGTGGTGTACGGGGCCAGCGGCTTTACGGGACAGCTGGTCGCGCAGTATCTCGCCAGCCAGCCTGCGCCACTTCGTTGGGCGCTCGCGGGCCGCAGCGCCGACAAGCTGAGCAAGGTCAGAGAGCGTCTGCAGACACGCGGCACACCGCCCGAGATCGTGATCGCCGACGCCGCCGACGCACAGGCGCTGGCACGGCTGGCCGCGCGCACGCGTGTGGTGCTCACCACGGTGGGTCCCTATGTCCGCTACGGCGAACCGCTGGTCAAAGCCTGCGCCGAGGCCGGCACCCACTACGTCGACCTGACGGGCGAGCCACCCTTCACCGCGCGCATGCACGAGCGCTACCACGCGGTCGCGCAGCGTACGTCCGCCAAGATCGTACACGCGTGCGGCTTCGACTCCATCCCGCACGACCTCGGCGCGTACTTCACCGTGCAGGCCCTACGCAACAAGCTGTCCGAGACAGAGCGCGCGAGCACGCCCATCGTGGTCGAGGGCGTGGTGCGCGCCGGGGGCACGTTCTCCGGTGGGACGTGGCACTCCGCGCTCGAGATCATGAGCACGCTGCGCAACACACCCAAGCCCGCGCGCAGCGAGAGCGAGGGCCACGACGGCCGTCGTGCGCGCGGCCTGCCCCAGAAGGTGAAGTTCGACAAAGAGCTCGGCCTGTGGCTGGTCCCCATGCCCACCATCGACCCCCTGGTGGTGCTGCAGTCGGCGCGCGCGCTCCTCGTCTACGGTCCGGACTTCCGCTACGGGCACTACGTCGGACTCAAGAACCTGGCCCAGGTGATCGGGCTCACGCTGGGCGTGGGCAGCGTGTTCGCGCTCGCGCAGCTGCGCGCCACGCGCACGCTGCTCGAGAAGATCAAGCAGCCGGGGGAAGGCCCCGACGAAGCGACCCGCAACAAGGGCTGGTTTCGTGTCACCTTCCTCGGCCGTGCGGGCAACAAGACGGTGCGTTGCGAAGTGCGCGGCGGCGATCCCGGCTACGGCGACACCTCCAAGATGATCGCCGAGTCTGCGCTCAGCTTGGCTTTTGACGGCGACCGCCTGCCCGCGCACGCTGGCGTCATCAGCACGGCCACCGCGTTCGGCAACGTGTTGATCGAGCGCCTGCAGCGCGCAGGCATCTCGTTTCGCGAGGTCTGAGCCGTCCCGAGCCACAAGAAAGCAAAACGTACGATGCACATGGAAACAGCTTCGTTTCGGCCCCTGATGGTCATCGAGGTCGAGGTGCTGCCCCCGATCTCGCTCGGCGTCATGGACATCGGTGAGCTGCGCGTGCTGCCGTTCGCCCACGGCACGTTCGAGGGCCCGCTCCTCAAAGGGCACCTGCTCCCCGGCGGCACCGACTGGCAAGAGCTACGGCCCGACGGCGCACTCGAGATTCGTGCGCGCTACCTGCTCGAGACCGACCGCGGCGAGCGCATCGAGGTACGGAGCGAGGGTGTGCGCAGCGGCTCGCCCGAAGCCCTGGCACGCCTTGCCCAAGGGCAGCTATTGCCGGCGACGGACTACTACTTCCGCACGGCGATTCGCCTGCGCACCGCGGCCGAACGTCTGTCGCGATTCAATGGTCTGCTCGCGTTTTCGATCGGCGAGCGCCGCCCCACGGGCGTGCGGCTCTCGGTGTACGAGCTGCTCTGATGCTCGGCTCCGCGTTTGCTGTGACGATCGCGATCCTGACCTCGACGCTCTGGCTCGTGCCGCGCACGGCAACGGCACAGGCGCGCTTTGCCGATCCGGCCACGGACGTCGAGCAGGTGTTCACTCTGCTCGAGTCACGGCTCGCGCTGATGCCGGCGGTCGCCGCCTGGAAGTGGCAACAGAAGGCCGCCATCTCGACGGGTGCGCGTGATCATGAACCCGGGTGGCACCAACGAGGCCTTCGTCCGCGCGCGACTCGCGCACGCCAACGTGCGTGTGTTCGCCGACAACCGCGCCATCTTCGACGAGCTGGTAGAGGGCCGTGCCGACGTGATGATCACCGACGACGTCGAGGCCGAGCTGCAGCACCGTCGTCATCCCACGCTTTGTCGCACCACCAAGCTCACGTTCACCGAGGCGAGCAAGGCGTGGCTCGTCCAGCCGGACGATACGCTCGTGAGCGCCGTGGACCGCTGGCTCACTGATCGTCTCCACGACGGGACCGTGGCGCGTCTCCTGAGGCGAGCACTCGTCGAGCACTGAGCTGGGCTCGCGGCTCGAGCAGCAGCACGTGGCCTCCTGAGACAGCCGTTAACCGCAACGATTGCAGCGAGGGATCGCGATCGTGCGCCGATTGCTTGCGCGTCCTCTGACACTGATCGTACGTTCAGCCAATGACCCATGTCGATCCCAGAGACCCGCCACCCGTTCCCTGTCTCGACTCCCTCGTCTCCGAAGCTCCGCACGCGCCGCCCGCGCGCCGCGAGGTCTCGCCAGACGTGACCCTCGGGCCAGCCCCGGGCGAGCGCCCGCCTGCGCGTCACGTGTACTCGCCCACGGGCGACCTGCCCGGCCTCGCCACGCGCATCGACGAAGCCCAGCGTCAGGCCCGTGAACGGCGCATCCAGCAAGGCTTGCCGCCCGATGCCGACGACGGCGCCTACGTGCTCAAGCGTCCGCGCAAACACGCGCCGAAGCGCAGCAAAAAACACGGGCAGTTCCTGGGCACCGCGTGCGACAGCTGGGACGACACGACGCGCCCGCGCTGATCGTGTACCCATGGTCGACTCTTCGCTCGCGCGGTTCGACTAAGCTTGGCCCGTGACCAACAACGACGTCCTGCGCAGCCTTCGCTACGCCCTCGAGCTCGACAACGGCACCTTGGTCGAATACTTCGCCCTGGCCGACGTGGAGATGCCGCTCACCTTCCTCGCATCGCTGCTCAAGAAGGACGACGAGCCCGGCTTCGAGCCGCTCACCGACGAGCTGTTGATCAGGCTGCTCGATGGTCTCGTCGCCAAGCTGCGCGGCCCGCGTGAAGACGGCCCCGCGCGCCCGCCCGAAGCAGAGGGCCCGCTCACCAACAACCGCATCCTGCGCTCGCTGCGCATCGGCCTCGGCCTCAAAGACACCGACGTGCTGGCCATCATGCAGCTGGCCGGCGTCACCGTCTCCAAGTCCGAGCTGGGCGCGCTCTTCCGCCGTGAAGACCACCGCAACTACCAGCCTTGTGGCGACCAGTTCTTGCGCAACTTCCTCAAGGGCACGGCGGCTTGGCACCGCGCCAAGGGTCGCAGCTAGCGCGCTGGTGACCGACTCGAGTCGGCAGCCCCTACTCCGCTGCGAGTGAGACCGGGAGTAACGCCCCCTCGAAGCTGCCCGCACCCGTGTTGACGTAGAGGTGACCACCGGAGCGAACCAGCTCCCACTGCATGTTGCGGCCGAGCTGGGTGACGAGCGACTCGACGAGCGCGGCATCGGGCGCGTGGACCTCGATGTGCTCGAGTCGGTGGATGGGTATGCGCTTGACCTCACGCAGCAACAACTGCGGGTCGTGATGCGTGAACACCACGACGCGCGAGCACGCCTTGCTCGCCTTGTGGAGCCGCTCGGCCGACGGCGTGCCGATCTCGATCCACGCGGTGAGCCGACCGTCGAGCGTCTTGACCCACACGGCCGGCTCATCGGCGTGGGAGAGCCCGTGGCTGAACGTGATGCCTTCTTCGTAGCAGAGACAGTAGGCAAGCAGGCGCGTGACCAAGTAGCTTGGCGTCTCCGAGGGATGCTGCGCGAGGCGCAAGTCGAGTGCCTCGTACACACCACGATCGGTGTCCGAGAGCTGAAGCTTGATGCGGTGCACCGTCGAGCCGAGCGCCATGGGGCAACCCTAGCGCACCTCGCGCGTTTGCCGCAGCGAAGTCAGTCGTCCTTGCGCAGCGGCACCAGAAAGCCCGCGCGATCGATGCTGGCGGCCCCATCCTTGAGCAAGCGACCTGCGGCACGTTTGAAGGCCTTTTTGCTCAGGCCGAACAGGCTGCGGATCTTTTCGGGGCTCGACTTGTCACCGACCTCGGGCGACTTGGCGAGCAGCACCGACAGCACGTGCGCGGCGTCGGTCTCCAGCTCCTCGTGCACGTGTCCACGCAGCGAGAGCTCGACCTTGCCGTCGGCCAGCACGTGCTGGATACGAAAGGTGGTCTGCTCGCCGCGGCGCAAGTTGTGTGGCTCGCTGGCCGGCAACAGACCCACGTACTTGCGCTCGAGGATACAGAACACGCCGATCCCCGGCTCTTCACGCCAGGCTTCGCCCTCGACGATCTCGTCGCGATCGAACCTGCCCCCGGTGTACAGCAGCTCGCGCACGCGCATGGTGCCGCACAGCCGCTCGCTGCGATCGAGCAACAGACCGATGGCGTGACTCTGCCCCGGCGCGAGCTCGCTGGTCTGCTCGGCAAACGGGACCAGCAGCTCTTTGGACATGCCCCAGTCGACGAAGGCCCCAATCCGCGTCACCGCAGTGACGGTCATGAAGCACACCTCCCCGCGCGTGAGCCTGGGTCGCTGCGTGGTCGCGATGGGCCGGTCTTCGGAGTCGAGGTAGATGAAGACCTCGAGCTCGTCGCCCACCGCTGCGTCTTCGGGCACCTCGCGGATCGGCAGCAGCAGCGTCCCGTCGTCGGGCAAACGCTCGTCGACGTTGGGTTCTCCGTCGTCTCCGAGGTCGAGCAGCGCGTCGCCGCTCAGGTACGCGCCCTGCGCGACGATGCGCTGGACGGTGAGCTTGACCGAGTACCCGAGCAGATCCGAGAGAGCCATGCGCGCGAGCTTGGCACGTGTTGGGGACCCGCGCGCCTTGCCAAGCCGCCCTTCGCTGTCAATGTCGCCGCCGATGACGCTCTCGCTCTACGATCCCGGCGCAGGTGGCCTGCGCGAAGTGCTTTTTGATCTTCGCTCGAACGCAGAAGACCCGCGCGCTTCGACCCGTCCGCCCGAGCTGGCGTGTGGGCCCACGCTCGGCGCGACGGCCAGCGTGGCGGCGCTTCGCCCCCGCGTGCTGCACGACGTGCTCTCGCGCGTCCTCCTGTTCAAAAAGCACGAGCGCGACGTGGCCCTCACCGCCGCGCTCGCGGCCGCGGCCAACGACGAGCTAGGCGACGTGTGCGAAGCCGAGTCGCTGCGCTACTGGGTCTTGACCGCGCACTACCGAGCGCCCCTCGCCTTGTCGTTGCCGCCGACGGAGGCCGACGGCGCGATCAGCGCGGAGGCCAGCAGTGCGTACCCGTTGCTCGACGAGAGCGAGCGGCGCCTCGCCTACTTCTACGCCGCCAAAAAGCGCCTGGAAGAGCTGCCGGAGAGCCGAATCATCAACGTGCAGACGGCGCCTTCCGCCGCGCTCGCCACGCTGCCCGACGGCCTGACGGCGGCGCTCGAGCGCGACCTCGACACACCCCTCGCACTGGCGGAGCTCCAAGAGTTCGCCATCGCCGTGAACGCACTGTGTGACCACGCGCTGCGCAAGAAGGGGCAGGTCAACCTCTCCGCCGTCCAGTCGGCAGAGGCCGGCTTCGCCACCATCGACGGTCTGCTCGGCCTCGGCAGCGACGCGCCCACCGAGTTCTTACGACGGGTGCGCGACCGCCGCGCGCGTCGGCAAAAGATCGAGCCCGGCGCAGTCGACAATGTGGTCGCCCAGCGCGCCGCCGCCCGCGCGCAGCAGGACTTCGTGACCGCCGATCGCCTGCAAGCAGAGCTGCTCCACCTGGGCATCACGTTGCTCGATGGTGCCGAGGGGAGCACCTGGACCCTGGCCTGACGCAGCGTCGTTGCGTGCGCGGTTCGCACCCAGACGTGGGAGGGCCGCGGCTTGCGTCGCGCCATGTGCGCACTTCGCCCGAGCGTGGCGTCGGCAGCAATACTCCCTATCGAGGGCTGAGCGTTGCCGATAAAATAACGCGGTGCGCCCTTGGTGCGTCGGTGATCGTGGTGTCTGCTTTCGCACATTGCTGCGCGCGCTGGGTGCGCTTGCGTTCGCGTTGTGGTGTGGCTGCGGTCGCGTGGGGCTCGAGCTGCTGCCGCTCGGCGATGGCGCCATCGAGTCGGAAGCCGGCCTCACGCCCGGGGGCCCCGATGCCTCCAGCGATGGAACGGTCGTGGCGCTCCCGCAGCTCTGTAGCGGCCTGGCCTGTGTCGCCCCCGGCTGTCCCGATGACAACAGTAAGACAGACCCGGGCGTCTGTGGCTGTGGCTACTCCGACACCGCAGATACCGACGGGGACGGTACGGTCGACTGTCTCGATCTCTGTCCCGGGATGCCCGACCGGCTGGAGAGTGGCGCCTGCGCGTGCGCGGCCAGCGGCGCCGACGCGGACGGCGATGGCGTGCGCAACTGCGAAGAGCTGTGCCCGTACGACGTCGCCAAAAAGATGCCTGGCACCTGCGGCTGCGGCGCCTCCGAAGCAGATGCAGACGCGGACGGCACGCCCGACTGCGCCGATGAGTGCCCACTCGATGCCAACAAACGACAGGTCGGGAGCTGCGGCTGCGGCGTCAAGGAGAGCGACGCCGACCTCGACGGTGTGCCCGACTGCGTCGACAAGTGCACGCTGGGGAGTGAGAGCAGCTACGTCGCAGACGGCAGCTGCGGCGTGGGCTACTGCCGCAGCAACAACACACCTTCTTCGTGCGTCGCGGGCAAGGAGACCAGCTGCAGCGCAGCGCCCTTGCAGAGCGCCATCGACACCTGCAATGGCGTCGACGACGACTGCGACGGCGCCGTCGACGAGGACTTCACGGCGGACACCACCAGCTGCGGCCTCGGTGTGTGCGCACGGATGGGACGGCTGAGCTGCACCGCCGCCAAGGTGAACGACAGCTGCGTCGCGGGCGCGCGGACCGCGGCCAACGATGCCACGTGCAACAACCTCGACGACGACTGCGACGGCGACGTGGACGAAGACTTCCCTGCAGTCGTCACCACCTGCGGCACGGGCGCCTGCACCACGATGGGTCGCAGCGCGTGCGTAAACGGAGCGGTCGTGGACAGCTGCATGGCGAGCGCCGTGCCCGCAGCCAACGACGCCACGTGCAACAACATCGACGACGACTGCGACGGTCAGATCGACGAAGACTACGTGACCACGGCGAGCGCGTGTGGCGTCGGCGTCTGCGCGCGCGCCGGCATGCGAACCTGCGTGCGCGGCAGCGTGGTGGATAGCTGCAAGGCTGCCACCCGGACCTCCACCACGGACACGGTCTGCAACGGGCTCGACGACGACTGCGACGGTCGCCCCGACGAAGAGTTTGTCGCCACCGCGACGAGCTGCGGCGTCGGCGTGTGTCGAGCCGGCGGCACGCTGACGTGTGTGTCGGGTTCGACGCGCGACAGCTGCGTCGCAGGCGCGAGGACATCGACGACCGACGACGCGTTCGTACCAGGCAACGGACTCGACGATAACTGCGACGGGCGCGTCGACGAAGACGTCCCGGCTTGCAACACCACGCCACGCACGTTCGAGGCGGGCGCGTACAACAACGTCACCATCCCCGGCAACTGCAAGTCCGTGACGGTGCGGCTGTGGGGCGGCGGCGGCGGCTCCGGACAGCCGGTCGGTATCGCCGGCACACGAGGCGGACCAGGTGGACCAGGTGGCTACGCCACGGCGACCGCCGTCGTCTCGGGCGCACTCAACCTCTACGTCGGCGGAGGCGGTGCGGGCGGCTGCAACAACCCCGGCACCAACGCGGGCGCTTCGACCTACAACGGAGGAAGCGGCGGCGGTGGCGGCGGCGCAAACGGGTCGGACGGCGCGGTCTCGGGCGGCGGCAACGGCGGCTCACCGAGCTCGGGCAACCCGGGCGGACGCGGCTTCTTCGGCGGGGGTGGCGGCGGCCAGGGCAGCGGAGGTTTTGGCGCGTCCGGTACGGCAGGTGGCGGTGGCGCCGCCAGCGTGTTCTTCGTCAACGGCACGCGTGTCGCGGTCGCCGGCGGAGGCGGCGGTGGCGGCGGCGCGCAAGCCACCACCATCCTCGGCACCATCGCGTCGCCCGGCGGCACGGGCGGCTCTGGCTGCGGTGGCGTGGGCCTGGTCGACAGCTCCATCGGCGGAGGCGGCGGCGGCGGCGGAATGTGTCAGGGATCCAGCGTGCAGACGGGCTCGGGCACGTCTGCCGCGATGTCTGGGAGCATCCCCGGCGGGCGGGCAGCCGGCGGCAGTGGCGACTGTGTCGGGGGCGGAGCGGGCTACGCGACCCTTACGTTTGCGCCCTGAATCAATCCGCGAGCAGGCGCTCGACCTGCGCGCGTAGCGGCAGGCCCTTGTACGCGCGCACCTCGCTCGGCATCAGCTCGAGCGCGCGCAGCACGACCGCTCGCTCTTCACGGCTGAGCTCGTCAGTGGGATAGAGGTACGTGCGGATCAAGAACACGCTGGCTTCGGCGTGAGGGAGCGCGACCGTGACCTGACGCTCCACCCGCAGCCACAGTCTGTCTGCCGTCGCAAAGTCGACCGGGCGCCGTGCTTCGGGGTGGTGATCGAGCTGGTCGTCGCCGCACAACGTCCACACAAAACGCACGTAAGGCCCGCGCTCGATCATCGCGCGCACCATGCTGCGCACCGCGGCAGGCGTCTCGACGAAGCCGGGGACCGGCCGGTGCAGCGCTTCGAAGCTGGCTCCGATCAGACACTCAGGTCGCCAGCCGCTCGGAAAACGTACGTCGAGCACCACCGTGCTACCGGCGTCGTCGTCACCCGCCGAGAGCACCGCGAAGTCTTCTTGCAGCACGCGCGCGAGGGCATCGAACTCGTCGCGCGCTTCGTGGTCGCGCTCCGCCTCGGCCAGCAAGGCAGGCTGCTCGTCGGCGAGTGTCGAGCGCATCCATTGCAGGGCCGCTTCGCGCGCCACCGCGTGCGCAGGCTCGGTGCCGAACAGCCCGTGTCGATTGGCAGGGACACGACGTTTGGCCGCCAGGTAGTGCGCGCGCCGGTCGTCCACGTGGAAAAAGCGCTGGTCGAGCTCGCCCTGTCCGCAGTCCACACCCAGACGGCGCAGGCCGGCCACCATCTTCAGCGGCGAAGGAAGCACGGGGAAATAGCGAGCCTGCTCACGCATGCACGACACGACAGGTTAAAGATGGCCAAACGTGGGGACGAACGCTCAGCAGCCTGGAACCTAGCAGTCGTCGCGACCGCGGGCGATCAGATCTCGAACCGCACGCCCTGCGCCAGCGGCAGCTCGCCGGAGAAGTTGATGGTGTTGGTGGCGCGCCGCATGTAGCTCTTCCACGAATCGGAGCCCGACTCTCGCCCGCCGCCAGTGAGCTTTTCACCACCGAAGGCGCCGCCAATCTCGGCCCCGCTGGTGCCGATGTTGACGTTGACGATGCCGCAGTCCGAGCCCGAGGCCGCACAGAAGCGCTCTGCCTCGCCGACGTCGCGGGTGAAGATCGACGAGGCCAGGCCTTGCGGCACGCCGTTGTGCACCGCGAGTGCCTCTTCGAACGTGGTGTACGCGTGCACGTAGAGCAGAGGCGCAAAGGTCTCTTCTTGCACGATGGGCGCACTCGTTGCGATCTCCACGAGCGCGGGTCGCACGTAGACACCGCCCGTGGGCACACCCTCGTGCACCCGCTCGCCGCCCCACACGCGGCCGCCCTGCGCGCGCGCCTCGGCCAGCGCACGCGTCATCTGCACGAAGGCCGCTTCGTCGATCAGCGGTCCTACGAGCGTCTTGTCGTCGCGTGGGTCGCCGATCGGAAGCCGCGGGTACACGGCGTGGAGGCGCGCGAGCAGCGGCTCGTACAGGCTCTGGTGCACGATCAGGCGACGCAGCGACGTACAGCGCTGACCGCACGTGCCCACCGCGGAGAACACGATCGCGCGCACTGCGAGCTCGAGGTCGGCCGACGGCGCGACTACCAGTCCGTTGTTTCCGCCGAGCTCGAGCAGACTGCGCCCGAGCCTGGTGGCGACCGTCTCTGCCACGCTACGCCCCATACGCACGGAGCCGGTCGCCGAGATGAGCGGCAGCCTGGGCGAGCCGGCGAGCCGTTGCCCGACCTCTGCTCTGCCGATCACGAGCACGCTCGCCGCGCCAGGGATGTCGGGCATGGTCCTGAGCACGTCGGAGAGCAGGCGCTGACAGGCGAGCGCCGTGAGGGGCGCCTTCTCTGACGGCTTCCACACCACGGGGTCGCCGCACACCAGCGCGAGCGCTGCGTTCCACGCCCAGACCGCGACCGGGAAGTTGAATGCACTGATGACGCCGATGGCGCCGAGCGGATGCCACTGCTCCGCGAGCCGATGCCCCGGCCGCTCGCTCGCGATGGTCAGACCGTACAGTTGGCGACTGAGTCCTGCCGCGAAGTCGCAGACGTCGATCATCTCCTGCACTTCGCCGAGGGCCTCTTGCTCGATCTTGCCGACCTCCCAGCACACCAGCGCGGCAAGCTCTCGTTTGTGCGTGCGCAGCCGCTCGCCGAAGCGGCGCACCAGCTCGCCGCGCCGCGGTGCCGGCACGTCGCGCAGCTTGGCAAACGCGTCGGCCGCGGCCGCGATGGCGACATCGACCTGCGCCTCGCTCGCCGTGCGCAGGCGGGCCAGCAGCGTGCCGTCGATGGGCGAGTGCACGGCGAGCTCGTCGCCCTCTCCCACCGTGACCTGCGCGCCAACCATCACCGCAACGAGCGTGTCGCCTGTCAGCCCCAGCGCCGCCAGCACGTCGTCCGCGCGCCTCACGGGGTCACCTGCTCGGCCTCGCTGAACGCAAAACGACTCGCCACCTTGGACTCGTAGTGACGACCGAAGCGGTTGTCGAGGAAGAGCGCGAGGGGGACCTCTTCTTGGCGTACGAAGCCCGAGCGACCCAGCTGCCCCTGACTGAACAGATCGATCATGGTGCAGATGCCCGCCGCCGTCGTGATCTGGATGGCGCTCCAGTTCTCGCCACGAATGGGGTGGGAGTAGATCTTGCGCGCGTCGCTGACCTGCACGAGCTGCCCGCGCCGAAAGCCAGACGCCACACAAAACACGATCACCACGTCTTGGAAGGTGATGGGGATGGCGTACTCGAGGATGTCTTTGAGCTGCTCGCGCCGCTCACTCAGACGCAGCCCGTGCACCAAAAACGAGGCCAGCTCGCGGTGGCCGAGGTAGCGGATGGTCTTGTAGTTGAGCTCGCGCACCTTGCCGTGCAGGGTCTCGCACATGGTGCCGAGCCCGCCCGACGTGTTGAACGCCTCGTAACGCACGCCGTCGAGCGAGAAGTGCTCGAGGCCCTCGAGCGGCAACACCTCACGCGGCTCGCCCGCGACGATGGCCTCACACGGGTTGCAGTACTCGTTGATGAGGCCGTCCGTGGACCAGGTGAGGTTGTACTTGAGGTGGTTGCTCGGAAACTGCGGCAGCGCGCCGACCCGCATGTGGATGGAGTCGACCTGGTCGAAGTTGCGCGTGAGGTCGTGCGCGAGGACCGACACGAAGCCGGGCGCGAGCCCGCACTGCGGCATGAACACCTGTCCGCCGCGCGCGCGCTCTGCGATGGCCCGCACCTCGCGTGTGGTGCGCACGTCTTCGGTCAGGTCGAAGTAGCTGGCACCTGCCGCGAGCGCCGCTCGGGCCACCGCCGGGTTGTGATAGTAAGACAGCGCCGACACCACGATGTCGAAGCCGCGCACGGCGTCGTGCAGGGCGCGCTCGTCCGCGACATCGATCTGGCGTGTGTCGACACCTGGCACGGCACGCGCGAGCCGCTGGAGCGCCTCATGGTCACGGTCGGCCACGGTCAGCGCGTAGTCGCCCGTGGTGTGCAGCAGCTCCGCGATCATGCGACCGATCTTGCCACCGCCGAGCAGCAGCACATTTCGTGGCTCTTGCCCCATGTTGGCACGTTACTCCTTTGGTTCGCCGGGCAGCCAGAGCTACCGCTCGCAACCGTGCGGGCCGACACCAATTGGGACACGCCAAGCCGACGCCTTTTGGGCCCTCGGCGTGGGCCTCCGCGGCACGTGCAGCTTTACGAATCTTAACGTTGGGCGGCCGCCTCACTTCACAACGCCCAGCCATCCTCGAGGGCAGAGGAGAGCGCCAGCATGAGCGACACCATGACGAGTCGAGCCAAGCCGCCCCACCCGCGCCGCTATCGAGGTGGCTGCCCGTGCGGCGCAGTGCTGTGGGAGGTGTTGCTGGACCTCGCCGACAACGACCAGGCCAGCGACAGCGTGTGGCAGCGATCGGTGCCCTCTCCTCGCTTCAGGCTGCTGCGCGGCAACGAGGGACTGAGCGGGTATCAGTTCTTTGCCAACAGCGCGCACCACTTCTTTTGCGCGCGCTGCAGCGCCCACGCCTACTCGCACCAGGTCGCAGCGCAACCGACGTCCCACGAGCCGGGAGAGCAGGCAGGCGCGGACGTCTACACCATCGACCTGCGCAGTCTTCAAGTACAGCGTGCACCGAGCTCGCAAGACGTTGGCTTGGGTCTGACCCGACAGCGTCCAGCCGCGAGCTGATCCGCGGCAGACCCTTCAAGAGCCGCAGCAAACGTCGCAGTCGTACGCTGCAATCAGCGCCTTGCGAGCGGAGCAAAGACGCGCCTGCGTTAGTCGCGGCGACGACCTGTCAGGCGCAGCAGGAAGATGAACATGTTGATGAAGTCGAGGTAGAGCACGAGCGCACCGCGCAGCG
>JBEGTL010000059.1:0-23521 GCA_041179425.1 Pseudomonadota bacterium | reverse complement strand
ACGCACGAGCGAGCGCACCAGCTGGTGCTGCCGCGTGCCCTTCTGCATGTTCATGATCAGCCCACGGTCGAGCTTGACCACCTGCGGAGCCAGGTCAGCGATGTACTTGAGGTTGGAGTAGCCCGCGCCCAGGTCGTCGACCGCAAGCAGCACGCCACGACTGCGCACCTCGGCGAGCACGCTGTGGCAGAGCGAGAAGTGGCTCAACGGAACGGACTCGGTGATCTCCAAGTACACCGGGTGCTCGTGATGAAAGATGGGGTCGTCTGGCTGCACCAGCCAGCCCTCGTCGAACTCGTTGGGATGGATGTTGACGAACAACGGAAACGGCGGCGCGCGCTCGACCGTCAGCTCGCGAACGGCCCGCCCGAGTGCTCCGCAGTAGCGGCTACGGATGGCCTCGGTGAACAGCGCGGGCGGACCCTGAAAATGTGGCGACGTGCTGCGCACCAACGCTTCGTAGGCAAAGATGCTGCGCCTACGCAGGTCGACGATGGGCTGGTACACCACCTTGAGCTCGCCGACTGCGAGCACCGCCGGCACACGATCCGGATCGTCGGCGTCATGCCGCGTCCGGCGTGGCGCTTCGATCGACCTCAGCCACTCGACGAAATTTCGCACTGATCATCCAGTCTATCGCAGTCGGTAGCCAGACGGGAACGTTCTGCTATCAGCGACGGGCGGCAATCGCGCCGCCTGCGAGATGTCGAAGCGTGCCCGCGGGCCCGCGAGCGGAGAGAGGACACCGAGGTGAAGCGCTCCCTCACCGGTATCAAGCCCACGGGCACCATCCATGTGGGCAACTACTTGGGTGCCATGCGGCCGGCCCTCCAACTCGTCGAGAGCTACGAAAGCTCGCTGTATTTCATCGCGGACTACCACGCGCTCACGACGGTTCACGATCGCGTGCAGCTGCACACCATGGTCTACGATGTGGCCGCGGCCTGGCTTGCAGTCGGGCTCGACCCAGAGCGCACCCTGCTCTACCGGCAGTCGGCCATTCCCGAGGTGTTCGAGCTGAGCTGGGTGCTCTCGTGTCTGCTCGCCACCGGGCAGCTCGAGCGCGGACACGCCTACAAAGACGCACTCGGCCGCGGCGAGTCGCCCAACGCCGGCATCTTTAACTACCCCGTGCTCATGGCGGCGGACATCGTGCTCTACGACACGCACGTGGTGCCCGTGGGCGAAGACCAGCGTCAGCACCTCGAGGTCGCGCGCGACATCGCCCAGCGCGTCAACCACGTGTTTGGCGCGGGCACGCTGGTGGTGCCGCAGCCAGTCATCCAAAAAGAGCTCATCGTGCCCGGCCTCGACGGGCAAAAGATGTCCAAGAGCTACGGCAACGTCATCCCGCTCTTCGCCTCGCAAAAAGAGCTGAAGAAGATCGTGATGTCCATCGTGACCGGCTCGGAGTCGCTCGAGGCGCCCAAAGAGCCCGAAGGCAGCACCGTGTTTACGCTCTACCGCTACCTGAGCGGCGCCGAAAAGGCCGAGCAGCTCGCGGCCAAGCTGCGCGCGGGTGGCTACGGCTGGGGCCACGCCAAACAAGACCTGCTGGCCGCACTCGAAGAAGAGCTCGGCTCGCTGCGAAAGCGGTACACCGAGCTGCGCGCCGACGAGGCGAAGCTCGACCAGCTCCTCGCAGAGGGCGCCGCCCGCGCGCGCACCATCGCGCGCGCCACCATGGAACGCGTGCGCGATGCTACCGGCATCGCACTCAAGAAGTAAGGGAGGCTCTTCGTGACAAGCAGACCATTTCGCGTGCTCGGACTTCAGCAGATTGCAGTCGGAGGCCTCGACAAGAGCAAGTTGCGCAAGCTGTGGGTCGACACGCTCGGCCTGCACCTCGAGGGCAACTACAAGTCCGAGAAAGAAAACGTCGACGAGGATATCGCGGTCGCCGGCCGAGGTCCGTTCCGCGTCGAGGTCGACTTGATGCAGCCCATCGATCCCGAGAAGAAGCCCAAGGTCAACGACCCCGCGCTCAACCACGTGGGCCTGTGGGTCGACAACCTCGCCGCCGCTGTCGAGTGGCTAGGCAACCAGGGAGTGCGCTTCACGCCGGGCGGCATCCGCAAGGGGGCCGCGGGCTACGATGTGACGTTCATCCACCCCAAGGGAGACGAGAAGTCGCCCATCGGGGGAGAAGGCGTGCTGATCGAGCTCGTGCAGGCGCCTGATGAGTTGATCAAGGTGTACGGACTGATGGAAGAGGGCTGACCCCTCTCTCTCTCTCTCTCTCTCGTTGCGCCCGCCGCTCTCAGAGGAGATCGAGGACGAGGGACGAGGACGAGGACGTCTACGAAGACAGCCACGAGGACGGGGACGCGCACGCGCACGCGGACGATGAGCGCGACGTCCCCGTCCGCAGCTCGACGTCGACGGGCGAGCGCTTGCTCTCAGAGCAGCGCGGCAGCCCCGCCCGATCACACGACCGACTCGTACTCCTGCGCGTGCGCGTAGCCGTCCTCGTAGCTGTCTTCGTAGACGTAGTCGTAGACGTACTCGTGTACGTCCTCGATCTTACTTAGCGGCGCCGGGCGCGGGGGCCGGAGCAGGCTTACCCGCCGGCTTAACAGCGGCAGGCTTCACAGCGGCCGGCTTCACAGGAGCCGCAGCCGCAGGCTCATTCAGCGTGGGGACGACCGGTGTGAAGGTCAGCTTCGCATCATCCAGGAGCATCAGCTCTTGGGCCATTTGGAACTCGAAGAAGCTGACCATCCGCGAGTCGAGCACGCGCTGGAAGAGCTGCCTCGCCTGGGCCAGCTCTCCCTTGGAGACGCGGCGGGTCCCTTCGTAGAAGTCGGCCTCGACTTGTTCTCCTCGCGACTTCGCGAAGCCGAGCAGCTGCGCGTGATCGATGGTGCCCGCGCCAAACTGGGAGAGCCTGCCCCACCACGTGTCGGAGCGCGCGAGGCGCGTGAGCAGCCGGCTGACCTCGGACGGAATGGGCGAGCGCGTACGGCCTGCGATGGCCTGCACCCAGAGCGCGAAGTACGTGCGCCACTCGGGGTCGAGCGTGAGCTGGCGCTGCGCGCGCTGCAGGATGCTCTCCGCAACCTCGAGCGAAGGCGCCCCCACCACCATGAAGGACAGGATCTGCGCGTACGTCTCGCGGTCGTACGGCACGGCCTGCATGGCGAGCTCGAAGGCGTCGAGGGCCTCGCTCTGGCGTTCGAGGCGCGACAGCAAGACGCCGCGACGGATCTCGCCGAACGCACGCTCCATCTCTTCGGCGCCCGACTTGAGCGCGCCCTCCCAGATGGCGAGCGACTCGGTGTAGGCCTGCGCCGCCTCGCCAGGCTTGCCGGAGGCGCGCTTGACGTCGCCAATCTGCTCGAGGATCTGCGCGCGCAGCCGGGCTTCTTCGACGTCGCGCAGGCTGGTGCGATCGAGCGCGCGCGCAAAGTACTTGGCGGCTTCGTCGCGCTGACCGATGCGCGAGTGCAGCTGCCCCATCTGGATGAGCGCGCGCGTGGTCTCGCGCTTGTCGAGGCTCGCCTGCAAGTGCGCCTTGGCCTCTTCGGCGTTGCCCGCGCTCATCTCTGCGAGCGCGACCGCGAGCTCGAGCTCCTCGAGCTTGACGGGGGGCGCGACCTCGGGCCAGCGCTTGACGCGCTCGTTCAAGATGGTGCGCGCTTGCTCGGCCAGCGAACGCGTCTCGGACGGGTCGCCGTCGAACATGTCGCCGCGCATCAGGTTGGCCAGCACCTCGAGCGCCTCGTCGTACAGCTCGCGCTCGTCGGGTGCGAGCTTGACGGCCTCGGCGTACTCGGAGGCAGCCTCGACGTAGTCGTCTTCGAGCGCGGCCAGTCGACCCAAACACTGCGGAAAACGCGCGTCGTCCGGGAACGTGCGCACGCCGTACAGACACAACGCCGAGGCGACCGGGTAGCCGCGCATCTCGTTGTACACGCGCGACAGGGCCAGCAGCGCCGAGGGCGCCTCGCTCTTGTGGCCCGCCACGATCTCGACGATGGTGCGGATCCGCGGCTCGAGCCCGGTCACACCTTGCAGCTTGCTCAGTCGCGCGAGCGCGGCGTCGAAGTTGTCGTGCAGCAGGTACACGCCCGCGATGTCGAGCGGTGCGCGCGCCAGCGTGACGGACACGTCGCGAAACTCCTCGCGCGAGAGCAACGACCCGTCGCGCGGTGGCTCGCCGTCGGGCCCCATCGCGGAGATCAGCTGCTGGCGACGCTCGGCGTACAGCTGCGCCAGCGTGTCGAGCACCTCGGGCGAGGGCGTGAGGCGCGCGTGCTCGGCAAGCACGTCGATGAGCCCCTTGAGGTGCTCGCCCACGCCCCCGAGGTCGCGCCGCGCCTCGTCGCTCCAGCGCCGCAGCACCTGGTACTGCTGCTCTGGCTCTTGTTTGTTTTGCGCGATCTGCGCCTGGATCCAGAGCGCGGACAACACGCGCGCTTCGTCGCCGCGGCGCTCGCCCTCCACCCGCAGGTACTGCGCGAGGGGCAACAGCTCTGGGTAGAGACCGGCCGCCAGCTCGTCGGGTCGGTAGAGCGCGGTGATCGAAGCCAGCTGCTCGACGGCCTTGTCGTACTCGTCGGCGCGGTGCGCGCCCTCGGCCTCGTGCAGCAGGTGGCGCACCAGGCGCTCACGAATCGCCGGCCGCTGCGGGTCGATGGGGTCGAGGCGACGGTACGCGCGCGCGACGCGTGCAAAGCTCACGTCGTCGAGCTCGGCGGGGACGTTGACCGAGGCCGCCGTCTCGGGGGGCTTGCCGCGGAAGCCACAACCGACGGCCCCACTCGCCGAGAGGGCGAGGAAGCAGAGCCCGAGCCGAGCCCACCGCGCACCCGCGCGTAGAGTCGAAGCGCGCAGTGCCTCCGCGCGCGTGCGTAGAGTCGCCGCGTGCGGGCGAAGATTGGACGAGTCGTCTTGAAAGCGGCTGCCAGAACACCAGCTCATCCCATGACCTTAGCCTTTCCGTAGCGTCGAAGCATACTTGCCTGGTGAACCGCAAAGACGATCGCAGCGTGCACGCGTTCGGCGCGCTCTGCCTGCTCGTGCTCACCGTAGCCCTGATGTACGGCCTCACGCTGTTGGTGGCGGCTCTCTACGCAGCTCTGCATGACCTCTCGATGCCGGCCGCGACCGGTCACGTCCAGCGCGATTTGGCGTGGCTGACGCTGATTCAGCTGAGCGCGATGGGCGTTTCCTTGTTGGTCGGCCTGCGCTTCTTCGACCCTGACACGCCGCTGCCCGAGGCGCTCTCCATCGCGCCCGTGCCACCGCTCGCGCTCGGCCTGTGCCTGCTCGCGGGCGTGAGCCTGCAGTTCCCACTCGCCGAGCTGGCCAACTCGCTGCACCACTACGTGTTTGGGCCCGACCCCATCGAGGTGCAGCTCGCACTGCAGAACATGATGGAAGCGCACAGCCTGGGGCAAGGCCTGTTGGTCGTGACCTGCCTGGCCGCCATCGTCCCGCTCACCGAGGAGCTCTTGTTCCGCGGCTTGTTTTTGTTCGGGCTCGAGCGACGCTACGGCAGCGGCTTCGCGCTCGTGCTCAGCTCGGCGTTCTTCGGCATCATGCACGTCGACGCGGTCGCCGCCGTGTACGCCACCGTGGCGGGCCTGGTGCTCGGGTCGCTCGCGCTCGCCACGCGCTCCGTGTGGCCGGGCATCGCGGTCCACGCCGCACTCAATGCCGTGCCCATCCTGTTGCCTGAACGCCTCTTGCCCATCCACGGCTTCAACATCCCGAGCGCGCTCGCCACCCACATCACGCCGTGGTTGGTCTGGCCGCCGCTCGCGTTCGGCCTCGGGTTGTTGGCGATGGCGCGGCGAATCGAGTACGCAACTCGGACATGAGCGAGCTCGACCGCGCCTCGTACCGCGCACCTCCCGGACGCCGAGCGCAGGTCGGCCCGCGCATCGGGCTGTGTCTCGCCGGCGGTGGTGTCACCGGCGCCATGTACGAGGTGGGCTGCTTGGCCGCGCTCGAAGACTTCTTCGAGGGCTTCTACGCGAGCGACTTCGACGCGTTCGTGGGCACGGGTGCCGGCTCGAGCGTGGCCGTGGCGCTCGCTGGCGGTCTGCGCGCCGGCCGCCTCTATCGCGCCCTGCTCGACCCGGCCGACGACTTCTTTTCGCTGCGCCGACAGCACATGTTCGGCTTCGACTACGGCGAGTGGCGCCGCGTCATCAGCACGGTGCTGGGCGCCGGGCGGCGCGCGGTGGCTTCGCTGATCGGCAGCCCGCTCGACGCCGACGTGTGGCACGAGCTCGAGCGCTTCGTCGACTCGTTGCCCGCGGGCCTGTTCAGCGTCGAGCCCTACGAGCGCTTCTTTGCCGAGTTCATGGAGCGCCGCGGCATCGAAAGCGAGTTTGCAGCACTGCCAAAGCCGCTTGCACTCGTCGCGCACGATCTCGATGCGGGCGAGCGCACCGTGTTCGGAGCGCACCCCTTCTTGCAGATCCCGATCGCAAAGGCGGTTGCCGCGTCGTCGGCCATCCCGGTGCTGTTCGCGCCGGTGCGCGTGGGCGACCGCGACTACATCGACGGCGGCCTCGGCGATGTGGCCCACGTCGACGTCGCCGCTGCGCTCGGAGCGGCCGTCGTGCTCATCATCAACCCCATGGTGCCCATTCGTTCCGAGGTCGAGACGCGCGACATTCCCACCGGTCACGGGCGGCAAAAGCGGGTTCGCGACAAGGGCTTACTGTGGGTCTACAACCAAGCCTTCCGCATCCGTAGCGACTCTCGGCTGCACACCGGTCTCGAGCGCTACCGTGCCGAAAATCCGGACAGTCAGGTGCTGCTCCTCGAGCCCGACCCGAGTGACGCCACCCTGTTCATGCACTCACCGATGAACTTCGCGGCTCGGCGCGCCATCCTCACACACGCGTACACCACGACCTATCAGGGGCTTCGTGTCCCGTCTTCGGAACTGAGACAGCTGCTCGAGCAACGGGGTTTCAAGGCCAAAGAGTAGTAAAGTCGTCGCGTGGAGAGAGAGGAGCACGCGGATTGAATTCTCGACGCGACGACGACGTCACCCAAGAGGTCGCCCTCCCCGCGGACACGCGCCCCAAACGCAGCGCCATGACGCTGCACGTGATCAAAGGTCCACGTGCGGGTGAAGTGCTCACCGTCGACCGCGCCGATGCCGTGCTCGGGCGAGGTGACGACGCAGACCTGCGCATCGAAGATCCCAGCCTCTCGCGCACGCACGTGCGGTTCGAGCGCGATGGCGACACGCTCACCATCACCGACCTCGACAGCCTCAACGGCACCTTGGTCGAAGGCACGCGCCTGGTCGGCACACGTCGCTTGAACAGCGGCGAGCTGGTCACGCTCGGCAACGTGTTGGTGCGCTTCGCGGTGCAAGACCCGGCCGAGCTGCAGGTCTCACGCGACCTGTACGAAGCGGCCGTGCGCGATCGCCTCACGGGCCTGTACAACCGCGGCTACTTCGACGACCGCATCGCGGCCGAGTGTGCGTTCGTGCGGAGACATCAGACCAGCATGGCCGTGCTGCTGATCGACCTCGACTTCTTCAAGCAGGTCAACGACACGCACGGCCATCAGGTCGGCGACAGCGTGCTCAAGGCCGCCGCCAACAAGATCAAAGAGTCGCTGCGCGCCGAAGACTTGGCCGCGCGCTACGGCGGCGAAGAGTTCGTGGTGCTCGCGCGCGGCACCGACTCGGGCGGCGCCCAGGTGCTCGGGCAGCGCCTGCGCACGCGCATCGCCCTGGCAGCGGTTCCCACTGCCAGCGGGCCGGTGAAGATCACCTGCAGCGTCGGCGTGGCGGTCATGCGCAAAGATCTCGTGTACCGCAATGCGGGCGAGCTGATCGCGGCTGCCGACTCGGCCCTGTACGAAGCCAAGGCGTCCGGCCGCAATCAGGTGATCGTCAGCGCCGACTCGCTCCGCCGCAGCGAGCGCCTCGATGGCAGCTACGGAAACAAGGGCGAGGAGATCCCGCAGCCCAAAAAAGGCAACTGACCGAACGTAGTCGGGGCGTGGGCGCTGACGTTGACGTGGTCCTTGACGGCGCCTTCGACGATCCGGGCAGTTCAGCCAGCCCGACCTGCGGCCCCTCGTTCGTCGCCGTCGCCGTCGCCGTCAACGCCCACGTCGACGGCCGGGCCGGGGCGTCAGCCGATCTTGCGGGACACGTAGGCCTTGGGCGTGTGCGTATGCAGCGCGAGCGCGTGGATGGGACCCTTCATCAGGTCACCTAGCGCTCGGTACACCGCCTGGTGCTGCGCCACCCGCGACATGCCCTCGAACGCGGCACTAACGATGGTTGCCTCATAGTGGTCTTTGGTGCCCGTCAGGTCTGCGAGCTCGAGTACCGTGATATCGGGAAAGGCCGCCCGGAGCAGCGCCTCGATTTCGTTCTGTTCGACCATGGCGCCGAGTGTAGTAGAGCGACGGCGGGAATCGATGCGCCTGGCACGAGTGTTCGTCGCGGGTACCCGATCTACGGGCCAAACTGCGCCGCAAACCGGCGTTTCATTCTGGAGTGCGTGTAGGAGGCGGACGATTCGTTTGCCTCGACCTGGCCCAGCGCGGAGCTGGGCCTACCTGCCGCGAGCTTTTACACGAAGCGTCGCGGTCCGTGCGATGATGCGCGCCCCCGAGAACGGTTCGGGGACGCGCGTGAGCAGCGGGCGGGCTGGCGACTACGAGTCGTGCGGCCCGTCGCGCGAGTCAGTTGCCTGCGACCAAGGCATGCATGAAGGGGAGACTTATGAACGGAAGAACCACGAAACTTGGCAGCGTAATCGGAGCCGCGCTGCTCGCACTCGGAGCGCTCAGCGTTGCGGGCTGTCCCGGCGACGATGACGGCAGCGGAGACGGCGGCACCAGCTTCCTTGGCGATATCGGGAAGCAGTGCGGCCTCGAGTGCCCCAAGGCTGGCGAAGGCGTCGCCTCCGGCAACGCGTCCATCTCTGGCTACTCTGCGATCGATGGCTTCTTCCGCTCGGTCGTCAACTACAACACCGTTGCAGCAGGCGTTTCTGCCGACATCGACGCCGAGCTGACGGGCATCCAGTCACTCTTCCAGATCAGCGACGCAGAGCTCTCCGGCAAGACACTCGGAGCCGCGATCACGGCCAAGCTGCAAGCCGACTTCAAGGCTTCAGTCGTCGTCAATGCGCAACCCGCAAAGTGCTCGGTCGACGCGCATTTCGCCGCTGAAGCAAGTGCCAAGTGCCAGGCGGCAGCCAACTGCAAGGGGACCGCTGGCATGGCCAGTGTCAAGTGCATGGGCACGTGCACCGTCGAGGCCTCGGCAACGGGCACCTGCGATGCCTCGGCCAAGGTGCGCTGTAATGTCTCGGGTCCCGCGGTCGCGTGCCAGGGCGAGTGCTCGGGAAGCTGCTCCGTGATGGCGCCGAGCGTCAGCTGCGCCGGTAGCTGTAAGGGCCAGTGCTCCGGTACATGCAGCGCCGCCGGCGATGCCAACGGCGACGGCGTCACTGCCTCGGGCGAGTGTGTCGGCAGCTGCTCCGGCATGTGCACGGGTAGCTGCGAAGTCAGCGGCATGGCCGCCGCCAGCTGTCAGGGCACCTGCAACGGCTCCTGCGAGTACACGCCGCCCTCGGCGAAGTGCGAAGCGAACGCCAAGGTCACGTGCGACCTCGACGTCAATGCAAGCGCACAGTGCACGGGTAGCTGCGACGGCAACTTCGAGCCGCCGAGCGTCATGTGTGAGGCTTCTGGGTCGTGTCAGGCAAGCGCCAAGGCAGAGGCTCGCTTCCAGGTGAAGTGCACCCCTCCCAGCGTCGAGGTCAAGGTCGTGGCCCAGGGCGGCGTCGCTGCACAGGCGCAGGTCAACTTCCTCATCGCCGAGCTCAAGGCGCGCTTGCCACGTCTCTCAGCAGCACAGGCGCGCGCGAAGCTCGCGGCAGAAGCAGGCGCCGAGCTGTCGTCGGCTGGCACCGCTGCGGTGCAGACCACCGCATCGGCAGTCGTCAACGGCAAGGTGAACCTGTTCACCGGAGCCAAGATCACCGCGTGCGTGCCCGACCAGCTGAAGGAGTCGCAGACGGTCGTTGCGTCGGCGAGCGCGGAGCTGAAGAAGCGTACCGACAACTGCGAGAGCGTGGCCAAGGCCTTCGGCATGGTGATGTGATCAGTTAGTCTGCAGACGGTCAGACATAGAAGCCGCCGGTGCTCGCGAGAGCTCGGCGGTTTTTTCGTTCCGTCTGTGCCGCGGCACGACGAGGCAGCTCTCTCTTTACGACAGCCTCAGATCACCGGCACGTTCTCGATGCACGACAGGTCGATCGTCGTGATGTGGTAGGTGCTCTCGTCGATGTGACGCTCGGCGTAGAACGTGAACTTCTCACCGCCCTGATAGGTGAAGCGGGTGTGCGCCTCGGTGGTGAACAAGAAGTTGTGATCGGGCGTGCCGCTGTCGCCGACGGTGCCAATGCCGGGGATGCCACCGCCGCCGTTGGCGCCGTTGTCCGCCAGCTCAGAACTCGTAGACGCGGGAAGTGGGCTCTTTGGTCCAGTCTGCGGGGATGGTGCAGCCGTCCGTGCAGGTGAGCGTGGCCGGAGGCGTCGCGTTTTCGCCGACGCAGTCTGTCGAAGAGACGGCACGGCACACCCTGAGGGGCTTGGAGATGCCCAGGTTTCCCTGACTTCCCGCTCCATCGCGCGCCGAAGCGGCGATGCAGGTCCAGCCGCCCTTCATCCCGGGGTCGATCGACTGGCCGGTGCAGACCTCGGCCGTGTTCATCGCGTACACGACCGGTGTGGACGGGGAGACCGTGTGACTGATGACGTACGTCATCTCGGACAAGTTGCAGCGGGGAGTCGGCATGGTGTTCATGAACGGGACCGCGCCGATCACGCGCGGGTCGAGCATGAGCTCCTCGGCGGTCGTCGACTCGAGCGGGACGCCGGAGGAAGGCGCAACGGCGTTGAGGCTTTGCACGAAGGGCGCGAGGTCTCCGAGCGTGCTCGCGTTGTTGACGGAGTCGCACTCCTTGTCGCCGTTCGTGTCGACGATGAGCGGCACATTCGGGTTGGGCTGTGCGTAGAACGTGACCGTCTCGTCGCGCACGCCCGCGATCCAGATCGTGTTCTGCCCCTCGACACGGATGCCGCGCTCCCACACCAGCGCGCGAAACAGCGCCTCTTTGGGAACGATCTGACCGTCGGAGGGGGTCCGCCCCAGCGGGTCAAAACGTTTGGAACACTCCCCCGTCATCTTGTTGCACTCACGCACGGGCAGCGGGTCGAGGCTCACCCAGGGCGGCACGGTGTCGAGGTGCATCGAGAAGTTGGGCACTTCTTTGCGGGTATTGCCGGCCTTGTCGAACGCGTAGATCTGCGCCGTGATGTTGGCCGTGTTCTTGAAGTCGGCGGCCTCGAACGTAAACGTGTAGACGTTGTTGGTGCCCTTGGTCAGCGGGTAGATCCTCTGGTCGATCTTTGCGTAGACCTTGTCGGAGCCGTCGGCGACACCCGAGAGCGCGTCGGTGATCGTCATCACCATGATCACCGTGCCACCCACGATGGGTGCGGCGTTGTTGGGGCGCGCCGGCGACGTGAAGGTCACGCTGGGCCCCTCGCTGTCGATCCTGATCAACAGCTGCTTTTTGCTCGTGACCTGCGCCTTGCTGCGCTTGTTGGTCGCACTCACCACGATGGTGACGCTGTCCACCGCGATGCCCGCGAACAAGTCGTTGAAGTCGTACGACTGCTCGTAGCTCCCGTCGGCAGAGAGGGGGAAAGTCGTCTCGCGTCCGCTGACGCTCAGCTTCACGTTTGCGATGTCTGCTTCAGTGTCCAGCGCGGAGAGGCGCGAAGGCTCGACCTTGAACTGCACCGACAGGTCGTTGGCCGTGTCGGTGCCAAACTTGATGATCGAGTCGGCATTCAAGTTGGTGAACGTGATCTTGGGTCCCGCGTCGTAAAACGTGGTGACGTCGCCAAAGCCCGTCTGCGAGATGGCTGCGGTGTCCGCCGCAAGACAGCGGAAGCGCACGGCTCCGGTGGGCACGAGGTCGAGCGCGACCGACGCACCAAACGTGTCTGTCGCCTGCAGCACCGCGGGCACCTTGAGTACCGGGTCGATCACACCTGCGGCGTACACCCAGATCGCAACCTTGGTGGGGTCGACCGGGCCGGTCTTGTCGCGCTGCACGACGGTGCACTTCACGTCCACGCTCGGGCCGCTGAGCACGGGACCAACCACCGGGTCGCCGCTTGGAGGGGGAGATGTCACCGTCACGAGCGGGCCCACCTTCGAGGCGCCCGCGTCGCTGCTGAAGCCGCCGTCGGTGAACGTCTGATCTGGGTAGACGACACCACCTTCGAGGTCGCCGACGTTGACGGTCCCCTTTTGATCGCTGCAGGCCACGAGCACGACGACAAGAATCGCCTGTGCGGCTCTCTTCCCAAGACCCATGGTTCGCGTCCCCCCGCGTGATCTTCGCGTACTGCGCCGCGCGGCGGAAGTGTTTGCGCGAGCCGCCTCGCAGACGCAAGCGCGCATGCTCAGGGGGAAGTGGGACGAAACCTTACTCCAGACTATCTTCCTGCAGGATCGGCGAGAGGTCTTGCTCGCTGCCGCGCAAGGTGGAGCCATCGAGGGAGTTGGCGTCGACCTGAGACAGATCGACGGGTGGTGCAAACACCTTGTCGTGAAACGCCGCGAGCAGCTTGCTGGCCAGCAGATCGGGGCCCTCGTTGCTCTTGGCTTCGGCACCCGCACAAGCGAGCTGCGCGCCAGAGGCACCGATCAGGCACGCTTCGCCGCGGAATCGATCGGCGCGCAGCTGCACCAGCAACCCGCGCGAGCCCACATCGAAGCGCGGTGAGTTCTCGAGGCCGTCGACGAACTCTTCACTCACCGGGCCGCCGTTGGCCTCGACGCGCACTGGTAGCGCGAGCGTGAGTCTACGCAACGCCCCCGGGTCGATCTGCATCGCGCGCTCGAAGTAGCGCTGCGACGAAGCGTAGTCGCCACGTTGTTCGTGCAGGGCGGCCAGCAAGGAGAGCACGCGCGCGCGGAGCAGCTGCTCGGCCGAGGGCAGACCCTTGTTGGCAGCGTCGAGGAAGCGCTCGGCCAAGGCCTCATCGCCTGCGAGCAGCGCGGCTTCGCCCTCGAATGCGTCGTAGTACGCGGGCGACGCGCTGCGTCTGTCTTGCGTGCGCGCGACCCTGAGTGCTGCGCGCGCCGTGCCGGGCCCGACCGCGTAGATGAGATCGCCCGCCAGCCACGGCGGCAGGATGGCCGAGCGTGCCGTGCCGATCTGGAAGCTGCCGGCAAGTGCGTCTCCTTCGCTGACAGAGCGCACCGCGACCCGCGCGCTGAGCCAGCCCTCGCCTGCTTCGACCCACGCCGACGCACGCGCGGCCAGGCGTTTGTACAAAGGCAGCGCCGCGGCCTGCTCGACCGTGCGCTCTGCCTTGAGCGAGTGCGCCGCGCGATCGAGCAGCGCGGAGACCGTGCGATCTTGCGCCGGATCGCGGCTGTTGTGGCCACGTCGATCGGGTGCGACCAGCCCCTTCTGCGTGACGCGCAGCGCGTCGTCGGGACGGCCCAGCACGACAAAAAACGAGCTGAGCGCGCGCCGGTTCTCGTTGCGATCGGACTCGCGCACGTGCGGCGGGCGCGCGGCACGGTAGCCAGCGATCTCTTTGAGCGAAGACAGCGCCTCACTCAGCCGCCCCTCGCGCAAGTACAGCTCGGTGAGCTCGGACCACGGATTGCCGTACCAGGCCGTGGCCACCTCGCTGGCCTCGCGATCGATGCGCTCGGCCTCGTCGAGCTTGAACACCGAGCGCGATGCCTCGGCAAAGTTCATCAGGTCTGCCGGGTCTTGGTCTTGGCCGAGTGTCCTGGCGTTGTCCATGGCGCGCTTACACGCGACGTAGCTGTCCTGGTCGCGACCAGCCTCGAACTCCACCGCGCACAGCGCGTTGAGGGCGATCTCGCGCTGGCGTGGGTCGTCGGTGGCGAGCCCCTCGGCAGCCGCACGGCGCGCGTCTTCGTAGCGACGCAGCTTCATCAGCGGCCAGGCGCGCTCGGACAGATGATCGGGCTCGTACAGCTCGTTGTAGCGCGCGAGCAGGCCGAGCTTTTTTTCGTGCTGCTCGATCTCGCCGTAGGCGTCGGACAGCGCGAGCAAGATACGCGTGTGCCAGCGCCACGGCGCAGTGGACCCCGGCGTGGCCGTGAACTTCTGCTCGAACAGACCGCGCGCTTGCTCGAAGTGGTACACCGAGCGCGGGAAGTTGGCCTCGGCGTCGTGCTCGACCTCGCCCATGATGTAGTGCGCGACGAACGACTCCGGGTGCTTTTTGAGGATGGCCTGCGCGAGCTCGCGCGCGCGGATCAGCTTGCCGGAGAGCGCGGCGTAAAAGGCCTCGAGCTCCTCGGCGCTGGCCTCGAGACCCGACGGCGCTTCGAGCAGCTGCGTCACGTCTTGCGCCTGCGCGCGCGTGGGCGAGAGCGACGGCAACGCGCAGCTGACGAGCAGCGCGAGGCAGCCAACGAGGGTGACAGCGGGGCGGCGCACGGCGCTCAACGCGTCAAGCTCATGCGCGCGAGCCGCTCGATCTGCGGCACCAACGCGTCGCGAATGACGGGCCCGACGTCGTCGACGCCGGGCGCGGGCTCCACTCGATGATGGAACACGTGCGCGGCGAGCGCGCCGACGTCCTCGGGACTGACGTAGTCGCGTCCACGCAAGAGCGCGCGCGCCTGCAGGGCCGGCAGCATGAGCACGAGAGAGCGCGTGGACACACCACTGACCAGGCGCTGATCGCTGCGCAGCGCGGTGGCCACGTCGACCAGCGCCTCACGCACGGCCGGATGGATGGCGATCTGCTCGCGCAGGACCGTGCGCGCGGCGAGCAGCTCGCTGCGCTGGACGCCCTGCTGCTCGGCGGCGCGCGCGAGTCGCGGCATGGGGTAGTCCGTGAGCACGGCCAGCTCGTGCTGCCGCGCGATGTGCGTCATGCGGATCTTGAACAAAAAGCGATCGAGCTGCGGGCGCGGCAGCGGGTACGTGCCCGCGAGGTCGAGCGGGTTTTGGGTGGCGATCACGAAGAACAGCTCGTCGAGCGCGTGCGAGGTGTCGTCGATGGTGACCTGTTTCTCGGCCATCGCCTCGAGCATGGCGGCCTGCACCTTGGGCGAGGTGCGGTTGATCTCGTCGGCCAGCACCACGTGCGCAAACACGGGCCCGCGCCGAAACGAAAAGCCGCCCGAACGCGGTTCGAACACGGTGGTGCCCGTGACGTCGCTCGGCAGTAGGTCGGGCGTGAACTGAATGCGTCGAAACGCGGCGATGTGTTCGTCGCCGCCGTCGGTGGCGATGGCCTCGCCCAGCGCGCGCGCCAAGGTGGTCTTGCCCGAGCCCGGGAAGTCCTCGAGCAGGACGTGGCCGTCGGCCAAGAGGGCCACGATCAGCAGGTCGATCACCTCGTCGCGACCGCGCACCGCAATGGCCAGACGCGTGCGGAGGCGGTCGGCGAGCGCTTGTGCTTGATTGAGATCGTACGTGAGATGCATGCCTACTCCAGCGAGGTGGTCGAAGCGCGCCCTCGGGCGCACGAGCGAAGAGTCGAGGCGCGCAAGAGCGCGCGAAGCGAAAAAACCTTGCGCGCGCGCCCACTGCGCGAGCGAGAAGAGTCCGCGTGCAGAACACGCGAGCGAGAAGATCAACGCGCCTTGAAGAAGCTCCAAGGTACGAAGACGCCGAGGGCTCGACGCCACAAGGCAAACGCACGCGCGCGCTCGGAGCGCACACGCGTGGACAAGTGAGTTAGCTCGGGACGGCCGTTGGTTTGTGCGCGCAGAGAGCCAAAACGCGCACCGACGTGGGCAGCAGTAAGCTGCTCGAAGCTGGGGAGCTCGCCGTGCACGCGCTCGGCAAACGCCTCGCGCGACTCGCCGCGACGGCGCGTGACACCCACCTCGGCCAGCCGGTCGAGCTCGGCCCGGTAGGCGACGCGGGCGAGGCTCTTGACGGGCGCGAAGCTGGGCGCCAGACGACGCCAGAGCTTGGCCAGGTAGAGCAGAACCAACGCACACACCAAGCCGCGGCCAAGCTGCGTGCCGGCCCAGCGCGCCGCGTTGGCGAGCCAGTCTTTCCAGAAGGTGCCGGGCGGACCGCCGTCGGGCGGCAGTGGACGAATGCCGCGCGCGAGCTGGCCGAGCAGACGCTGCAGGTCGGCGTCGGGCGGCTCGGGTGCCGGGTCGAGCGTGCGCTGCGGCTGCACGTCGACGATGACCCAGCCCACTCCGTCGAGGTAGACCTCGGGCCAGGCGTGCGCGGCGCCACTCGAGACCAAGATGGCCGAGCCACCCTGTCGTGCAGACTCTTCGACGGCGTAGCCCGTGGCCACGCGGGCGGGCACGCCGAGCGCACGCATCAGGTACGTGGCCGCGTGCGCGAAGTGCACGCAGTAGCCGACCTTGTCGCCAAACAAGAAGTGCGCAGTGGGGTCGGTGGCCGACGCGTGTTTGCTCTTGAGGCTGTAGGTGCCCTCTTTGCTGAGCCACTCGCTCACCGACCAGGCCTTGAGCATGGGGTCCTTGGCGAGCTCGGGCGGGAGGTCGCTCGCGATCTTTTGCGCGAGCTCGGCGTAGCGAGGATCGGGCGGCAGAGCGAGGTACTCGGCGCGGTCTTCGGCGCTCCACTTGGGGCTGCCTGCCTGGCGTCCCATCATGGTCATGAAGTCGCCGGTCAGCGCCGCGGACACCACCTTGTACACGCGCTTGAAGCGCTCGGGATTGGGGTTTTGTGCAGCCTCGAACGAGACCGGAGACTCGAGCCCGAACGGACGTGTGTGGTCGGCCAGCAGCGCGACCGTGCTCTCGAGGGTGGCGCGCTCGCTGTTGGCCTCGGGGGCGTCGGGCACCACCAGCTCGTCGACCGGGAACGTGTCGAGCACGTCGCGGTCCAGGCCGTCGCGCGTGGTGCCGATCAGGCGTCGACCGTTGAACTGGCTGAACGCGCCCTGACGAAAGTAGTAGATGCCCGTGGGCGGCGAGTAGTCGTCGTGCAGCAACACCACTGCCACCGGCGTCTGTTTGTCTTTGTTCTGCTCTTGGTCGCGGAACTCGAGGTTGTCGTTGTCGCGTCGGTCCTTGCCCTTGCCCTGGCCGTGTTTGTTTTCTTGCTGCTTGCCCTCGGGCTTGCCGGTGAGGCCGAGGCCGCCGCCCTGGGGCTCCGGGCGTGGCAGCACGCCGCTCTGTGCGCCCCAACCTGCGGCCAACACGATGAGCAGCATCAGCCCCAAGTTGAGCACGAGCCGCACGATGCTGCGCTCCATGATCAACACCAACGCGAGCAACACCACCGCCGCGCCACCGAGCGCGTAGAACACCACCGAAGGGTCCCCGCCCACGGACAGGATGGGGTCCGCGATCTCGAACGGACGATTGATGGCGCCGTGGCGATGCTCGGCGACCAGCTGCGAGACCATCATGCCGCCGAGGCCCACCTCGACGAACGCGAGCGCACGATGCCGCGCCGACAGCGCGCTGAGCGCGAGCGCGAGCGGGAGGGCGAGCAGACCAAAGCGCAGCGCGTCGACCAGCGCAAAGAAGCTGGGCGGCGAGAGTGCCTCGGCCAGCGTGCCCGAGCGTGACAGCGCGCCGATCAGCAGCGCCAGCAGCGCGGTCGCGATCGCGCTGCCGAGCAGAATGAACAGCGAGCGCAGCCGACCGGCCGCGACCCGAAACCCGAGCAGTACGCCCACGCCCGCGCCGAGGCCCCCCGCGAGCGCCGTGGTGAGGGTGGCCAGCGGCCAGATGAAGACGGCCGTGCACAGCGCGTACACCAGCGCGCGGAGGGCGATCACCAAAGCTGGGCTCTTCATGCGGCCGCTCCCGTGCTGCTCGCGGTGGAGACCGAGGGGGTGCCGCTCGGTGCCTGACCGGGGCGATTGAGGTGGGCGTCGCCGAGCAGCCGGCCGCTCTCGCGGTCGAGCACCACGACCTCGCAGCCGGCGCGCTTATAGGACGTGATGAGCGCGCGCAGCTCGGCCAGCTGGATCTGCGTCGATGCGCGCGGCGCGAGCGTGAGCCGCTCGACCCACGACGCACCCTCGCGCTGCGTGATGCCGTCGACCCCGATCACCACGCGTGCGGAACGCGCTTGTTTTTGCAACAGTGTGGCGACTTGGTCGACCCAGGGACCACTCGCCGCCGGGACGAACAACACGAGCGAGGAGGGGCCCTCACGATCGAGCTGCTGGAGGAAGCTCGACAGTTGCTCGCCGCTGTGGGCTCGCGCGGCACTGGAGCGGCGCAGCGACACGAGGGCGCTCGCCTGGTCCCGCGTGGGCTCGGGCGAGCCGTCCGCGCCGAACCGGAAGTCGGCGCCGAGCACCCCCTCTTCGAGCGCGACACGCGCCGCCGCAGCGCTCGCTCCGTCGGCTGGCCCGGCCACCAGGTAGGCTGCGACCCGCTGCGCCCGAGACAGGGCCCGCTCGGGCATGCGCACCACCAGCTTCTGGGTGCGTGCGAACACCTTCCAGTGGATGAACCGTGCCGGATCGCCCGGCGCGTAGCGGCGCAGCTCGAGGCGATCGCCCTGCTCGAGACCCATCGGATGAGGGATGTCGTCGCCGCCGGACAGGGAGCGCAACAGCGGCAACGAACGGAGCGCGCCGGCGTGAGGCAGCACGTCGACCTCGACGGGCGCGCTCTGGCGGAGGCCGATGCTGGCGATGCCGAACACGTCGCGGACCACGATCGTGCGCGCCAGGTTGCGCACCTCGCCGTGGTCGCCAAAGCGCACACGCTCGACCAGCTGGCTGCCGGCGCGCTCGGGCGCGAGCTCGACACCGGCGGGCGCGCGCACCTCGAGCCGCACCTCGACCAACAGCCAAAAACGCAGGTTGGGCAGCGAAAAACCGGTGTCGACCGGGCGCCGCGTCTCACTGGCGGCACGCGTGGGGGGCACGCCTCGCGACTCGCGCTGCGAGCGCAGAAGCCACACCTTCATCCGCAGCGCGGCCACCAGTACGCTGAGCAGGGCCAAAAAGAACAGCGCCAGTAGACCGAGCCCCGTGACGTACCAAACTGCGTCGAGTGCCTCGAAACCGTAGTAACGCAGTGCCAGGGCGGTCAGTACGCCCACGCTCGCTCCGCGCAGTGTGAGCGGCGAGAGCTCGCGTGCGCGCACAAAGCCAGCCTTCAAGCGTACAGCTTGGTCGCGCATAATCCGCCGTGCGCCGCCTTTGCTGGGCAGCGTGCCGTGAACGCCGTGGGCCATGGGTCGAGTCTCAACAGAGTTACATCGACCAGAAGCGCACGCCAGAGTTGCGCATGCGCACGCAGAGCTTGTGCGGCTCGCCGGACTGACATATTGGTGAGCGATGGACCGGGGGTCTTGGTCATGAACTACTTGCGTTGGATCGCTGGATTGGGTTTGGTCGCTGCATGTGGCGGCAGTGCGCCGCAGTCGAGCTACGCGACGACCACGACCTCGCTGGGCGAAGAGAAGAGAGCAAACGTACCCGAAGTGCACAAGCGAGGGACGGACAAGCTGGTGGTCGTGGTCGGCCCGGCCGGCGGCACGCTCGAGCTAGACAACGGAGCACGCCTGGCCATTCCGGCCGGCGCGCTCGCCGAGCCCGTCGAGGTCACCTTTGCCAATGGAGCGCGCACCACGGCGTTCTCCAACCACGACTACGAGCGCCCCGTTGGACCTACCCTGGATGTGGTCATCGAGGGCGAAGGCCTGCAACAGGCTCCGGTCGAGGTCTCCATCCCCATCCCCAAGTTGCCCGAGGGCTTTGCCGAAAAAGACCTCGGCATCGGCGTCGAGGTGCCCGCGCAGCAGCGCGCGGTGCAAGGACAGGGCACCAACACGCGCTGGGACTACCTGACGGCCAAGGCCACGGGCAGTGGTCGCGCGGTCGCCTCGCTCGAGCAGGTGGCGGGCTACCGCGTGCAGTTCGTCGTCTCCAAAACCGACTGAGCAGGGCGGGCAGTGCGCATGCAGTGGACTCCGCACCTCGCGGTGCAACGCGCCAAGATCGCGCATGGCGAGCTGCGGCAAGAAGACGTGAGGCTGCTCGACGACGGGCCCACGCTGGTGGCCGCCCACGCAGAGGGGCCGCCCCGCTTGTGGGCCTACTTGCTCGATAGCGTGCTCGACGGCTTTTACGATGGCTTCATGCGCCCTCACGACGGGCGCACCTCGACCCGCGTCCACCAGGGGTTACGCGTAGCGCAACAGGCGCTGCGCGGCCGCGTGGAGGGTCTGGTCGAGAAGCGCACCTCCGACGTCGGCCTGCTCGCGCTCTCCCTCGAGGGCAGCGTGCTGCACGTGCTCGCGGCGGGCTCGCAGCGCGCGTACTTGCTGCGACATCGTGTGCTGCGCCGGCTCGCCCGCGCCGACGGCAAGCTGCGGCCCGAGGCGGGCAACGAGCCGGTCGAGGGCGTGCTCAAGCTCGACCCTACCTGGTGCGCCGAGCAGCTCGAGCCGGGCGACGTGTTGTTTGCGAGTGCCGGGGCCCTGTGCACCGACTCGGTCCTCCGCAAGGTGTGCACCGCGCTCGAGGGCGACCGAACCCTGCCCGCCAAGGCGGTGGTCGACCTGCTGAACGGATCGGCAGCAGACCTGGGCCTCGCTGCGGCGAGCCTCGCCTTCCGTGTCCCCGCGTTTTGAGGGGCGTGGCCGCTTGCGCTTAGTTGACGGCAGTAGCCGGGGTCGGCTTGATGCCTACATGCCAGCGATGGGACGAGCAGCGCTCATGACGATCGCTCTCTTCGTGCTCGGGGGCTGCTGTGGGCAGGCCAGCGCGCGCGGCATGCGCTCGACACGCAGCGCCGCCCTCGCCGACGAGGGTCGCGCGAGCCAGCTCTCCGTCGAAGCCCGCAACGAGGACAAGGCCCCGCGCACCATCAGCGTCGGCCGAGGCACGCTGCCCAGTGGTCGCTCCATCGGCTCGCTCTCGCCCAAGGAGTGTAAGCGGCTGCTGCGCAGTGCGTCGGTGCGCTTCGATCCGCTCCCGGCACCAGACGCACCTGCCATCAAAGACCCGCTCACCCTCCACTCCCGCATCCTTGGCGTCGAGTTTGGTCCGGCCAACGGGATGGCCAAGAACGGCATCGTCGACTGCCGGCTCGCGATCGCGCTGCTGGCGTGGGCGCCCATCCTGCGCGATGCGGGCGTGGTGCGCGTCGAGCACTACTCCACCTTCCGCCCCGGCGCGCGCGTGCGCGGCAGCGGCAAGACCAGTGGACACGCCCACGCGCTGGCCATCGACGCGGCGCGCTTTCACCTGCGCGACGGCCGCGTGATCCAAGTGCTCGAGGACTGGGACGACCGCGAGCGTGGAGGAGCTCCCTGCCCCGTGCGCAGTGGAGAAGACACCGAAGGCCGAATCCTACGTCAGGTGGTGTGCAGAGCGGTGGAACGAGATCTGTTCCAGGTGGTGATCACACCGCACCACGACCGGGATCATCAGAACCACGTTCATATGGAGGTGGTGCCGGGGATCGACTGGTCGTTCATTCACTGACCCCTCGAGTTCGCTCGGACTCTCAGGACGTAGACCTTTCCAGCAAAACAATCCTGTATTCTCTCGGGGATGCCCTATCCGTCGAGCCCTCTGCGAGTCCTCACGTTCCCAGCTTTTTTGGCCTGTTTTGCGTGTGATAGCGGAAGTAGCGGCACGACATCCGACGCCGGTTCGAGCGTAGATTCCGGCACGGTCAACGACGCCGCGAGCGGAGACTCCGGCAAACCCAGACCCTCCGATCGCAGCGACCTGACAAATGTGGGTGCCACGGCGGAGCTCGACTACAGCGATCCTCGGCTCTGGCTTTGTGGTCCACAAAGCACTCCCGACGCGTGCGCGAGCAGCCTCGATGCGACCGAGTTCAAGTCCGACGGGACGCGCGCCGAGGTAAAGCACGAGAGCGCGAGCGCACCCGCGTTCGACTGCTTCTACGTCTATCCCACCGTCGAGTTCGGCGCGGCCGGGCTGATGACCGACTTTGCCAACACCGACAAAGTGCTCGACCCTCTGCTCAGTCAGGCCGCGTGGTTCCGCAGTCTGTGTAAGGTCCACGCTCCGCTGTACCGTCAGATCGGACTCTCGCTGGCAGGAGGCCCGAGTCCACTCGACCCTCTCGCACTCACACGCGGCATCGCCGACATTCGCAGCGCGTTTCACTACTTCCTCGACCACTACAGCAAGGGTCGCAAGTTCGTCCTCATCGCCCACTCGCAGGGCACGGCCACGCTCACCGAGGTCATTCGTTCCGAGGTCGACAACGATCCGGCCCTGCGTGCGCGGCTGATCAGCGCGGTGCTCCTGGGCGGCAACGTGACCACGGCACAAGGTCAACGTACGGGCGGCTCGTTTCAGAACATCCCCACCTGCACTACACCTGGCGAGACAGGTTGCGTCATCGCGTACTCCAGCTTCGCCAAGGAGGCGCCGCCCCCTGCCACATCGCTGTTTGGGCGCGCCAACGCCGGCCTCGAGGTGGCGTGCACCGAGCCCGCGGCGCTGGCCGGCAATAGCGGACGCTACAAGGGCACCTATGGACGGACCACCGTCTCCAATCCCTCGTTCAGGCCCGACGGCGCGTCACCCACCGGCGTCAGCACGCCCTTCGTGCTGTACCGCGACTACTTCCGCGGCGAGTGCAAGACGACCGATGGCGCGCACTACCTGGAGATCAGCGTGGACCCACCGAGCGGTGACCAGCGCACTCCGTTCGCGTACCGCAGCTCGTTGCTGGAGATCGGAGGCTTCGGTCTGCACATCGTCGACTACGCCCTCGAGCTCGAAGACCTGCTCGAAGCGGTGCGACTACAGGCGGCGGCAGCGCTCAAGCCCTGACGGCTACTCGGTCTTCCAACGCGTGAACCTGCGCTCGATCCACTGCAGCACGCGGGCGAACACCAAGCCCACGATGGTGATCGTCAAGATGCCCACGTACATGTGCGGGATCTTGAAGTTGTACTGCGAGTACTGGATCAGATAACCGAGGCCCGCCGTGGCACCCACCATCTCGGCCGCGACCAGCGCGAGCAACGAGTTGGCGCCCGCCAGGCGAATGCCGGTGAACACGGTCGGCAACGCCGCTGGCAACACGACCTTGCGCAGCATGTCGAGGCGCGTGACGCCCATGGTGCGCGCAGACTTGATGAGCAGCGGGTCGACACTGCGCACGCCGCTGATGGTGTTGAGCAAGATGGGCCACGAGCAGGCGTAGATGACGAGCGCGTTCTTGGAAGACTCGCCGATGCCGAGGATCAAGATGAACACCGGCAGCAGGGCGAGTGCAGGCGTGTTGCGCAGCGCCTCGAACAGCGGGAAAAAGAAGCCCTCGACGCGCCGCGACGAGCCGATGGCGAGGCCCATGGGCACCGCGAACAAGATGGCCATCGCGAAGCCGAACAACGAGCGCTGCAGGCTGGCCGCGAGGTGACTCATGAGCTGCCCGTTTTGGATCAGCTCGACCCCTGTGCTCAGCACCTCGGAGAGCGGCGGCAAGAAGGCTGGCTCGACCAGGCCGAGCCGTGGCGCAAGCTCCCAGATCAACGCG
>JBEGTL010000058.1:0-23582 GCA_041179425.1 Pseudomonadota bacterium | reverse complement strand
GTCCGCCCGTCAGCGATCGCACCGCGACCGCCGTGCTGTCTTTGCCCATCGAAAGGAGCAGATCCCCTGGCTGCAGCTGGCTCAGTTCGATGCGGCAATCCATGCCTGGTTCGTATAGATTGCGCGCGAAAGCGTGTCGAGCCCGGAGCATCGAGCTGCTGTTCAGGAGTGCGGCAAGAACATGTCGAAGGTCGACTTGCGATACAAGTGAGCTGGAATCTGGTGGGCGATCTTCGCGTGTACCTCGGGCAGCTTGGACCAATGAACGCCCTGGCGAAAATGATGGGCCGTGTGATACCCGAGGTTGCCCGTGAGACGATTGAACCAGGTGTTCAGGTTGTTGTACGACGCCTGAAAGGGGTCGTCAGCATCGAGACCACAATGCTGACCGTACGTCGCCCATGACGTGTATAGAAGGCTGCATACCATGGGCAGCACGAACAAGATGAAGCCGGCCACTGACTTATAGGCGACCAAGCCCGAGACGAGCAGCGCCGTGAGTGCACCAAAAACCAAGAACTGACGGCGCTGGCGCGGGAAGCGCTTGCCAACCTCGTACGCACGTGGATACGCGGTCACCGCCACAGAAAGCGTGTACTCGAGCAGGCCCATCGGGCGTCCGTCGTCGCGTTTCCAGCGGCTCTCGTCCTTGTGTTGATCGAGGTAGTTCTGATGATGCCCGAGCACGTGATGCAGAACCCACGTGTTCGTCGTGAAGCCAGTGTGTAGCGCGTAGGACAGCTCGAGCATGCGATTGAGTGTGGTCGAGCCGAATGTTGGCACGTGTTGGTGATGGTGACTCCACGCGCTCAGTAGGCCCTTCGGCACGATCATCAGCAGCCAATAGGCCAATAGCCAGCCCAAGCTTCCGACTCGTAGGTACATCACGACGTCGATCGCGGTGACGCCAATCGCGCACGCGACGGGCCAGCGATCCTCGGAGTGTCTGAACACAGGGCCCCTTCTCGACTCGTCTGTGAGCATCGTGCTGAGCATTTAGCCCGAGCCTTCGCGTCGGCAAGGGTGAGGGCCTGCGATGCCCAGTATCGATCGCAGACCGGCAAGGCTCCCCACACGTTGCGTCACGGACCACTGACGTAGCCGTGACGGTCGAGCCAAAACATCCGCGGGTCGAGGCTCTTCCAGACGAACGACGTCGTGACCGCGCTGCCGCCGTCGTAGTGCAGCGCGATTGTATAACCGTCGATCGCGTACGAGCCTTGTTTGTCAGCCGGTCCTCCCGAGACCACGGAGTTGCTCGTTACTGAGGCGACATATGCGGTTTGGGTAAAGCGCCCACCCTTTGAGAGCACGAAGCTCTTCTGTGCCAAGAAAGCCGACATGCTGCCGGAGCTGCCCGACGTGTCGGAAAACGTTCCCGCCAGCGTGAGACCTTTTGGCGCTGGTGCGTAGCCGCAAAACCTGGTCGAGCGCCAGGTGCTGCCGTGCAGGATTGCGACCCCGGCATCCGCCGCTCTCCACTGCGTCCAGTCCTTGGGAGCGTCTGCTCGGTTTACCCCGCCACCGAAAAGCACGATGTTGACGTTAATGCAGGCCGTTCCGTCGGGAAAAAGGATGGTGGGCTCGCCAGTGTAGTTGTCGATGCAGAAATCGGAAAATATCGCACCGTCCATCGACGGAACGCTGGATGGCCCGGCGTCGGTGGACGAAACGCTAGTGGGGCGCGCGGTCACGCGCACCCCCAGCGATGGCCCGTCGTCGCGGCGTTGTCCGTGGCCGCTGCGCTCGCCTTGTTTTGGCTCGGGCGCGCTTCGCTGACTTCTCAGGCCGCGCCCACGGCTACGCCGCACTCGGTACGCCACAGCGCATCGCCCATGAGCGCCGCGACATCGAGCGCGACTGCGACCTCAACCGGAGCGCACGCCGCGCTGCTGTCTGTCTACTGTATAGCGGGTGTAGGCGCCGAGTCGGAGCCGCTCCGCACGCTGCTCGGCCGTCTGGTCTCGCGCATCGAGCTTCCACGCGCGGTGGTGTTGCGCGCATCGTTGGGCGAGCACACACGACTATCGCTCCAAGGGCCGGGCATCCTGCGTGTCGCGCCTGCGGGCTTGGAGCGGAGCCTGATCGAGGTCGGTGAGGGGCAACTGGTCGCTGATTTCGAGGGCGATGGCACGCGGGGGCTGTCGGTCCAGACGCCGCACATGCACGTCGACGTTGTCGGCACGCGCTTCGCGATCGACGTACGCACGGAACGGAGCGTGATTCACGTCGAGCACGGCACGGTGCAAGTCCAGCTGGGCGATCGCAGCGTGCGCGTGAGCGAAGGCGAGACCTTCGACTCGCGCGAGCGAGCGGTCCGCCGAAAGTCACTCCCACCCGCGCTTGCGCGCATGCTCCACGACCACGCTCGTTCGCTGCTTCCTCCGCCCGCAGGCGAACAGCGCGCGCTGACTGTCGAAGGCGCAGGCGCGGGGCTGCGCGCCAGACTCGGCGACGCGCTGCTAGGACCAACGCCTGTGGCAGCGTTGGTGCCGCTGGGAGAAGTGGCGGTCACATTCGAGTTGGACCCAGCTGCACGCCGACGTTCGCAGCCCAGCTCGAGCAGCGCCGAAGCACTCTATGCTGCCGCCGAAGAGTGCATGCGGGTCTCAGAGCCCGCCTGCGCGCGCGCGCGTTTGGCACAGTTGATTGAGAGCTTCGATCGAAGCCCCCAGGCGGCCACGGCACGTTACGAGCTCGCGAGGCTGGTGCAACACGCCGAGGGCTGCACGTCTGCCGCCCCACTGTGGCGCGACTACCTGCGACTTCATCCCGCCGGGCACCTCGCAGCGCCGGCCCGCGAGCAGCTTGCCCGCTGCGAGCGCGATGGCTCTGCCCAATAGTGGCTCCGCGTCAGCTTGCCCTGAGAAGCACCTGCCACTTCAAAGCGCGCCCCCGCAACCCAGTGTGTCGGACGGCCGTCCAGGGGAGAACTTCACCGCTCTCGAAAAATGACCCGGTTGTGCTCTCGAGAAATGACCCACCCCTCGTGCTCGGCGCCGCTGTAGCCGCCTGAGCGCGTTGCGCCACGCTGCCGTCCGATCAGGAGGCAGTGGATGGCGCGCAAGCGGTCGTGCCGGGTTTGCGGCAAGTGGTTTCAGCCGCACCCGCGTGCAGGCAAGCGACAGCGAGCATGCGGGCGAGCGGAGTGCGGCCGCGAGCGGCATCGGCGCGCGTGCGCCGCGTGGCACGAGCAGCACCCCGACTAAGCTGACTGAGCATCACGATCTCAAGCAAGACGTTCTGGCCACGCGCCTGAGTCGCTCGCGCAGCTGGGTGCGGATAGGAACTACAAACGCCCTACCCTGCGTCTAGTGCGTCGCCGGCCTGAGCGAACACGAACACGAGTACGTCCACGATCACGAAGACGAGTACCCCCACGAGGAGGGGTACGAGCACGTGCGCGGGGACGAGCACGCGCCAGGGTGCCTGCGGGCGTCGAGGAAACAACGGGTTGAGCTGGGCTCGCTCGAGACGCTGACAGGTGACACTGAGTCCAGTCGGCAGCGCTGAGGTGCTCCGCCGAAGACTACGGATCGGTCCGCCCTGACCTCACGTTGTCGTCCTCGCGCACGTGCTCCTAATCCTCCTCGTGCGGGTGCACGTGATCGTCTTCGTGTTCGTACACGTCCTCGTGCTCGTCCACGCTCACGTCCCGGGCCTCACCAGTCACGGCACAGGGTGCAGGTCGCGACGAGGCGCTGACGCACTGAGCGTGAGCTGGAACGTGAAGCCCTCGTGACTCACCTCGACCGCGCCTGACTGCACCTCCAGCTCGATACTCTGCGTGGTCGCCAAGATCGCCGGCATCGGGACGACCCTCGTCAAGGACTGACCGAACTTCCAGGTCGGCTTGACCCGCTCCGACAGCGCTCGGTTGATCGCATCGGTGACCGTGCCGTCTAGCCGCGCGGGCACGCCCGAGAGGTCGGCCTGCTCGATCTTGAGCCGGAAGACCAGCGCAGGATGGCCTTCGATGGAGGCGATGGAGGGGGTGAGCAGCACGCTCAGCGTACGCGCCGTGATGGGGACGCTGATGCCGAGCACCGGCCAACGAATCTGCGCGCGACAGGCGATGCGCAAGCCTGCGTTGGGCACGAGCTCGATCGCCTTGGGGTCGGTCAACATCAAGAACCGGTCGTCCTTGGTCGGGTCACCCAAGATCAACTTGAGGGGCAACCACTGCCCCGCGAAGGAGACCAGTTCGTCGCGCGAAAAGACAGCCTGCAGCTTCATGGTGCAAGGGTAGTCGGCGCTCCGCTCGCGCGCCCGAGGGCAGCGCTCGGACCTGGGCGCCCGAAGCGCACGCGGCCCGCGGGACGACCAGCAAGTTCGCCTCTTGCGTGGCAGTTTTGTCGGCCGTCCGCGCGACGATCGGCACGACACGCGGACCACCCGCCGCGATCGCCGCGGCGGCCAGCACCAAAAGTACGAGAGCGCGCAGGTGAGGCGAGCCCAAACATGGCACAAACACTGCTTGAGTCGCCTTCAGCCCGTGTCGATATCGAAGCGTCGTGCACCTCCCCGCTGGCTTTCGCTGGCCTGCCTCGTCTTGCTCGCTGCGTGCGCCGAGATCCCCAAGCAGCGCTACGGCATCGATCAGCTGAAGTTCACCGGCATGAAGGAGCTCGACACCAACGCCCTGCGCGCCTGCATCGCCACCGAGCAGCGCGCCAAGGTCACGCTCGGCGTGGGCGCACTGCTGGGGGCGAGCTGTGGTGAGCCGCCCTTCGACAAGTCGCGCTGGTCCGCGCGCCTGTTCGCCTTGCCGTGGACCGACTGGCCCGTCTACGACGAAGCCGTGCTCAAGCTCGACCTCGACCGTGTCGAGCGCTGGTACCAGGCGCGGGGTTTCTACGGCGTGCGCATCAAGGACGTGCAGTTTGCGCCCGACGGCGCGCGCACCACCGACGCGTGTCGGGGCGAGGACTGTCAGGTCGACATCACAGTCAACATCGACGAGGGCGAGCCCGTCCGCGTTCGCAAGCTCAAGGTCGACGTCGAGAGCAAGATCGACCCCAAGCTGCGCGCCAAGATCGACAGCGCGCTCACGATGCAGAAGGGCGACATTTTCGACGAGGCCCAGTACGACGTCGCCATCACCGAGCTGGCCAAGGTGCTGCGTGAAGCCGGCTACGCGCGCGTCGAGATCCACGGCGACGTCACCATCAACCGCGGCCTGCTGATCGCCGACGTCACCTACGACATCACGCCGGGCCCGCTCTGCCACTTTGGCGAGATGCGCTTGGTCAGCAAGGGTAAGTTCCCCGAAGACCCGGTTCGCGCGGTGACCTTCTTGCGCGAGGGTCAGCTGTACCGCGAGAGTGCGCTCGAAGACGCGCAACGCTCCATCTACGCGCTCGGCGCATTCTCCTCGGTCACGGTGCGCGGCGAGCTCGAAGGCACCACCGGCGCCGAGGTGCCCGTGGTGGTCGAGCTCGAGGCACGACGCGAGAGCGAGATCTTGGTGGGCGCAGGCATCATGGCCGGCACCACGGCAGGCAACGCCGCCGAAGAAGGCATCAGCGTTCCGCAGTGGGACGTGCACCTCCTGGGCAGCTACGAGAACCGCAACTTCGTCGCAGGGCTGCGCAAGTTCCGCATCGAAGAACGCCCACGGCTGTTGTTCCTCGGGGCGTTCCCGTCGGCGCCCAACGGCGGACCGCGCTTCGGCAACTCCATCACGGCCAACTTCTCGCAGCCGGGCGTGATCGACGCGCGCACCAACCTGTTCCTCGAGACGCGCTGGGACAACGGCCCCGACCCGTTCTTGCTGTTCTTTCGCAACGACGTGGGCCTTGCGCTGGGGCTCGAGCGCGGCTTTTTTAAGCAGCGGCTCAGCGGACGCATCGCGCTGCATCAGGAGTTCATGGAGGTGGCGCGCCGCCAGCCCATCGTCGACGACGTACAAGACTCGCTCAACAAGCGCTGGGTCAAGCAGTCGACGGGCAACGTCGAGCAGATGATTGCGCCCATGAACCCCGTGGTGGTGCGCGACCGCGAAGCTGCGTTTTACGAGCTGCCCTCGAGCTACCGTCTGCCGTTCATCGAGCAGCGGCTGACGCTCGACCTGCGCAACGACGCAGCCAAGCCCTCCAAGGGAGCGTTTTTTAAGATCGTGGCACACGAGGCGCTGCGCCTGGGCAAGGGGTCGAGCCCCGGCGAAGACCCCAAGTATGCAGACTCCACCTGGAACTACATTCGCCTCACGCCCGAGGCACGCGGCTACGCTCCACTCGGCCTGGGCATCGTGCTCGCCGGTCGTTTCGCGCTCGGCTGGCTGGCCGTGATCAATGCGGGCCGCAAGCTCGACGATCAGAGCAAGTTGCTCGGTCCACAGGCCTATCGCCTGCGCGGCGGTGGCGCGATGTCCAACCGCGGCTTTGGCCCTGGTGAGCTCGGCGACGGACGCACCGGCGGCACGCACCGCTGGGAAGCCAGCATGGAGCTGCGCGTGCCGCTGTCCAAAGACTTCTACATCGTGGGCTTCTGCGACATGGGCGACGTCAACGCGGGGTTCAGCGTGAACCGCTCGTACGACACCACGATCGTCGATCCGACGAGGATGACGCGCGTCGGTTACTCGGCGAAGATCGAAAAGCGTAAGCAGCAAGGCTTCCGCATGAACCATCCCAACACCGCGTTTGGTGCGGGCCTTCGTTACTACACCGTGATCGGACCCATCCGTCTCGACGTCGCAGGACGGCCGCAGAAGTTTCTGCAGTTCGACTCGGACGACGACTACCGGATGGATCTCGGCTTCAAGAAGTTCCGCGGCGCCGTGCACCTCACCATCGGAGACGCATTCTGATGGCCAACCCCACGCTGCGTAAGGTCGGTCGTGTCGCGCTCTGGGTGGTGGGCTCGATCATCGTGGTGCCGCTCGCACTGGTCGGCCTGGTGTTCGCGGCGCTCGCCATCCCGGCCCTGCGCAACTTCGCCGTGCAAAAGGGCGTGGGCTTCGCGAACGAGAGCATGGGTGGCTACACGCTCGAAGTGAAGAGCGTCGACCGCATCGACCCGTGGGGCATCAACCTGCGCGGCGCCAAGCTGTTCGACGAACAAAAGCGTGAGATCGTGAGCGTGCCCTGGGCGCTGGTGCGGCTGCGTCCGTGGTCTCTGCTGCACAACACACTCACCCTCACGCGCGTCGAGATCGACGGTGTTCGTGCACACCTCTACCCGGCCGATCCCGACAAGCCCAAAGAACCCGAAGAGCCGCCATCCGAGCCTTCTACGTTCGTGGTGCGCGCCGAGCACGTGCGCCTCCGTGATGCTCGCGGCGAGACCCAGTGGGACGACCGCACCATCAAGGCCGTGGTGGGCACGCTCGCACTCGGCGGCGTGTACGGGCCCAAGCCGGCACTTGCACTCGAGCAGGCCACCGTGCGCGTCACTGGAGACGACCAGGTGTTGCTGCAGCTGCGCACCACCAAGGGCGAGTGGCGCGCCGACAAGGGTGGCAAGATCGGCATCGAGGCCGCCATCGCCGGCGCCCCGCTGACTCTGCACGCCGACCTGCCCGCGTTGGCCGACATAGAACCGTGGCCCCTCAGGAGCGCGCGGCTCGAGCTGACCGGCGTCAACCGTCGCGCACTCGCGCTGCTCGGCGTACAAGACGGGGCCGAGCTGAAGGTGCCGGTCGACCTGCGCGTCGACGCCAAGAACGTGGACGACAAGCTCGAGGTCAGTGCGCGCATCCGTGCCGGCAAGCACGGCCGAACGAGCGCCATCGATGTCTTCGCGACAGCAGACAGTAAGGCTTACGACCTGTCGGTGGCCATTCAGCCCACACAGCTGGCGTCCATCGCGGGCATCTTGCCGGTGCTCAAGGTCCAGGGGAACTTGCGCGCGCACGCGACGCCCACCGACAAGCCCGTGCCAGACAAGGTCGAGCTCAAGTGGAACCACGTGTTGCTCGACGACGGTGCCATCCCGTCCGGTGCAGTGCGCACAGAACTACCGCTGCCCGTGGTGCGCTTGCGCAGCTTGACCCTGAGCGGACTCGAGCAGGCCCTCGCGGTGGAGGGTGAGTACAACACCAAGACCAGCCGCGGCAAGGCGTCCATCGACTTTCACCAGCTGCACCTCGACGCCATCGACTTCCTCAAAAAGCAGGGCATGGCGGGCATGCTCGACGGCGACATCAAGGCCGAGCTCGGGGCCACGACGGTGACGGCCAACGGCAAGCTCGCGGTGCGCGACTTCAAACATCCGTCGGCGCAGCTGGCCTCGCTCGATCTCGGCCTCGCGGTGTCCGGACCGATCGCGTCGCCGCAGGGTCACATCAAGCTCGCGATGCAAAAGCTCTCGGCCGGCAAGGTCAAGCTCGACCAGGTCGGGTTCGACGCGCTGGCCACGTCGCGCACGCTGAGCGGCAAGCTCGACCTGCGTGGGCCCGACACACAGCTCAAGGCAGAGATCGGTGGCCAACGTGGCGCCGACGGAAGCTTGCGCGCACAGGGCATCGGGCGCGGCTTCGTCGTGAAAAAAGAAGTACGTTTCGACCTGCGCGAGCTGCACTACGGCAAGGCCGGTCTGACGCTGCAAGAGCTCACGCTGGTCAGCAACAAACAAGAGCTGCGCGCGAGCGGCAAGCTCGATGCAGACAACCACGTCGACGCCAAGCTTGCACTCGCCAACGTCGACCTCGCCGAGTGGAGCGCACTCGGGGGTGTGCAGGGCATCGCGGGTCGTTTGGGCGGCAACGTCAAGGTGTTGGGCACCACCAGCGAGCCCATCGTCGACACCAAGCTGCAGCTCCAGAAGGTGAGCTACAAGTCCGACCTCCCCATCGACGGCACCATCACGCTGCGCGCCGACCTCGGCGAACGCAAGCTCGACGCCGACATCGGTCTCTACTCCAGCACTGAGCTCGGTGCGCGCATCGACGCATCGATCGCCATCCCCAAGCGTCCCGCCGACCTTGGCAAGGCGATGCGCCTCGCGCGCATGAGCCTCAACGCTTCGGTGTACATGCCGGTCGGACAGATCTCCGCGATCGCCGGCGATCAGCTGGCCGGCCTCGACGGGATGCTCGACGCCAAGGTGCGCGCCGAGGGCACGCTCGACGATCCCACGCTGGTGGCCGACATCACCGCCGCGCTCAAGCTGCCCGAGCAAGAGGGTGATCCGGTCGAGGCGCTGCGCCTGACCGCCAACGTCAACAAAGACAAGGCCGAGCTCGGCGTGTGGGCCAAGGACAAAAAGGGAGAGCTCGTCACGCTCAACGGCTTCGTCGACTGGCCTCTGGGCAATCCACGCGCGGCGCTCGAAAAACCCGAGGCCTGGCGCAACGCCCGCTTCCAGGCGCACGCCGAGCTCAAGCAGCGCCGGCTCGACGAGATGCAGGGCGTGTTTGCCTACTTCACCAAGCTCTACGCAGTGTCGCTCCCCATCCGCGCCAACGCGAAGCTCGATGTCGAGGGCAACGACGGGATCATCGGCGGCGGTGCGCAGCTGGCCCTGGTGATCTACGGCGACAAGCTCGACGGGCACTGCAAGATCGGCGCAGAGTCGTCGGTCGACTTCGATGCCAAGCTCGAGAAAGACCAAGTCTCCGTCGAGATCGCGGCCAAAACAGACGGTGGCGGCAGCCTAGAAGGCAAGGTCTCCTCGGTGCTCGCGCTCAACGCGCTGTCGGGCGAAGACCCCGTGGTGGGTCCCGCCAAGCTCACGCTGGAGGGCAAGTCCATCGCCATCCACAAGATGCCTGGCTTGTGCAACCTGGCCGGGGGCATGGCCGACTTCAAAGTCGACGCCACGGGTCTGGGCAAACAAAAGCCGACGCTCGACCTGACGGCCACCATCGACGACCTCAAGGCGCAAGACACCGAGCCGCTCCGCGTCGAAGCCAAGGCCAAGGCGGGCGGACCCAAGGCCGAGCTCGACGCAGAGCTCAAGAGCAAGGCACGTTCGGTCGGCAGCATCAGCGCCAGCGTCCCCCTCAGCTATCCCGACGGCACCACACCCACCGTGCTGCCCGAGGCGCCCATCAATGCGCACGTCAAGCTCGACAAGCTGCTGCTCGCCAACGTGTTGTCGTTCACCGAGACGCTCGGTCGTGTCGGCGGCAACGTCAGCAGCGACCTGACGGTCACGGGCAAGCTGAGCGATCCGTATGCAGTCGGCTACGTGCAGCTCGAGGACGTCAACATCTCGGTCGCTTCGCTCGCGCAGCCGTTTCGCGACGTCAACGGTCGGATCGACATCAAGGGCCGCAGCGTCAACATCAAGAAGCTCACCGCGCGCGATCGCGGCGGCAAGCTGTCCGTCGAGGGCTACGCGACCCTGCACCAAGACAACACCGGCGACGGGGGTCTGTACGTCGAAGCCAACAAGTTCCCACTGCGCCAGCAAGGCACCATCATCGGCGAGCTCACCACGCGCGCACGTGCGGACTTCAAGATCCCGCAGAGCCTCAAGGCCGAGGCACAGCTCAAGATCATCGACGGCCGCATCTGGCTCACCGGCGATCGCGGCAAGAGTGTGCAGAGCCTCGATCCGCACCCCGACATTCACTACGCCGACGAAAAGGTAGACGCGGCGTCTACCGACACCGAGCTCAAGGCACAAAACGGCGGCACTGCTCCTGGCATCTCGCTCGGCTCCTTCAAGATCAAGACCGAGAAAGAGCTGTGGCTCATGCACAAAGACTTCTCGCTGCAGGTGGGCGTCGACATCGCGCTCTTGCAAGGAGATGAAGGCCCCAAGCTCGAGGGCCAAGCCAAGCTGGTGCGCGGCGAGCTCAAGCTGCTCGGTAAGCCGTTCAAGCTCAAGGACGGCGCCATCCGTTTTACCGGCGACATGCCGCCCGATCCCGAGCTCGACATCAAAGCTTCGTTCTCGCCCCCCACCGGGCAAGACTTGTTGGTCACCGTCACCGGACGGGGCAGCGCCCCCGTGCTCGAGTTTAGTGGGGCCGCCACCACGGCAGGCGAAGCCGTGGCCGTGCTCACCGGCATCGGCAGCACGTCGCAAAGTAAGGGTGGCGCCGAAGGCGATGCCTCCTCCCAGATGGCCAGCATCGCAGCCGACATGACGGCCGGGCTGTTGGTGATGACCGCGCGCCGCGAGTTCGGGGACTGGGTGCCGATGATCTCCATCGAGACGGGCGCCACGGGCGAGCCCACGGGCGCGAGCGCGGCCTTCGACGCGTCCAAGCTCATCCCCCCCTGGGCGCAAGGCTTTGCGCGGGGTGCGTACGTCGAAGGCATCGTCGGCTCGTCGACCCAGAGCGGTGGCAGCGCCAACCGCTTCGGCGTGAAGCTCGAGGTCGCCCTCCCCCGCGATTTCGTCACGACCCTCGGCTACAGTCCAACCGGCTGGTCCACCGATGTCGCCTGGTCGCCGTAGCGCGTTGACGCTACCTACGAAGCGCATGCCGAAAGTAAGAGTCAACGAGGACGTCGAGCTCGCCTACGAGAGCTTTGGCGAGGGCGAACCGCTGCTACTCATCATGGGCATCGGCGCACAGATGGTGATCTGGGAAGACGACTTCTGTCGCGACCTCGCGGCGCGCGGCTTTCGGGTTGTCCGCTTCGACAACCGCGACGTGGGCGAGTCCACGCGCCTCGACAAGCTGCCCGCGCCCAACATCCAAAAGGCGCTGCAAAACCGCGTGCTGGGCCGCAAGGTCGACGCACCCTACACGCTCGACGACATGGCGTCCGACACCTTTGGTCTGATGGACGCGCTCGGCATCGAGAGCGCGCATGTGTGTGGCTTGTCGCTAGGCGGGATGATCGCGCAGTGTATGGCGCTGGCTCGCCCGAGCCGCGTGCGCTCCCTGGCCATCATGATGTCGGGTCCGGGTGAGCTGTGGGCCGCGGTGCCCACACTCAGCGGTCTGCGCGCGCTGATCATGCGACCTACCGACACTTCGCGTGAAGGCCTCATCGAACACTTCGTGCGCTCGTGGTCTGCACTGGGCGCGCACCCGCATCGCACGTCCCACAGCAGACTGCGCGAGCTGGCCACCGTGTCGTTCGATCGCGGCATGAGTGGACGCGGCTTTGCGCGCCAGTTCGGCGCCATCATGGCGGCGCCCCCACGCACCCGTCTGCTGCGTCAGCTGCGCGTGCCCACGGTCATCATCCACGGCGCCAAAGATCCGCTGATCCCGCCCATCGCCGGCAGGTTGATGGCCTCACAGATCCCCGGCGCACGGCTGTCGGTGATCCAGGGTCTCGGACACGACCTCGGACCGAGCGCCTGGAAGTACGCCATCGCCGCCGTCGAAGAAAACGCGCGCCGCAAGCTCGCGCCCAACGCGCGCCGCCTAGGAGTGCTGCGCGCCTTCACACAAAAGGCCCTTCACATCTAAATAGTCCTGCGCACGCGCGCGGCTACGCGACTTCGGACGTTGCGGTCGTCAGGGCTGGGTCTGACTTTGCCACCGACTCGAGTGCAGACAGGGGTCTGACGGTGTAGTTGCTGGCGTCGAAGTTGCGCGTTGCGGCTGCGAACTTGAACGTGAAGTCGGGCCAGATGGCCACGTTTTTGCCGGTCTCCGGATGCAGGTAGTAGCTGCTGCATCCGCCCTCGGTCCACACGGTGCCCTTTGCGCGCTCCACCAACGACTCGTTGAAGCTGGTCTGGGCCTCGCGCGTGACCTCGATCTCCGCCAGGTCGTTGTCGCGCATGTGTTTGAGCGCCTCCACGATGTAGTGGATCTGCGCCTCGATCATGAACACCACGGAGTTGTGGCCGAGCCCGGTGTTGGGCCCGAGCAAAAAGAACAGGTTGGGAAAGCCGGTGTTGGTCGTGCCCTTGTAGGCTTCTGGACCCTGTGGCCAGCCGTCGACGAGATCCCGCCCGCCGCGACCGCGAATGATGCCGCGCGGGATGACGTCGTGGACACGGAAGCCGGTGCCAAAGATGATCGCATCGACCTCACGCTCGACCCCTTGTTTGTCGACCACCGAGTGCGCACGCACCTCGGCGATGCCGGTGTCGACGACCTCGACGTTGGGCCGCGTCAGAGACTTGTACCAGTTGTTCGACATCAACACGCGCTTGCAGCCCATGGAGTAGTTGGGCAGCAGCTTTTTGCGCAGCGCAGCATCGGGCACCTGCTGGCGCAGGTACAGACGCGCGAGCGGCTCGGCCACCTTGAACAGGCGCGGGTCGATCGCAAAGGCCACGGCGCGGCTCTCGAGCGTGGTGTAGAGCGCCGCACGCCGGGCCAGCCGCACACCGGGAAGATTGCGGTACGACCAGCGCTCGACCTTACTGATCGCGCGGTCGGGCTTGGGCAAGACCCACGGCGGCGTGCGCTGGTACAGGTCGAGCTTTCTGACCTTGGGCTGGATCTCCGGCACGAACTGGATGGCCGACGCACCGGTGCCGACCACCGCGACGCGCTTGCCGCTCAGGTCGTAGTCGTGGTCCCAGCGCTGCGAGTGGAACGTCTTGCCTTGGAACGTGTCGAGCCCTGGCACCGAGGGATACGAAGGGGTCGACAGGCCTCCCATGCCCGACACGACTGCGCGCGCCGTGACCCAGCGGTGCGGAGGTAGCTCGGGGTCGTTGTCGGGCAGCGGCTCGCCCGGCTTGAGGCCCCGCAGCGCGAGGTAGCTCTCCACGGCTTTGGCGTCCGCGAGCTTGACCCGCCACAGACTGCTGCGCTCGTCGTAGGTCGCGCCCACCGCCTGCGTCTCGAACTGGACGCGGGGCCGCAGCTGGTACTTGTCGGCGCAACGCTTGAGGTAGGCCAAGATCTCGGGCTGCGGGGAAAACTCGCGCGACCAGTTGGGATTGGGCTCGAACGAGAACGAGTACATGTGCGACTGCACGTCGCAGGCACAGCCCGGGTACGTGTTGACGAACCAGGTGCCCCCGACATCGGCCTCCTTCTCGATCAAGGCAAAGTCGGTGAAGCCGGCCTTCGTCAGCTGAATGGCGGTGCCAATGCCGGCGAAGCCGGTGCCCAGGATCAGCACCTGATAGTCAGGTCGCTCGCTGGTCGCAGTCTTGTTTTTCACAGCCTGAACTTGCCGGTTTGGCGTTGTCCTCGGCAGGGCCAGAGGGGCCAACCTCTTGTCACCCTGAGCCAGCAGGCGGCGCCAAAAACAAAGCGCGCGGGACCTCACCCCACGAACCAGACGCGTGACGCGGCCCACAGAGCGCTCGCCAAGGTGCTCCGCCCTGGCCTGCTTTGATAAGCAGTTGGCTCCGCGTCCCCACTCGAGCCCGCGAGCTGAGCCTCAGGCAACTGCTCCCGACCTCAAACCGACGTCAGGGATGCAGCGCTTTCCACAGGCTCTCGGGTGTGCACACGCGACCCTCGACCGAGCCAAACCTGACCGTCTGTCCGGCCACGACTTCGACCCGGTTGGCGACCTGCTGGCCGTCGACGAAGGTATGGTTTCGGCTGTCGGAGTCTTTGACCAAGAGGCGCGACCCTTCGTGCACCTCGAACCAGGCGTGGAACTTGGACACGCTGCGGTGGCGCAACACGATGTCGTGGTTGCGCGCGCGCCCCACGGACACGTGCTGCAAAAACGAGCCGTCGGCGCGCTTGCGGATGGGAAGCACGTAGCACGGCGTGCGCAGCAGCTCCGGAGGGATACGATCGTTGATGCGCTCGGGCCCGGGGGCCGCCGCGACCGGCGGACGCACCGGCTTGAGCGCACTCGCCGAGCCGCTGGTGGGGAACTTGTCGCCCCCGACGAGCGTCGCGTCGAGATCGCGAACCACGGTGCGAAAGGCGAGCCCGTCGCCTTCACGACTGGCCTCGACCGCGAGCAGACCCGTGGCCAGCTCCGAGTTGGGCTCGTCGAGCAGGATCAACAGGTAAAAGCGGCTCTCGCAACCCGACAGGAACACGTCGAACGTTTGTTGCTGCGCTTGCAGCACGAGCTCGCGCGGCTGCCAGTTCGTCAGGTCTTGCCGGACAGTCATGACCTCATCTCGTCTATTTATGCTTTCATGCACTGGCAACGACTGTCAATGCTCGTTCCCGTCGAGGGGCAGCCTTCCTTTGTCCTCCCGAGAAGTTGAAGCGCCCGAGGCCGCGCCGACGGAAAGCGCGCTTGCAACACCTGGAAAGCCGGGAGCAAGCATGACCACGAACCCCTCGGGCCGCGTCACACCGAGCCCACGGATGGCAGATTCTGCCTGCTGCTGCAGGGTCACACCCTCTTGCCCCGGCGTGAGCTGCCCCCGCCGATAGCGCACCACCTCGTAGTGCAGTCGCATGTCGAGCGCGTCGAACTGGCCCTCCAGCTCGCGGAGCAGGCGCAGCGAGAGCTCCAGGTCGTCGAACGATGCGGCGCCGGCGAGCAGCAGGCGACCGAGTGCGTTGCCCCAGTGGGCCCCCTCTTTGAGCATCGACCGCGCGTCTTCGCGCGCGCGCTCGAGCAGACCCGCATCGAACGCGTTCAGTGCGCTCGCGAGTAAGAGGCGACCGCGCAGGTACCAGACCTCGAGACGCGTGTACTGAATCTTGCGCAGAAAGAGCAGCTTCTTCCACTCGTCCGCAAGACGTGCGAGCGAGTCGGCAGGGGTTCCCGCGTACAGGTCGACCTCGGCGCGCGCCATGGTCGTGTACCAGTGTTGGAGGTGGTACCCAGCCTGGACCCACTGCGTGCCCGCGATCTCGACCTGTTGTCGCGCGGTCTCGACCTGGTCCGGCCCGAGCCACGCCCAGATGCAGCGCCGGGTGCGACAAGAGGTGGTCGCGTACACGTCGCCGCGCGCCTCGGCATCGCGCAGCGCCTCGGGCACGCGCTCGACGATCTCGCGCACATTGCCCAAGAGCGCCGTCGCCTGCAGGTCGAAGATCACCATGGTGACCAGGTCCCAGGCCAAGGTCGCGTTGAGGCGTTCGCGGATGATCTGCTGGGCCTCCCGCGTGAGCCTCACCGCCTCGCGAAAGCGACCCTCCAGCAGGCGCACCACGCCGGCCGTGCCCTTCACCGCCGAGAGCGCGTGTGGCTCGCCGGACATGCCGCCGATCTCGAGTCCACGATCGATGAAGAACTGCGTGCGCGCGGGGTTTTTGTTGCCCGTCGCCGACAGCGCCGACTCCACGGAGAACGCGCGCGCCAGGCGATACGGGTCGTTGATGCGCAACGCGACCAGCAAGTGTTCTGCCTGGTATACAGCCCCCCGCAGGTTGTCCATACACACGAGCGAAGCACCGACGCCCCACAACATGTCGGCGCGCTGGATGAGCTCGGGGGACGGCGGCTCGGTACTGCTCCCCAGCGCGAGCTTTTTGAAGCGGATCTTGAGGCGCCGCCAGAGCAGCATGAACACTGCGGACAGGTTGGTCTTGGGCACGCGCAGGCCCGTCAGCGCGTGCGCGCGGTCCAGCTCTTCGTACGCCTCTTTGACCTTGCCAGCGCGCAGCAGCTGCGTCGTCGCGAGGCTGCGCAGCTGCATCGATTGCGCGGGCGATGCCCCAGCCAGCGCCTCCGAGAACGCCGCGGCCGCGTCGACCCCGCGTCCGGCCAGCGCGAGGCAGTGACCGAGCCGTTCGGACAGCGCACGACGCTGTTGTCCGTCGAGCGACAGCCGCGTGAGCGCATCGCGGTACAGCTTGGCGGCGCGCTCGAATGCGAGCTGCGTCTCTGCGTTGCGCGCCGCTTCGAGTGCAAAGCTGCCGGCGCGCTCGGGCTGATCGCTCTGGCGATAGTGCTCGTAGAGCGCCTCTGGGTCCCGCTCGCCGCTGTGCTCGAGCGCTTCGGCCAGTGCGCGGTGCAAAAGGCGCTTTTGTTCGAGCGGCAGGCGACCGTACGCCGTCTCGCGGAGGCGGTCGTGGTACGCCTCGATGCGGTCGTCCGCGCCAGGGCCCGTGCTGTGCACCAGGTTGCGCGCCTCGAGCAGGTGCAGCGCGGCAAAGCTGGCTTCGTTGAGCCGGGAGGCAGCCTGCACGATCGCGCGGCGTTCCGGCCGCCCGGCGGTCGCCACCAGGGCAAACAATGCCTGACTCTCCGCGTTGAGCTCCGAGAGGCGTTTTTCGATCACCGTCTCGAGCTTGAGCTCGCCCTCGATGACACCGCCGTGCGCGTTGACGTGGATCGCGAGCTCGCGAACGAAGAACGGACTGCCGCCGGCCTCCTGGGCGATGCGCGTGGCGCTCCCCTCCGCGATGGTTCCCAAGATACTCAGTGCGAGCGCCGTACTCTCCTCGTTCGACATCGGGTCGAGCCGCACCTCGACCGGCACGACCTGCGCTTCGGGCAGATGGGTCTTGCGCAGCGCGCGCAAGAGCGGACTCACGTCCTCGTCCTCCGAGCGATAGGCCGCGATCAACAGTAAGGGAGGTGCCTGCCCCGGCAACAACAGCTCGGTAAACAGCGGACCGCTGTCGAGGTCGCCCCACTGTAGGTCGTCGATGTAGAGGATCAGCAGCTTCTGCTGCGAGATGTTGCGGCACAGCTCGCGAAAGGCGGCAAACGCTCGACGCTTCTGCTCGAGAGGGTCGATGACGTCGCCGCGCCCCATCTCCTCTGCAATGGCCGGAACGCGGGCCAGCACCGGAAACAGCCGCGCAAGTGACGAGACATGTTGTGGCATGAGCTCACGGGCCGCCGCCGGGTCGAGCTGCATGAGGTACGCACTGAGCGCGTCCATCAAGGGATCGAACGCTTTGTAGGGAAGCTCTTCGCGCTCGTAGCAGCGACCGGCCAGCACGACGGTCTGCTCGCGCCTGCGCGCGTCGTCGAGGAAGTGTTGCATGAGCGCGGACTTGCCCATGCCGGAGCGACCTCCCACCATGGCTACGGCAGGACGACCGCCACGCGCGCGTGCCAGCGCTGAGCGTAGCTGCTCGAGCTGCATGCTTCGGCCGACGAGCTGGTGAGCGGCGGCGGGTCCGAGCGATGGCCGCTTTATCACGCCGTCGAGCCGCGCAACGATATCGCCGTAGCGTGGACGTTTGGCCGGATCGGACGCCAGCAATGCGACAGCGAGGTCGGCCAGGTCTTCTGGCGCTTCGGACGCCACCGAACACGGATGCACCACCACGCCCTGACGCTTGGCGGCGATCGCATCGGAGACCGAGAGCCGCGCAGAGAACGGTAAGGTGCCCGTGAGGGCCTGATACAACATCACGCCTACCGCGTACCAGTCACTGGCTTCGGTGAGGAACTGCCCCGTCGCTTGCTCGGGCGACATATAGGCCAGCGTGCCGGCGATGCCGACGCCGTTGTCGCTCTCGCGCGCGCCGCGTACGCGGGTGCCGTCGGTGACCAGACCAAAGTCGCAGATCACCAACCGTGCGTCGCTGGCGAACACGAGCACGTTGGCGGGCTTGAGGTCGCGATGGAGACGGTTGTTACGGTGCAGTGCCGACAGACCTTCCGTGAGCTGCCGCAGTGCGCTGCGCAGGAGTCCCTCGTCCAACAGGCCCAGCAGCGGCGCGGTCGGGAAGTTGAAGTCCACGATGCTGGGCGTGCTCGCGCGCGCGTTGTCGTTCTCGGTGCTGCGCGCCTTGGGTCGGTCACTCAGCGCTCGCTCGTCGAAGTCACTGCTGGTGAAGGTGACGCCGTCGAGATCTTCGGAGACCATGTCCGCGCCGGCCAGCGAGGCCCGCAGTGCGCTGCGCGAGGTGGGGCGAACGTGCCGCAAAAAATCGCCGCCCTCGACCAACTCCATGGTCAGCAGCCATTCGTTGTCGAGGTGCAGCAAGTCGTATAACTGCACGAGGTTGGGGTGGACCATCCCGGTCAGCGCGCGAAACTCGGCCTTGAAACGATACAGCGACGACGCGTCGACCTCGGTGAGCACCTTGACCGCTACGGTGGTGCCGCGCTGCTTGTCGAACGCCCGGTGCACGGTGCCGGTCGCACCCACACCCAGACGTTCCTGAAATGTGAAGCGGTCGCTGCTTTCGCGGCGCGTAGAAGTCATCGAGCGAGCTCTGCGCTGGGCATGACAAAAGTCTACGTGGCAGGATTTCAGGCGGGAATAGCCTTCGATCGCGGGCCGTACGGGCCAGCGTGCGAGCCTTTCAGGCCACGACGATGGCCCCTTGCGTACGCAGACGTGCGCGCACGTGGCACGTAAGGGCTACGCACTGCCGTAAGTAAGGTGGTATCGCCTCGCTAGCTTTCTTGCCCTGGAACCGCTGCCAAGCGCGGGGTATCGTGCCCATTCGGGGAAACGATTGCAGGGGGACAGGATGTCGCAAGGTACGGGGTTGGGGTTGCCCGCGCCGAGCTCGCCAAGGGGTGACGACGCGAAACGCGATGCCTCCCGGACCGACGCGTTGGTTGCCCTGATCGAGGATGACGACGACATCCGTGAAGCGCTCGAGAGTCTGCTCAGCCACGCCGGCTACCGCGTTCTACCGTACGCCAGCGCAGAGACTGCACTGCGCGACATGGAGAGCGGCCGCCATCCCGATCTCATCCTGCTCGACCTGATGATGCCCGGCATGAACGGCTGGCAGTTTCGCGTCGAACAGCGCAAGCGTCCGGCGCTCACCGACATCCCGGTGATCGCCCTGTCCGCCGACGTCTCGCCCTACGCAGCGGCCATCGACGCCAACGCCTACCTCAAAAAGCCGGTTGATTTCGATCGTCTGTGCACGGTCATCGAGCAGATCATCCTCGCGTCGGAGCGCAAGCGCCTGGCAGCCAAGGCGGTCGAGCTCGAGCGCATCCGTGCGCTCGGTCTGCTGGTGGCGGGCGTGGCCCACGAGATCAACAACCCGCTCACCTACGTGCTGGGCAACCTGGAGCTGGCCGCCTCGCGCCAAAAGGCGCTGCTCGCCTCGCCCGGCAACGCCACCCTGGGCACCAAGCTGTTCGAAAACATCGAGTCGGCGCGCGACGGCGCCGAGCGCATCGCGTTCATCGTGCGCTTGCTGAGCACGTTCGTGCGCGGCAGCGGCGACGAGACACAAGCGGTCGACGTGCTGCGCGCCATCGATGCCGCCGCGCGGCTCGCCATGCAGCACATCCGCACGCGGGCCCGGCTCCGGCTCGACTTGGGCGTGTTGCCGCCCGTGCGCGCCAACGAAGCTCGCCTCGCGCAAGTGTTCCTCAACCTGCTGATCAACGCGGCGCAGGCCACGCCCGAAGGAGCGCCCGACAAACACGAGATCCGGGTCAAGGCGAGCCAAGAAGGCTCCAAGGTCGTAATCGTCGTGTCAGACACCGGCTGCGGCATTGCGCACGAGCTCACCTCGCGCATCTTCGAGCCGTTCTACACCACCAAGCCTGCCGACCAAGGCACCGGTCTCGGCCTGAGTATCTCCCGCGACGTGATCGTCGCCTTCGGTGGCACCATCTCGGTGGACAGCGAGCTCGGCCAGGGCGCGTCGTTCCGTATCGAGCTACCCGTCGCTTCGGCGGCCGTCGCTGACGACACCGTGGTCACACACAAGTCGCAGCCGCCCGCTCCGTGCCTCGAGCTGCGCATCCTGGTGCTCGACGACGAGCCTCTGATCGGTGACTTCCTCGCAGGCGCCCTCGACGGTCACTTGGTCGAGGTCACCACCGAAGGCGTCGAAGCGCTCAAGCGGGTGGCCGACGCATCCTTCGACTTGGTGCTCTGCGATCTGCGCATGCCGCGCATGAGCGGCATCGAGTTCTACGGGGAGCTGTGCCGCCGCCGGCCCGACCTCGCCAGCTGCTTCGTGCTCATGACCGGTGCCGCCATCGACGAAGAGCTGCGGATGTTCTTGGCGTCCAACGCGGTGCCCGTGCTGCGCAAGCCGTTCGACATGAGCGAGCTGAACCAGTGCGTGACGCGCTCGGCCCGGGCCCGGTCCCAGCGTCCGCGTCGGGCGTCGTAAGCACCTCCAGCTTGGGGCTCCGTCCGCCACGGGTACGGGCACACGCACCTTTCCGGACGTGCTCCCAGTGGATCGACAGCCTCCTGCTGTCGTGAGACGCTCGAGGCCGAGTTCGCGCGTGGGCATTCGTGCGCCTCGAGGGGGGGTTATGAAGAGCCTGGCGAGCCTGTTCTCCGAACAGACGTTCATGCCTCATGGGCACTGCTACCTGTGGTTACCCGAGCTGGTGTGGCTGCAATTCGGGTCCAACCTGCTGATTGGACTGTCTTACGTCGCCATCTCCAGCCTGCTCACCATGTTCGTGCTCAAGCACCGAGAGCTGCCGTTCCGGCTCGTGTACGTCGCATTCGGCGTGTTCATCGTCAGCTGCGGGCTGACGCACTTCATCGATGTGCTGGTCATCTGGCAGCCGCGCTACTGGCTCGACGCTTCGCTGCGCGCGGTCACCGCCATCGCCTCCGTGGGCACCGCGCTGATGTTGCCTCGCCTCTTGCCCGAAGCGTCGCAGCTGGTCTCCGCCGCACGGCTGACGCGCGAGCGCGGCGAGGCATTGGAGGTGGCCATGACCGAGCTCGGCGCCTCCTACCAGAAGAGCCTCGAGCTCGATCAGCTCAAGACCAACTTCTTCGCCAACGTCAGCCACGAGCTCCGTACGCCGCTCACGCTCATCCTGGGTCCGGTGCAAAACCTGCTGCTGCAGCCCGAAAAGCTGACCCGCGAGCAGCGTCAAGAGCTCGAGCTGGTGGCGCGCAACGCACGCTCGCTGCTCGCTCACGTCACCGACCTGCTCGACATTGCGCGCCTCGATGCAGGCAAGCTCGAGCCGAGCTTCTCGGCGCTCGACCTGTGCGAGCTGGTGCACTTCACGAGCGCCAACTTCGACTCGCTCGCGCGCGAGCGGGGCATCGAGCTGAGTGTGGTCACGCCCAGCGAGCTGCTGGTGGAGGTCGACGGCGACCAAAATCCAGCGCGTGCTGCTCAACCTGTTGTCCAACGCCTTCAAGTTCACGCCGGATGCCGGCAAGGTGCGCGTGGAGCTGGTCGAGCACGCTCGCGGCGCCGACCCGCGGCAGGTGCCGAAGGCGACCCTGATCGTCGCGGACAGCGGGCCCGGCGTTCCCGTGCGCGAGCGCGCGCAGATCTTCGAGCGCTTCGGACGAGGGGGAGTGGCCACCGCCAGACCTATCGGCGGCACGGGCCTGGGGCTCTCCATCGTGCGCGAGTTCGTGGGTCTGCACGGCGGAGACGTCAGCGTGCTCGACGCACGGGAGGGCGGCGCCGCCTTCGAGGTGGTGCTGCCGCTGCGCGCGCCTCCACACGCGAGGGTACAGACCGGCAGTGAGCCCCCCTCGCGGCACGACGCCGAGCCGGTCGTCCAGGCGCTGCATCGAACCTCCATCACCGAAGACGACGCGGCGGGTCCGGCGGATGTCCCGCTCGTGCTGTTGGTCGAGGACAACCCCGACATGCGCGCGTTGTTGGTGCGTACGCTGCGCACGCGGTACCGCATCGCCCAGGCGCGCGACGGTGAAGAGGGCCTGGCCAAAGCGCAAAAGCTCTTGCCCGACCTCATCCTGAGCGACTTGATGATGCCCAAGATGACGGGAGACGAGCTGGTCACCGCGGTGCGCAAGCTCCCCACGCTCGACTCGGTGCCCATCCTGCTGCTGAGCGCAAAAAATGACGAGAAGCTGCGCACGCGCACCCTCGAGACGGGTGCGCAAGACTACGTGCTCAAGCCGTTCTCGTCCGAGGAGCTGTTGGCCCGCGTCCAGAACCTGCTCACCATCAAGCGCACACGCGACCTTTTGCAGGGCGAGGTCGAGGCCCAACAACAAGACGTGGAGACGCTGTCTCGGCAGGTCGTCGCGCAAAAGCGCGAGCTGAGCGCGGCCCTCACGTCCGCGCGCGAAGCTCGTGTGCACGCAGAAGAAGCCAGTCGCGCCAAGAGCGACTTTTTGAGTCTGGTCTCGCACGAGCTGCGCACGCCGCTGACCTCCATTCAGCTTCAGCTCGAGCGGCTGCGCCGCGGCGTCACTGGCGTGGTGAGCGACGACCAGATCTCCGCGATGGACAAGATCGCGCGCTCGTCGGGCCGCCTGCTCGACCTGCTCGAGTCGCTGCTCGAGTTCGGGCGCATCGAGAGCGGACGGCTCGAGGTGTCGCTCGCCTCGGTCGACCTGCCGATCCTCTTGCGCGAGACCATCGACGAGCTGCGGCCGCGCGCAGAACAAAAGGGCATCGAGCTCGGGCTCACGCTCGACAGCTCCGTCCACGAGGTGCGGACCGACGCACGGCTGGTGCGACTGATCGTGATCAACCTGCTCGACAACGCCATCAAGTACACCGAGCAAGGTCACATCGAGGTCCGCCTCGAGCAGGTCGCAGAGCACACGGTGCGCGTGCAGGTCAGCGACACCGGCCCCGGCATCGACCCCTCCTTGCAGCAGCTCATCTTCGAGCCCTTCCAGCAGCTCGAGCAGGTACGGCACAAGCGGGGGTCGGGGGTGGGCCTCGGTCTCGCGCTGGTCAAGAGCATCGCGCGTGCACTCAACGCAGACGTTGCACTCGAGAGTCAGGTGGGTCGGGGCAGCGCGTTCACCATCACCCTCTCCGCAGCGTGAGCGACCGCGCATCTGACCACGCAAACGACGACCGTCTGCAGACGGTGGGCAATCGATGCTGCAGGGCTTATGCGGCCACGTAGTACTTAGCCTGATTTTGCAACTTGATGATATTGGGACTGGTGAGGTACCACCATCTTTGGTCGTCCTCGTGTGGGGACACGGCCTTCCGTGGAGCAAACAAGCGCGTGCCTACCGCCGAGCCC
>JBEGTL010000057.1:0-23594 GCA_041179425.1 Pseudomonadota bacterium | reverse complement strand
GGCTCGGGCAACTACGGTGTGATCGGCGTGGGTGTGTACAACGGGCAGACCGCCAACCGACTCGCTGCGAACGACAACATGCACGGCATCGGTCGTGTCACCTGGCCGTTCAAGCTCGGCGAGCAATTCGTCGAGGTCTCTGGCGGCGGCTACTTTGGTCGCTACACGCCCACGCTCGAGTCCGCAAAGATGTTCGTGGGCGAAGAGAAAAACATCAAAGACGGTCGCGTGTTCGGCACGTTGGTGGTGTACCCGCAGCCCTTTGGTCTTCAGGCCGAGGGCACCTACGGCGCAGGCCCGTCGCTCGGCGAAAAAGAGACGCGCCGCATCGAGTCGCGTCGACTGTTCGGCGGCTACGGCCAGCTGATGTACAAGATCGATCACGTCGCCGGCACCGAAGCGCTGATCCCTTTCGCGCGCGCCACCTACTACGAGGGCGGCAAAAAGTTCGAGACCAACGCGCCCAAACACATCGTCAAGGAGCTTGCGATCGGGGTCGAGTGGCAGCTGGTGAAGGCGCTCGAGGTGGTGCTCGAGTACGACATGGCGCACCGTAAGGTCTACCAAGAGAAGCCCTACGACGAGAAGGGCCACATCGGCCGCGTCCAGCTGCAGGTCAACTACTAGGTCGTGATCGACTCGCAGACGTAGTCTGGGATCACACCCGAGACGTCGATGAAGAATGGGTAGTTGGAGCGGGCGGTGTTGCCCGTCAGCACCAGCACGGTGTCGATCCCGAACTTGTTGCCGCCGCGGATGTCGGTCTCGAGTGTGTCGCCCACCATCAGCACGTCTTTGCGGCGCACGCCGGGCGTGATCGCGCTCGCTCGCGAGAAGCTGTACGAGAACATGTACGCGTCGGGCTTGCCAAAGCGCGTGAAGCTGCGCTTGAGCGCGCTCTCCATCAGGTCGGCGATGCCGCCCACCGCGACGGCCACGTCGTTGTGGTGCACCGGGTAGACCGTGTCGGCGTTGGCGACCACCACCGGGATGGTCTTGCGCCGCAGCAGGTTGATGGCGCGGTTGATGTCGCTCTGCCAGTTGAAGCCCTCGTCATCGAGCAGCGCGATCGCACCGAGGTCGGTGTCGTAGTCGCACTCGTCGATGGGGATGGCGGTGAGGCCCGCGCTCTGGATGTAGTACGCAGAGTCGGGCTTGCCGAGGTAGCCCACCTTTTTGCCGCGCACCTTGGCGCGGAGGAAGTCGCGCGCGAGCATGCCGGAGCTGATGATGCGGTCTTCGGCGAAGATCTCTCCGTGCTCCGGGTGCACGTAGGTGAGGCTCATCTTTTTGGGCGAGCGCGACGCGTCGTTGGTGACCACGTACAGCTCTTTGCCCTCGCGCTTGAGGTCGACCAGCACGTCGAGCACGCCGTCGATCACGCCCCCAAAGTTCTTCAGCACGCCGTACGCGTCGAAGAAGATGACCTGGTAGTTGTCTGCGAGCTCTCTGAACGAATCCAACATCCTGTTCAGTTTACCTCAGAGTAGCAGTCCTCGTCGCAGCAAAATCTAGCAGCGCCAGAGGGTGACTCAGCCGGGGCCAACAACGGCGTGCCGCGCACATCCTGAAGAGCTGCACGATGGCGTTGAGCCCGGCGCAGGTGGCGAAGGCCAAAAGGTGGCGCAGGCTTGGGAGCATGTTGCGAGCCGTGCACCCTATCGTCGGCACCCGTGATCTCGAGCGCGCCCTCGCGTTCTACACCCGACAGCTGGGCTTCGAGCTCGCGTTTCGTGATCCCACGGCTCCGGACAACTATGCGGGTGTGCGGCGCGACGACGTGGAGCTGCACATGCAGTGGCAAGACGAGAAGGAGATGTCGACGATCCGCCTGCGCTTGCTAGTCGACGATCCGGACCAGCTCGCGTGCGAGTACGAGCAACGTGGGGTTCGTATCGACAATCCCCTGAAGAGCACGCCGTGGGGCACGCGCGAGTTCGCTCTCTACGATCCAGACGGCAACGCCATCACGTTCTACCGCGACCTGCATCAGTCAGACGCGTGTGCCTGACGGGTCTTACTACGCCACGTCGATCAGCTTCAGCACGCCCTGACAGCGGAGCATCGCTCATCGAGCGCGGCGAGGCGGGCGCGTGAAACTTTTACGCAGCCGCGGTGTCCCACCCGACATGCCGCAAAGTTCGACTGTGTTCGTCGCCGCGTGCGCTTGCGGGCGCGTGGCGTTCGAGGCCCGGGGAGAGCCCATCACCAGTGTCGCCTGCTACTGCGCTAGCTGTCGCACCGCCGCGCTCCAGATCGAAGCGATGCCCAAAGGCCAGAGCGGGATGGGGACAGATGGCGGCACGCTCAGTCTGCTCTACCGCAAAGACCGCGTGCGCTGTGTGCGCGGCAGCGAGCTGCTGATCGAGCACAAGCTCAGTCCCGCAGCGTCGACTAGGCGTGTCGTCAGTGCGTGCTGTCATTGTTCGCTCACGGCCCGCCTCGGTCGCTGGTTTCCTCATGTTCCGCTGCGCTCGTTTGCCGCCGATGCATTGCCCATCGTCCCGCGCTCGTGCCTCTTCACCAAACACGCGCTCGACCTCGCTCCCATTGCGCACAGCGCGCCCCGCCATGGGGGTGTGCCACTCCACCTGCTGTTCGCACTGGGTGTCGCCTCCCTCGAGCAGGTTGCACAAAACGCCAGCGCGCCCGGCGTCTGAGGCCCAGAGGCCCTGCTTTCACGGTGCGCGCGAGACGAGCGTCGCGATCACCTGGCGCACGTGCGTGGGGGCGCTGGTGGTGACGCGCAAGGTGCGTGCGTCCACGAGCTCCGCGTGCACAGGAGGTGTCGCCGCCACCTGCAGTGACGACGCGCTGCAGTCGGCGGGCAGCACGAGCTGGGTCGTCACGTTGGCAGGGAGCTCGGCGCCAAGGCGGCCTTGTGCATCGAGTGCGGCGACACCCAGCTCGCCGGCGAGGAAAAAGCCCGGTACGAACAGCTGGTTGCCACGGGTAGACATCCCGACCTTGCCTTCGCGGCGCACGAACACGTTGGTGTCGAAAGGGTAAGGGTCGCGACCCCGAAAGCGCAGCAGCTGGTACTCGCGCTTGAATTCGGGCCGCCGCATGAGCTCGCGGTCGGGCCGAAAGCACGCTCCGGGTGGGGTGCCGCTCAGACAGATCACCAACAAGTCGGGGCGACGGCGGTACACGTAGTCGCCGTCACCGAGCTCGTGACCGACCATCGCCCTGCCGAAGTCGGGAGGCGGATGGAGGGCGAGGTAACGATCGTTGAGTCCGAGGATGTCGAGCGCAGGCAGCTCGGAGAAGAAGGGAAGGGAGCCCGCTCCGTCCACCGCGAGCAGCGGCTGTGCCTTGCCGAATGCCTTCTTGAACAGACGTCCGATCACCCGATCGTTGGCGGCCCAGGGCGCGGCGAGCAGCGCGTTGGTGTTCTCCGGGTCAAACCACGTGAGTGGGACCTGAACGGCTAGCAGGGCGATGCAGGGCACCAGCGCGAGCATGGGTCGCGCCCACGTTCGCAGGATGCCCGCGACGCCACTCGCGATCGCAAGGGCGAGCAGAACGACCACGGGCAACATCAGACGCCGCCCAGGAAAAAAGTCGCCGCCGATCATGACGAGATAAGCGAGCCACGCGACGAGCGGCAGCCACACCAACAACAGCCGGCGCGTGCGCGCGAGGAGCGTGGAGACCACCGCGACGACGCACAGCGGCCACAAGAACTCCGCCCCGTGCCACAGGTAGAGCAGCCCGTTGTGCACGCGCTCGCTGGTGAAGCTGAGCTTGGCGCGCGCCGTGTTGGGGATCCAGTCGTGGTAGTAGAGCAGACGAAACGACAGCTGCGCCACGATGGCCAGAGCAGACGGCCACGCGAGCCGTGCACAGGCCCGTAGTGACTCTCTGTGTAGCCCTGCTGCGAGTCCAAAGGCCGCGATCACGGTCGCGGACAACAGTGCACCGTCAGGCCGACTCAAGCAGAGCAGCGCGAGGTACGTCGAAGCGCGTCCTCGGGAGCCGTCGAGCGCGGCACGACACGACAGCAGCGCGAGCGAGAGCAGGAGCACCACCAGCGGTTGTTCGAGTCCGCCGACGAGCCACACGGCGCACGTGCCGGTCAGTGCGGCCGCGCTCGACGCCAACGCGCCCGCGAGTAGCCCGCGCTCCCCGGCCGCGCGCTCCCAGGCCACCACGCACGCCAGCGTGCCCAGGAGACAGGCCGCTGCGAGCAGCCTGGACGCAACCACCAGGTCGACCCCGAACACGTGCAGAAAGGCCGTGGCGAGGATCCAAGTCAGGTTGGAGTATCCCTCGACACGATCGCCATCCGTCCAGGTGAGCCCGTGGCCATCTACCAGACGGTCTGCGTAGCGTAGAGAAATGAGCGCATCGTCTGCAAGGAACGGGAAGTAGCGCGCCGCATGGAACAACAGCAATAACCCCGCCGGGACGGACGCCAAAAAGGTAAGACCCTGCTTGCCCACGCCCCACCCGGGTCGCTCGCTCGCTGTGCTGCTCGTCTCTGCGTCGGTCTCGGAGGTCCGTGTCTCTGACGGACCCAAGCTAGGGTCTAAGCTCATGAGCCGCCGATCGTACTGCCGTGACGAGCGAACGGCACGCAAAGCGGCATCGTACCGGCTACGCCTCCGGGGACGCAGGCGCGAGAGCGACGTGGCCCCCGTCGTCTTCGGTGAGGTCGAGGTCGAGACGGTCTCCAATGTGGTGTCTCTGGTCCGCACGTACCGTCAGACGTCGCCCTGAGTCTGACTCAGTAGCGAGGTGCGGGCGGCTGCGTGCTGCGGTACCTGGCTGGGGTCACGCCGCGCCAGCGATGAAAGGCCTTGTAGAACGACGACACGTTGGAGAAGCCGAGGCGGTAAGACACCTCGCCGATCGGCAACGCGTCGTCGCGCAAGTACACCTCCGCGAGCTCGCGTCGGAGGTCGTCCAAGAGCTTGCTGTGCGAGGTGTGTTGCTGGGCCAGGCGCCGCCGCAGCGTCGCTTCTGTCAGCTCCATGCGGCGTGCCACATTGCCGATGCGGACGTCGCCACCGGCGAGCTGGTCGCGCAACACCTGACGCACGCGCCCCTCGATCCCGAGCTCTGCGCGCAGCCGCGCGAGCTGCCATGCGGCCTGCTCTTCGAAGACCTGTAAGAGACCCGCGTTGGAGGTGAACAGGGGCGTGTCGAGGTCGGCACGCGCGAGCACCAACGCGTTGTGAGGCATGCCCAGCGCGACAGAAGCCTGACCAAACACGCGCGCGTACGCCTCGCTGCAGGTGGCGACCGGGTGGACCAGATGCACCGCATGGACCTGCACCGGACGCACCGCGTGATGCGTCAGGAAGGTCAGCGCGCAGCTCACCGCGAAGTCGTTGGCGGCGGGCGGTTCTGACACTCGGTCCAAGACACGAAGCTCCCACGTGGCGAGCTGATCGGTTTCGCGCAGGACGGACTCGATGCCCCCGTGACACAGCGGCATGAATTTGCCGATGACCTGGATGGCCTCGCGCACGGTCGCCGCGCAGCGAGACGCGTAGCCCACCATGTCGAAGTCACCGACCTCGGATCGCTCGCCCGCCAACAGACCGAGGGACGGTTCGCCGCGCTGCGAGACCGAAGCGGAGAGCAGCTCGATGAGCGCACGGTGGCGCAGGCGCGAGCTCGGGTCGACGAAGTCGGACGGGACTACGCCCTCTCGATGGAGCACGGTCAGCCGATCGGGCGACGTGCCGGTGACCCGCAAGAACGGGACGACGAGGCGCAGCGAGAGCAAGGAATCGACGCACACGGCCCGAGAAGCCTAGTGGCCGGACCTCTCCTCGCATACGAGATTCTCGATAGGCGGCGGGAGAACGCGTCAGCTGCCCATCATTTTACAGCCCGGCCCCAGCGCGTTGGCTGCGGAAGCCTGTTCCCGTCGATGCTGCGCGCGCCGGGCCTCGCTGGACGGGGCGGGCGTGAGCAAAATTCCCCCGGGAGCCAAAAACAAAATACGTTGGGCCACCCAGTGCTCTTCCCTCCGCGCCGTACGCCCTGCCTCTGGTCGGCCACCTCCCCATGATGGTGGGTTATCCGGCCGCGTGGATGGCAGACCGCATCACGGACAAGCAGGTCGAGCTCGCTGGGTACGAGGTGCCGGCCGGCACGCCCGTCCTGTTCAGTGTCTACGTCACGCACCGGGACGCACGCTTCTTCGCGGCGCCTGACCGCTTCGACCCCGACCGGTTTTCGCCGCAGCGCAAGGGCGAGATCCCCAGCGGCGCGTACCTTCCGTTCGGCGGGGGGGTCCACATGTGCATCGGCAACGCGTTCGCGCTGCTCGAGGCGCAGCTGGTGCTCGCAGCGATGGTGCAGCGCTTTCGTGTGCGCGCCGTGTCGCCCAAGCCCGTGCGCCCAAGGCCCATGATCACACTCGGCATGCGCGACCCGTTCCACGTGCGGCTCGAGGCACGTACGGGCAGCAACTGAGCTGACGAGGCAATCAGTACTTGGGGGGCGGGGCGGACAGGTGGCCCACGTGGCGGATGTCCTTGCCCTTGACCATGAAGATGACCTGCTCGGCGATGTTGGTCGCGTGATCGGCCATCCGCTCGAGCCACTTGGCCACGGACTGCAGGTGGATGCCGCGCTCGATGGCGCCTGGGTCTTGCAGCATCACGGAGAGCAGGTCGCGAAAGGTCTCGTGATAGCGGTCGTCGACCTCGGTGTCGCGGTCGATGACGCGCTGCGCCTTGTCGTCGTCGGCGTGGACGAAGGCGTCGATGGCATCGCGCACCATGGACTGCACCAGGTCGGCGATGTGCACGATGTCGTCGTAGCTACGCACCGGCGGTGAGCTGGCGAGGTCGAGCGCGCGCTCGCAGATGTTGACGGCGAGGTCGCCGATGCGCTCGAGGTCGGTCACCATCTTGAGCGCCAACGTGATGAAGCGCAGGTCGGACGCCATGGGCTGACGTTTGGCCAGAATGAGCAGGCACAGCTCGTCGGTCTCGACCTCGAACTGGTTGACCTTGTGGTCGTTTTCGATGGTGCGCCGGGCGAGGATGACGTCTCGCTCCACCAGCGACTTGACGGCGCCGGCGATCATCGCCTCGACGTGGCCCGCCATCAGCAGGAGCTTGTCTCGCACCTGTCTCAGCTGGTTGTCGTACTCGCGATCGGTATGGGCTCGAGTCATGAAAATCCCATCTCAGCTGGACTGTACACGAAGCACCGGAGAGTCTGATAGCAGACTAGCCGAACTTTCCAGTAATGTAGTCTTCAGTCCGGGTGTCTTTGGGTTTGGTGAAGATGGTGTTGGTCGGGCTGACCTCGACCAAGTCTCCCTGCAGGAAGAAGGCAGTTTGGTCGGAGACCCGCGCCGCCTGCTGCATGTTGTGCGTCACGATGACGATCGTGTAGCGCTCTTTGAGCTCGTGGATTAGGTCTTCGATGCGCGCGGTGGCAATCGGGTCGAGCGCCGAGCAGGGCTCGTCCATGAGCAGGACGTCGGGCTCGACGGCGAGCGTGCGCGCGATACACAGGCGCTGCTGCTGTCCACCGGACAGCCCGCTCCCGGACAGGTGGAGGCGATCTTTCACCTCTTCCCAGAGCGCGGCCTGACGGAGTGCAGACTCGACCACACGGTCGGCCGTCTCCTTTTTGTGCGTGTGGGTGAGGAACTTGCCGGCCAGCACGTTGTCGCGGATGGACATCGTCGGAAACGGGTTGGGCTTCTGAAAGACCATTCCGACACGACGCCGCAACAACACCGGGTCGACATCGCCGGCGTAGACGTCTTCGCCGTCGAGGTCGACACGACCTTCGGCGCGCGCCGTCGCGACCAGCTCGTGCATCCGGTTGAGACACCGGATGAAGGTCGACTTGCCGCAACCAGACGGTCCGATGATCGCGGTCACCCCCTTGGCGGGGATGTCGATGTCGACACCGTGCAGCACCTCGTGCGTGCCGAACCAGGCTTTGAGGCCACGGATGGAGTACTTGGGAGAGAGGCTCATGGAGCTATCGACATCGGTCATGGGGGGGAATTAAGCGTGCCTGGCGAGCGCGTCAGTGCGCGCGCGCCAGCCGCATCTGCATGCGGTCACGGATGATGATCGCGGCGAGGTTCAAGACCAACATCATGGCGAGCAGCACGACGATGCCGGCTGCCGCGTTGATCAAGAAGGCCTGCTGGGGGCGAGAGACCCAGTTGAAGATCTGAATCGGCAGCGCGCCGAACTGCGAAAAGACGCTGTCGGGCAAGAACGGCACGTAGGCGAGCGCGCCCACCACGACCAGTGGTGCGGTCTCGCCCATGGCGCGCGACACGGCCAAGATGGAGCCGGTCATGATGCCGGGGAGGGCCTGCGGCAAGACGACCTGACGAATGGTCGCCCAGCGCGTGCCGCCGAGCGCGAGGCAGGCCTCACGTGTCGCCATGGGGACCGTGCGCAACGACTCGCGGGTGGACACCACGACGACAGGCAGCACGAGCAGTGCGAGCGTGGCCGCGCCGGCGATCAGGCTGCGCCCGAGCCCCAGGGCGCGGACGAACAGACCGAGACCGAGCAGACCGTAGATGATGGACGGCACCCCGGCGAGGTTGGCGATGTTCACCTCGATGAGCGAGGCGAGCCTGCTCTTCTTGCCGTACTCCTCGAGGTAGATCGCGGCGCCCACGCCGATCGGCAGGGCGATGGCGGCGGTGAGGACGATCAGGTACAGGGTGCCCACGGCGGCCGGCAAGATGCCCGCCAGCTCGGCGCGGCGCGAGGGGTACGAGCTGAGGAAGTCCCAGCTGAGGCGCGGTAGGCCGTCGATGAACAGACGTCCAAACAAGGCCAGCAGCATGAGCACGGGCAGCGAGACCGCAAAAATGCAGGCGGCGACGAAGAGCTTCTCGCGCAGCACGTAGGGGCTGCCGCCCGGCGGGCGCTTGATGTTCAGCTTGGCCATGGCTCAGCGCTCCCGGAAGCGGCGTGCGAGGCGCTGGCTGAAGACGTTCATGAAGAACGTCATCACGAACAGCGCACTGCCCACTGCAAAGATGGTCCGATACTCACGCGTGCCGCCTGGCACGTCGCCCATGCTGATCTGCACGATGTACGTGGTCATCGTCTCGATCGGCACGCGGGGGTCGATGGTGAAGCGCGGCTGCTGACCGGCCGCGATGGCGACGATCATGGTCTCGCCGACGGCGCGCGAGAGCGCCAAGATGACCGAGGCCATCACGCCGCTGGTAGCGGCCGGGACCACCACCTTGAGGATGGAGCTCAGCTTGGTGCTGCCCAGGCCGAGCGCAGCTTCGCGCAGGCTGTTGGGCACGGCGCGCAGCGCGTCTTCGCTGAGCGACGAGATCATCGGGATGATCATGATGCCCATCACCATGCCCGCGCTGAGTGCGTTGAAGCCGCTCAGGCCCGGCACCAGCGACTGCAGGATGGGCGTGAGGAACACGAGCGCGAAGTAGCCGTAGACGATGGTGGGCACGCCAGCCAGCATCTCGAGCGTGGGCTTGAGCGTGCGGCGCACGATGCTCGGGGCGAACTCACTCAGGTAGATGGCGGCGAGCAGACCAAACGGCACGGCCACCGCGAGCGCGATCGCGCTGGTGAGCAGCGTGCCGAACAGCAGCGGCAAGATGCCGAACTTGGCGTCCGCGAACAGCGGGGTCCACTCGGTGCTCGTGAGGAACTCGACGATCGAGACCTCGCTGAAAAACTGGATGGCCTCGGACGCGAGCACGTAGAGGATGCCCGCGGTCGTGAACACCGAGACGAGGCCGCTCACCACGAGCAGCACTTCGATCACGCGCTCGGTGGGCTTCTTGCTCTGCCCTCGTACGCGCGAGCGCACGGTCTCGCCGGCCGAGTCCGCGGTGGTGGCACTCATCTGCATGACTAGCTCACTTTCCTGCGACTTCTGCTGCCAACAGGTCGCCCACGGTGACGCCGATCTTGGAGCCCGCACCTGCGAACACGGAGCCGGTGGTGCGCTTCTCGAAGCGTTCTTGCACCAGCTTGTAGGTGGAGGCGGGCAGGGCGATGTAGCCGACTTCGTCGACCAGCTTGGTGCCTTCGCCCACGTAGTACTTCACGAAGTCCTGGACCTCTTTGCGGTCGGCCTCGCCGCGATTCACGTAGATGAAGATGGGGCGCGAGAGCGGCTGGTAGGTGGCCTTCTCGATGGTCTCCTTGGAAGGAGCGATGGCGCCCTCGCCGTTGGACTTGTCGCCGTCGTCGATGGGGACGAGCTTGAGCGCGGCCTTGTTCTCTTCGTAGTAGGCGAAGCCGAAGAAGCCGAGCGCCAGCTTGTCGGTGCTGATGCCCTTGACGAGCACGTTGTCGTCTTCACTCGAGGTGTAGTCGCCGCGGCTCTTGTGCTCTTCGCCGACGATGGCCTTGGTGAAGTAGTCGTACGTGCCCGAGTCGACGCCGGCGCCGAACAGGTGGATCTCTTCTTTGGGCCAGCCCTTGCGGACGTCCGCCCAGGTCTTGACCTTGCCTTGTGCCTCGGGCGCCCAGAGCTTCTTGAGCTCCTCGACCGTCATCTTGTCGACCCACTTGTTCTCGGGGTTGACCAGCACCGCGATGCCGTCGAACGCGATCGGCAGCTCGATGTAGTCGACGCTGTTGGCCTTGCAGGCCTCGACCTCGGTGGGCTTGATGGGGCGCGACGCGCCGGCGATCGCGATCTCTTTGGCGCACAGCTTCTTGAAGCCGCCGCCCGTGCCCGAGGCTGCGACGGTGACGCGCGTGCCGCCCTTCTTGGCGAACTCTTCGGCCATCGCCTCGCTGATCGGGAACACGGTGCTCGAGCCGTCGATGGCGATGGGCTGGGCAGCCTTCTCGGCGGGGGCCGCCGCTTTCTCGGTGACGGCGGCGGTGGTGGCGGCGGTACCGGGCTCGGCAGGCGCGCTGTGCTCGGACTTCGAGCAGCCGATCGCGGCGACTCCAACGAGGGCGAGCGCGATCGAGAACTTGGATGTCACGGGAGATCCTCCTGATGTCACCGGCGGAGCCCCTGCGGGGGACGATGGGCCGCCGTGTCGCCTGAGGCTGGCCGGCCTCTGTGACAGTTCGATGACGACCAAGTCACATGTACAGAACGTGACGTTGTCACCTCGATGTCACCGAAACGCGACGCGGAACGTCACCGAGGTCGCAAACAGAGGGGCTGTCTGGGTGGGCTCACGCCCACCAGGCGCAGACGTCAGACGAAGGTGACGAAATGATCTCGATGCTCTTGGTATGTCGGGCACCGCGGCTCCGCGCGGGTCTGGCCGTGACTGGACTGCTCCTCTCCTGTGGCCTGGCGCACGCGCAGGGCCCCGCGGCGACCGAGCCTGACCGGCCCGCAAATGCCACGCCGGTGGCTCCGCCGCCTCCCCCTGCCACCGTGTTCGTGCAGCCGGTGCCCCCGCCCGGCACGGTCGCCCCCGCTGCCCCCGTCGAGCCGGCCCCCGGCGCAACCGTCGAGCCGACGCCCGGCGCGCCCGTGGTGACGACGCCTCCCGCGGTCGTGGCCCCGGCGCCGGTCGAGGTCCCCGTGGCCGTTCCTCCCTCGGAGCCCAACGCACGGCTCGACTACAGCGACGGCTCGTTTTATTTGCGCTCGCACAAGGACAACCTGGTCCTGACCATCGGCGCGCGCGCGCACATCGATGTCTACGCCTTCGGCGGCAAAGGCGTGGGCGACTACCACCGCGCCAACGGCACCGGCCTCAAGCCCAACCTGTTCTTCCGCCGCTTCATCTTCGAGTTCGGCGGCATGATCCGGAAGAACTGGTTCTTCTGGCTCGGCGGCAACTTCGTTCCTCAGCAGCTCGACGCGGCCCAGGCCACCATCAGCTCGGCCAACGTGTACGACGGCTTCGCGGGCTACATGCCCATCCCGAACCTCAAGTTCTACTTCGGCCAGTACAACATGCCGTTCACCATGGAGAACACGACCAGCTCGCGCTGGATGGATCTCCAGGAACGCTCGCTGACCGTCCGTACGCTCGCCACGCCGTACAACAAGGCCGAGGGCCTGACCGTGTGGGGCGAGACGCATGAGAAACACTTCGAGTACGCGCTCGGTGTGTTTGGTGGCGACGGTCAGAACCGCCCCAACATCGACGACCGCGTCGATGGCACCATCCGCCTGGTCGCGCGTCCGTTTGCCTCGCGTACCGACGCGTTCAAGCGCGCACACATCGGTGCCGGCGCGCGCGACGGTCGCCGCGACTCGCACTTCGTTCGTTACGACGCGCCCGGGCTCAGCACACCAGGCGGCTACACGTTCTGGTCGTCGAGCTACGGCTCGGGCCCGACCGGAGCCACGAGCATCATCCCGTCGCGACGTCAGTCCGCCATCTCCGGCGAGCTCTACGTCCCCTTCGAGCGCTGGGACTTCAAGGGCGAGGTGGTCTACATCAACGAAGAGCGCCGCGAGGCCCTGCAGGCCGATCGCAGCAAGACGATTCGTGGTGGTCTGTTCTCCGGCATCGGCGCCTACGGCCAGCTCTCGTTCTGGCTCGCCGGCACGCCGCGCATCAACGGCAACCCCGCCGGCTACTACGGCATGGTCAAGCTGCCCGACGGCACCACCGGTGCAGAAGCCCCGTTCGGCCTTCAGCTGGTGCTGCGCGGTGAGATCATCCGCATGAACTACGACAACAACAGTCGTTTTGGCGACGTGGGCACGGGCACGGGCGCCAAGACCAAAAACATCGACGTCAACGCCTATCAGCTTGGCCTCAACTACTACGCGACCAAACACATCCGTCTCACGGCGCAGTACTCGCTCTACCAGTTCCCGGGCACGCCCGAGGGCTCGAAGAGGGGCACCGCCGACAACCTCGCTGCCTCACCTGGTTACCGCTCCGGCAAGGCCCTCGACGCCAACTCGCTCCACGAGCTGAGCTTCCGCGTCGGCCTCGCGCTCTAAGCCACGCCGTTCGAGAGCGCGTCCTTCAGAACGGACGTGCGTCGACAGGCCTCTGCGCGAATGATCTCGCGTGGAGGTCTTCATGCGTCGTGGCGTGTGGTGGGTCGGCGTTGCGATTGGACTTGGCAGCGTGGGCCGCGCTGCTGCGCAAGTAGCACCGACGACGGCTGAGCCTGCGCGCGTACAGCTGCTGGGGCTCAACGACTTTCACGGCCAGCTCGGTCCCGCCAAGAAGCTGTTCGACCGGCCGGTTGGCAGCGCGGCCGTGCTCGCCTCGTACCTGCGCGATGCCACGGCGCGTTTTGCCGGAGACACGTTGATCGTGCATGCGGGGGACTGGGTGGGCGCCTCACCGCCGGCCTCGGCGTTGCTGCAAGACGAGCCCTCGGTCGCCTTCCTCAACTTGTTGTCCAACCCCTCCTGCACGTACGGCAATCGTATGCATGCCAAGTGCAACGTGGTGGGCACGGCCGGCAACCACGAGTTCGACGAGGGAGCGAGCGAGCTCCTGCGCCTGTTGCGCGGCGGCAAGGCCAAGCGCGGACCGTTCCTCGACAACCCGTGGCGCGGTGCGCGCTACCCCATCGTGTCCGCCACGGTGATCGACACCAAGCGTGGTACCACGCTGTTTCCGCCCTACGTCGTCAAGCAGGTGTCCGGCGTGCGCATCGGTGTGATCGGCGCGGTGCTGCGTGCCACGCCCTCGATGGTGATCGCAGGCGGCGTCGATCAGCTGCGCTTCGTCGACGAGGCCACGGCGATCAACAAGGCGGCCAAGCTGCTACAAAAACAGGGCATCGAGACGATCGTCGTCACCATCCACCAGGGCGGCGCACAGGCCCCCTACGAAGGGCCCACGCGACCCGATGTGGCCGGCCCCACGGAGGGTATCCCGCCCATCCTCGCCAAGCTCGACGACGCGATCGACGTGGTGGTCTCGGGGCACGCCCACTCGTTCACCAACGCGCTGATGAAAAATGAGCATGGCCATCCCATCCTGGTCACGCAGTGCCCCAACGCGGGCGTCGCGTTCGCTAGCATCGAGCTCACCATCGATCGCAAGACGCGCGACGTGATCAGTAAGGTCGCCAGTATCCACGCCACCTTCGCGGACACGGGACCCGGGCTGAAGCCGGCCGAAGATGTCGCAGCGCTGGTCCAGAGAGCCGACGAGCGCGTCGCACCGCTCGCCGCGCGCGTGGTGGGCGAGGCTGCCAGCGCACTCGCACAGACGCCGAACGCGGACGGCGAGTCTGCGCTCGGCAACTTGATTACGGACGCCCAACGTGTGGTCAGCAAGAGTCAGGTTGCGCTGATGAACCAGGGCGGCATCCGCACCTCGCTCGATGCGGGTCCCATCACCTGGGGCGAGCTGTTTGCGATTCAGCCGTTTGGCAATGCGCTGGTCAGCATGGACCTGACAGGCAGTCAGCTGCTGCGCGCGCTCGAGCAGCAGTGGAGTGACCCGGACCACGCGCACATGCTGCAGGTCTCTGGTCTCCGCTACAGCTACGACCTGGGCAAGCCGGTGGGCAGCCGAGTCGTCCGCGTCGAGGTGGCGGGTGTTTTGTTGGTAACCAGCGCGAGCTATCGAGTCACGACCAATAACTTTTTGTCTGCAGGCGGAAGTGGCTTCAGCGTGCTGGCCGAAGGGCGCAACGTGCGCGTCGGCGCGATCGATCTCGACGCGTTGGTCGCCTACATCGAAGCCCTCGGCAAGCCGGTGGTCGCCACCGTGGAGGGTCGTATCCACGCAGTCCCTCCGGCTCCACGTTAGACGACTAACGAGTCCGTCGGCGTCGGTGCGCAGCGCACCACGCAACCAGGGCCAGGCCCAGCGCGTAGGGCCGCGGCGACGTGCCTCGCGAGGTCGAACAACCACCGGTGTCAGACGCGCGGGCAAGCGGCGTGCTCGCGTCGGCTGTCGCGGCATCGGGCGCGCTCGCGCCGGCATCGTGGGGGGCGCTCGCCGCGCGCGCCACGGCGATGTCGTTTTGTAGGTCGAGCCAGCGTGTGGTGCAGTCTGCTCGAGCGACCTCAGAGAGAGCTTGGGCGTCGGGCGCTCGGAGGGAGGCGACTTCGAACAGCGGGGCACCGAGCCCGCTCGCGTCGACGCGGAGCAGATCGCTGTGTGCACACGCGTAGGCCAGTCCATCGCGCTCGCCGAGGCAGGTCGCGCGGTAGCCGAGCGTGTCGACCAGCGCTCCCGTCTCCAGGCTCTGCAGGACGCCGTCGATGGCCACCAGCGTGCCTGTCGCGAGCGACACGGGACCGGCGACGTCGGTGCTGGCTTCGCGCAGTGGCTCGTAGCCCTGCGCGGTGAGGCGGCCGAGCGAGACCCACGGCGCGGAGCGTCCCCAGACCACCACGTAGAGCTGACTGCCCGCGAGGCGTAGCCGCGCGTACGCCACAGGGCTCTTCATGGTCCAGGTCACGCTCCCCAGCGGCTCGCCGGTGAGCGACAACTTCTGCAGCACCAGTGTGTTGTCGAGCCAGCGCAGCAGGGAGAGCTCGTCAACACTCGCCACCAGCGCGCCAAACGGTTGGTCGAGGAGTCGCACGAGCTCGTTGGTCGTGCCGGTGACGCGTCGGAGCTCGACCTTGCCTTCGTGTTTGAAGATGACGAAGACCGCGTCGCGATGGCTGGCCGCGACGATGCCTGCGCCGCTTTGCACGGGATGCAGGGCGACGCGACCGTCTTGCTCCACGATCGACAGCGAGTCGCTCGCGACGATGGTAGGACCAAGCGAGATGCTGGCCAGAGGCGCGAGCACGTCGCCGCCCCACGCCTCCGGGCAGATGAAGCGGAACCCGTCAGCGACACGATGCGCGAACCCACCTGGCGTGAGCCGCACCAGCGCCGCACCTTGCTCGGTCTTGGCAAGCAGCTCGGTGGCGGCCGGCGGCGGACCATGGGCAGAGACGCGTGGTGCGAATGCGAGCAGGAACAGGGAGGCTGCGCCCAACCGTCTCGTCGTCGCAGCCCCAAAGCCGGCGCGTGTAGCTCTCGGTCGTCGTCGCATGTTCGTCTCGCCGCACTCCCGACGACGCTCACGCGCCACCGAACGCCGTCTAGAGCTGGTCTCCGTTGTAGAGCACTTCTTCGATGCGCAGCTTTGCACCGATGTTGACCCGCGGGTCTCGGTACAGATCTTTTGCGATCGCCAATGCTTGGTCACGCTTGAGTTCGTTCGCTCCGTAGAGCCAGAACGCGGAGATGGCGATCTCCCATGCGTAGCGCTCGTAGAACGGGACCTCGGCGTAGTGCACGAACAAGTCGCGCGTACTCTGGTTTTCGTAGGTCGTGATGCCGTACGCCGCCAGGTACGACGCCACCGAGAAGTCGAGCTTGGGCTTGGTGCGGTCGAGCGTGGCCAGCAGGTTGGTGCGCGCCGCGGCCTCTGCGTCACTCTGCGAGCCGGCCAGCGCTTCCATGGAGTAAGACACCGCCGACAGGTCGAGCGAGCCGTTGAACGCGTGTTGTTTGTCGCTCGCGGTCTGCAGCCGGCTTTGCCACTTGGCGCGCTCGGTCTGTGGGCACTCTTTGGGCGCCGGTTTGCGCTGCTCACCCACGTCGTCGCGGCACTCGATGAAGTCGAGCGCGGTAAAACAAGGGGAGAGCGCAAACTGCAAGGCTTCGATGGAGGTGTAGTCGTCGCGCGCCAGGCTCTCGTCACAAGCGGTCGCCATCAGAGAGACGAACGAGATCGGCGTCCCATCGACGTTCACCTTCCAGGTGGAGGCGGCCAAGAACGCCGCGCTGTGATCGAGCGCGGACTCGGTCGTGAACTTGTCGGCGAGCGAGATCACGCTGCGCGGCAGCGGGTTGCCGAGCGCGCGTTGCAGGTCTGCACTGGCACTGGCGATCGCGGCAACCTGGGTGCTCGTCGCCGTGAGTAGATCGAACCCTTCGGCGCCCCGGTGCAGCAGTCCGACCAGGCGACCCGCATCGTTGAGGATGGGTGATCCACTGCCCCCGGGCAGGCTGAAGATGGTCGTGTCGAACCACTCGCCATCGGCGTGGATGACGTAGCCGTCGGACCACTTTTTGAGGCGACCGAGTGGATGGCCGATGGCCGTCACGTGCTCGCCGACCAGCTCGGCTGCGCTGCGCGGCTCGAACGTGAGGAAGTGTGGAGAGGCGAGCGGAAGGGTCTTGGCTTGATCTCGAAACACCTGGACTACGGCCATGTCGAGGCCGACGTCCACGTGCTGCGGGACGACGAAGACATCGCGCGGCGGCAGGCTCAGCGTCCCCAGCTGATGCTGGAAGGAGAGGGTCACCGTGCAGCCTTCGCGTGCGCAGACCGCGCCCCCGAGCACGTGGTTGTTGGTCAGCAAGAGGCCGTCGGCCGAGATGAACGAGCCCGTGCCCGCAGTACCCGATGGGTGCTGGATGCGCACGACGGCTGCTGCGGCTTCGCGCATCTCAGGAGATGCGTCGTCGATGTCGTAGAGCTCTGGCGGGTCGGCGTTGGGCAGCTCCGCGTCGTCGGTGCACGCGGTGTAGAGCAGTGCCGACAGAGCAACGATCGCCGCTCCCGGCCGCCTGTGTGTTCTCGAGATCGTCATCGACAGCCTGGGCGCGAAGTCGCTGACGTGTGGTGTTCCGCGCGTCAGCGAAAAGTCGGAGCACGCGGCGCGTGGCGCGCGCGGGCGAAGGGAAAGACTCGACTCAGTGGCAGTAGTTCTGGCCCAGAGGGATGGTGACGCTCCAGGGGTAGTTGCCAAAGTTGTCGTAGCTCTTGACGATGGCGTTGGTCTCGGTGTCGATGACCACCACCCGGTTGGCTCCGCTCACGGCAGCGATGACGTACTTGCCATCGCGCGTGGTAGCGGCCGTCTCCGTGTTGCCACCGACCGGGATGCGCTCCTTCACCTCGAGCGTCTCGGTGTCGACGACGGCGATGTCTTTGCGCAGTCGGTTCATCACGAACGCCTTGTTGGGCGTCAGCGAGGAGTAGTTCACGCCGTACGACTGTTCGTCGCCGGGCAGCGAACCTATCACCGTAGGCTCCTTGATGCCGTTGATCACGGACACGGACTTGTCGCCGAAGTTGGTGACCAGGTGGCGCAGCGGGACGTTGTGGAACGGGTGTTCCGCGAACGCGATCCACGGCTTGACGCCGACCTTGAGCTCCGAGCGCTTGGCCTTGGCCAAGGTGTCGTACACGATGACGCGGCCGGTCTCGTGGTGGGCCGCGTAGAGCACGCCTTCACGATCGATCTGAGCGTCTCCAAAGCCGCCTTCGTCGGGCGCGAGCGTGTGGTTGGGCGGGCCCTGAAAGCCATCGAGCGCGACGTGGCCATCGATCTCGAGCGTGTCGAGATCGACGCGCGTCACGTGGTACGCGCCGATGTTGGCGACGTAGCCGAACTTCTTGTCGGGCGAAAAGCGCAGGAAGTGCGGCGTGTAAAAGCCGCTCAGGCGCTTGATCTCGGTGTCGGTCGTCGTGTTGATGAACGAGACGGCACCCGTGCCTTCGTCTTCGTTCATGATCGCGAGCAGACCGCGGTCTGCCTCCACCGACATATGGGTGGGGTGCTTGCCCAACGCGACGCGCTTCAGCACGTCATAGGTCTTCTTTCGCGTCAGCTCGAAGGTGCGCAGATCGATGATGCCGATCTCTCCCGAGTCGCGGCAGACGATGTATGCGCGGTTGAGCAGACCCTCCGCCGAGTTGTCCATACCGAGGCTCTTGGCGTCGAGGACGACCAACTCGTTCTTTTCCGAGTTGGTCAGGTAGACCTTGGAGTAGTCGCCGCTCAGCTCCGCCATGTGCACGCCGGGGATGCCGAGGCCTCCCGGATCTTTGTCGTCGTCACTCGCCGTGCAGCCTGGCAGCAAAGCCTCTGCGCCCAGCAGTAGCGCTGCGAGGAACATCTGCGCCGCGGTCGTTCCAGCCTGTTTTTTCGAAGATGCCACGCGATCCCCACTTGTTTCCGTGGGGAGCGGGCGCGCCGCCCTGACCATAGGTATCGACGGCCACCCCGTTCCCCGCGGAGGATATGCCGGTCGTCTTGGGTAAGTCTCCTGGCTCATGTGGCACGACCGGAACTTCCCGATCGACGCTCGACCCAACCTTCCCCGACGCGTCGACGCGCGCCCTAAAGGCGCGCGAGCGAAGTATCGAGTGGTTGTGTGGGTCGCGCTTTCCACACTCACAGTGGCGGAACCGCGCCGGATTTTAACCGGCTTCCTCGTTATGCCTCTCGGCGCCCAAGCGACGTATTGACTCGTTGTCTGTCGTGGCGTCGATATCCCGGAGCACATTGTAAGTCAAGCTGCGTGGCGCGCGGTCCCGGCGCGCCAATCAGCGACCCAGCGCGAGCTGCTCTCGCAGGCGCGACGAGAACTCGGCCTGCGCGCGTTCGAAGCCCTGCGCGGCCAACAGATAGGCCGCCGCACCACCGAAGCTGCGATCGAGCACGTGCACGCCAAAGCGACCCCACTCGTCGCGCACCCAGCGCTCGAAGAAGTAGGGCTCTTTGTCGCCAACGCGCTTGGCGTCGTGGTGGGCGAGGTCGTGGAGCAAGCCCAACGTCAGCTCGTCGATGCCGATGCCGGTCTTGGCGCTGGTCCGGTAGATCGGGACACTGTCGCCGTCGAGCGGACGGGCCAGGCCGATGGTGCCGCGCAGCGTGTGATAGCTGCGCTCCGAGGCGGGCTCGTCGCACTTGTTGAGCACGAAGGCGTGGGGCACCTCCATGATGCCAGCCTTGAGGAACTGGACCTCGTCGCCGCCGAGCGGCTGCATCACCAGGTACACGCGGTCGGTCAGGTGGCGGATGTCTGCTTACTCGTTCCAGGCGGGTAGCTGCAGCGCACGACAGCGGGCATCGCGACTGAGCGTCACGCCGAGCGCCTCGATCAGGATGCGCCAGGCGTTGTTCTCGGGCTGGCGCTCGGTGAGGCCGAGCGAGTTGACCTGCACACCGTAGCGGAACCGTCGGTACTTGGGGTTCTTCACGCCGTGCCGCGTGCGCGTGATCTCGTCCCACAGCTCGGAGAACGCGCGCATCTTGCACATCTCCTCGACGAAGCGGACGCCTGCGTTGACGAAGAAGCTGATGCGCCCGACCACGCGCTCGAAGTCGTCGTCGCTGAACCGCCCGCGCTCCTTGAGCAGATCGAGCAGGCCGATCGCGTTTGCGAGCGCGAACGAGAGCTCTTGCACGGGCGTCGCGGCCGCCTCTTGCAGGTGGTACGAGCAGATGTTGGAGGCGTTCCACTCTGGCATCTCGTGCAGACAAAACTCGTACATCTCGGCGATGATGCGCAGGCTCTCCTGTGGCGGAAAGATGTACGTGCCGCGCGCGAGGTATTCCTTGATCAAGTCGTTTTGGGTGGTGCCAGCGAGCTTTTGGGTGTCGACGCCGCGCTCGCGCGCGAGCGCCACGTAGAGAGCCAAAAGCCACATCGCCGTCCCATTGATGGTCATCGACGTGTTCATCTTTTCGATCGGGATCTGATCGAAGAGCACGTGAAAGTCGTCGAGCGAGTTGATCGGCACGCCGACCTTGCCCACCTCGGGCCGCGCGATGCGGTCGTCCGAGTCGTGGCCACACTGGGTCGCCAGGTCGAAGGCGATGGAGAGGCCGGTCTGCCCCTTACTCAGGTTGCTGCGGTACAGCTCGTTGGAGGTCTTGGGGCTGGAGTGGCCCGCGTAGGTGCGGAAGATCCAGGTGGGGTCGCGCGTCGGGCGCCCCTCTTTGTCGAAGATCAAGTGGTCTTGTGAGGGTGCGTCGGGCGGCATGAGGCTCTCGAGGTTCGTGACGACGGAGGAGCGCGCGATGGCTTGCGCAGTTGCTCTCAGCCTACCGAGCTGTGAAGCCGTGACAACGCACCAAAGTGCGACCCTTTGTGGAGTTGTGCGGCGTTCTTTGCAAACTTTGCAAAGACGCGACAGGCGGCGCTGCACGCGGTAAGAGAGGTGCGTGACCAAAGCTTTTCTGGGTCCACGCCTGCGGCGGCTGCGCGAAGACCGCGGTATGAAGCAGAGTGTCGTGGCCCGTTCCCTCGAGGTCTCGGCCAGCTACTACAGCCAGCTCGAGAGCAACCAGCGTCCGCTGACGATGCCTTTGGTGGTGCGCATCAGCGTCCTGTTCGGCGTGGACGTCGAGTTCTTCTCAGAAGAGGAAGAAGGTCGGCTGGTCATCGACATGCGCGAGGCGCTCTCGTCGTGTGCGCCCGAAGAGCAGCTCGGTGCGGGGGAGATGCGGGAGCTGGTCAGCAGCGTGCCACAGGTCGCGCGCGCGCTGATCGCGCTCCATCGGCGCGCACGTCTGGCCACCGAGCGCGCGGACGCGTTGGCGAGCCGACTCGGGGAGCGCGGGGCGGGGCTGACCGCGGGCCTGCCGCTGCTGCCGTATGAAGAGGTGCGCGACTTTTTCTACGCGCGGCACAACTACGTGCACGAGCTCGACGAGCTGGCTAACATCTCCAAACGTCAGTCTGCAACGGACTTTCACTTCTCACGCGTCGGCGGCACGTGTCCGCTCTGGAACGTGTACGAGGCGTTTGCGCAGCCTGGCAAGGTGCTGCGTCAAGTCGCGCAGATGCCCGACGGCCGCACCTATCTTTGGATCGCACGCGCGGGCTCGCGCGCGCAGGGCGGGTTCGGCACGCCGCGCAAGACCTACGCGATCGCGCTCGGCTGCGACTTGCGTCATGCGAGTCGCTTGATCTACGCACGCGGACTCGATCTCAAGGATTCCAGCGCTGCGACGCCGATCGGGATGGGCTGCAAAGTCTGCGAGCGGACGAGCTGCCCGCAGCGCGCGTTTCCGCCGATCGGGAAGGTCATCGAGGCGGACGAGCGCGTCTCTAGGTATGAGCCCTACAGCGGCTGATTGCAGACTCGGTCGTACATCTGCGGTGCGGTGCGGTGACGGCAAAGGTGGACGTCAGTTGGGAGAGCGCGCGGCGCTCGGCACCAACGACGGCCGGACGTGGATCAACGGTCGGCGAGTAGGGTCACTCGCGACCTGATCGAGGACAAACGTCTGCACATCGAAGCTCTTGCCGTTGCTAGGTGTCGCAAGGTAGCTCCCATCGCTCTGCAGCTCGTGGACTCGCGCGTCGGGATGCAGAGAAGGCTCGACGATCTCACGCCTGATCTGCTCGCGCAGGCGCTCGGACTCGATCGGAAACAGCACCTCGACCCGCTCGCTGAAGTTGCGGGGCATCCAGTCTGCAGACGAGGCAAAGAACTTTTCCCGTCCCTCGACGCCAAACACGAACGCGCGCGGATGCTCCAAGAAACGGCCCACGATGGAGCGCACGCGGATGTTGTGCGAGATGCCCGGCAGGCCGGGGCGCAGGCAGCAGATACCGCGCACCACCAGGTCGATGCGGACGCCCGCCATGGATGCGCGGTAGAGCGCGTTGCAGACGCGCCCATCGACGAGCGAGTTCATCTTGGCGTAGATGCGTGCGGGCTTGCCAGAACGCGCGATGGCGGATTCGTGCTCGATGTGGCCCACGATGGCGTCGACCAGACCGGTGGGGGCCACGGCGAGCTTGCGGTAACGAGTCTGCTTGGAGAAGCCTGACAACGAGTTGAACAGCTCGGAGGCATCTTCGCCCAGCTCCGGGTCGGTCGTGAAAAAACCGAGATCGGTGTACAGCCGCGCCGTCGACGCGTTGTAGTTGCCGGTAGAGAGGTGCACGTAGCGGCGGATGGCGTCGGCCTCGCGGCGCACCACGAGGGCGATCTTGCAGTGCGTCTTGGTGCCGGCACCGCCGTAAAACACGTGCACGCCAGCGCGCTCCATCGAGCGCGCCCAGGTGATGTTGTTCTCCTCGTCGAAGCGCGCCTTGAGCTCGATCGAGACAGCGACCTGTTTGCCGTTCTCCGCCGCACGGATCAGCGCGCGCGCCGCGTCGGCGTTGGAGCCGCCGCGGTACAAGGTCATCTTGATGGCCAGAACGTGCGGGTCGTTCGCGGCTTGGTTGAGGAAGTCGAGCACCGGCATGAACGAGTCGTACGGGTGGTGCAGCAACACCTCTTCGCTGCGAATCACGTTGAAGATGTTGCTGGCATCAGGCTCGCTGAGCGCCGCCGGGATGCGCGGCACGAGCGGCGGATCGCGCAGGTCGGCGCGCTCGAGGAACGCTATCGACAGCAGCGACGACAAGCCGAGCAGACCGGAGGTCTCGTACAGGTCATCCTCGTCGATCTCCAGCTTCTCGCGCAGCAGACGGCGGATGTGCGGCGGGATGTCGCGGTCGACCTCGAGGCGTACGCACGCGCCAAAACGGCGCTTGCGCAGCTCGCGGTCGATGATCGACATCAGGTCGACTGCTTCTTCGGCCAAGATCTCGAAGTCCATGTCGCGGGTGACGCGGAACGGGTAGGCGCCCAAGATCTCGAGCTCGGGAAACAGCTGCGAGAGGTTGGCTTCGATCAGCTGCTCGAGCGGCAAGAAGCGCGCGGTGCTCAGCGAGCTGCGCTTGTCGAGGTTGTCGAGAGCAACGAAGCGCGGCAGACCCTCAGGCACCTTCACGCGCGCAAACTTGCGCTCCTGACTGTCAGGGTCGCGGATCTCGACGGCCAGCGAGAGAGACAGGTTGGAGAGGAATGGGAAGGGGTGCCCGGGATCGACCGCGAGCGGCGTGAGCACCGGGAAGACGGTGGTGCGGAAGTAGCGGTTGGCACGCTCGCGTAGCTCGGCGTCCAGCCCGTCCCAGTCGAGGATCTCGACGCCGTGCGGCT
>JBEGTL010000056.1:0-23756 GCA_041179425.1 Pseudomonadota bacterium | reverse complement strand
CCCGAGTCTGTACCCGTGAACGTGACGTGGTCAGGCGTGTTGGTGACGACCTGAGGTTGGTACACCGCCGCGCTTGCGGCAGCGGTGGCGACGTGTGTGCGAGCCGGCTCTTTGCGGGCTCTGCCGATGGCCTTGTTGGCGCCCAACAACTCTGCGAGACGGCGCGCTGCACCACGCAAGGGGCGTGGCACCACCGAGCTCTGTAGCCCCTCACCCAGGCCCGCCATCCCCTGCGTGGCCTGTCGCTTGACGCGTCCGATCGCGCGGGAAATCCTCATCTTGGCCTCTCTCGCGTGCGTGATTAGGGCCAGTAGCACCCGCGGATCCAAAAGGCAACGCTGGCCTCTTCGGGGCTGGCCGGCCAGCGCAGAAAGCCACCCCACGAGCGCTGCGCACGGGCGGCATCGAGCGTCGTTCACGGGGCGACGCGGTGGCCACCGTGCCGTGATCTTACTGATCGCGAACGGACACCTGGCGGGCATGTACGCGCATCGACCACGAGGTGCCAGAGTGCGTGTCGAGCACCCCGCGCAGAGGCGCACACGCGCTCTTGGAAGCGCAAAGCGGACCGCGGGGAGTGTCCGTTGTGGAAAGCATGATGTTACGCTCCCGGTCGATGGGAACGAACGCGTGCTCGGGGCTCTCGCGTGGTGTCTTACTGTGTCTGTTCGCTGCCGTGGGCTGCAGCGGAGGGACACGGCACGACAAACTCGGCGATGGAGGCGGACTGTCTGCCAGCGATGGCGGCTCGACTGCAGACACGGGGGTCCGGGCAGGACAGTGCATTCCCGGCGCAAAGACGTGCGCCAACGGACAGGCCACCTTTTGTCGCGACGACGGCACGCTGGCCCAGTACGAGTGCGACACCGTGCAGGGCATGACGTGCACGACGACGGGCTGTCGCGGTGCGTGCGATCTGAGTGAGGTCGTGGACAGCTACATCGGGTGTGACTACTACCCGACTGTCACGCTCAACTCGGTGTGGAGCTCGTTCAGCTTCGCGGTCGCGGTGTCCAACACCTCCAGCGTGTCGACCCACGTGACCATCACACGCGGCAGCACCGTGGTGCAGCAAGCCGATCTAGCAGCCAATCAGCTGCAGACGTTCAACCTGCCTTGGGTGCCCGAGCTCAAGGGCGGCGATATCACCTGCACCACGCCTCCGGCGGCAGGTCTTACACGCACGGTCGCCGCAGGCGCATATCGCGTGCGCACCGACCGTCCGGTGACCGTGTACCAGTTCAGCCCGCTGGAGTACCAGCTGGACCCCGCGCCCGCGACCTGCCCGACCATCAAGGGACAGTGCGCCGAGTCGGTGGTCGAACAGTGTTACTCGTACTCCAACGATGCGTCGTTGTTGCTGCCGTCGACCGCGCTGACCGGCAACTACACCGTGCTGTCGTGGCCCTCGCAGGCGCAGGGCTCGGGCTTCATCGCGATCACTGCCACCCAAGACGGCACGCAGGTGCAGGTCGTGGGCACCGGTGCATTCGCGGCCGGCGCCGGCATCGATGCCACCGGCAAGGGCACGGTCACGCTCGATCGTGGCGGCGTGCTCGAGCTGGTCAGCGCCATGAGCGGCGACATGAGCGGCACACGCATTCGGTCCAGCAAGCCCGTGCAAGTCATCTCTGGCCACAGCTGCGCCAACGTCCCCACGACCACGACGGGGTTCTGCGACCACCTCGAAGAAGTGGTGTTCCCCGAGGACACGCTGGGCAAGGACTACGTGGTCGCACGTCCGCTCTACGCGGACCTTACGCCTACACCTTACTTGGTGCGCGTGGGCGCGATTGCAAACGACACGCATGTGAGCTTCGACCCCAAGCTTCGCGAAGACCTGACGCTAGCGGCCGGCGCATTCGCGGAGCTGCTCGTCGACGGAAGTGCGCCGCCCAACCTGAGGGTCACGGCAGACAAGGCCGTGTTGGTGGCCGAGTACATGCTTGGCCAAGAGGCCCTGCCCGTGAAGAGCGGCGTCGGCGACCCCTCGCTGTCGACGGCCGTGCCGATCGCGCAGTACCGCGACTCCTATCTGTTTACGGCGCCCGTGACGTACGCCGTCAACCTCGCCTCCGTGATCGCCAAGCGTGGCGCGAGCGTAAAGGTCGATGGCAAGACGATCGCCGCTGGAGACTTCGTGACCGTCGGCGCGAGCGAGTACGGCGTGGCAACCGTGACCCTCGACGCGAACACACAGGTGCACTCTGTAACCGCGGATCAAGAAGTCGGTCTGACTGTGTACGGCTACGGTCTGTACACGAGCTACATGTACCCGGGCGGCGCCGATCTGCAGCGCATCACGGTGCCCATCCTGATCTGAATCCACCCTATCGCGGCGCAAACGGTCTGACTTATGCTCGGTTCGTTCGTAGCTCGCGCCGCCCGGGGGCGCGCTTCGTCCCGCCCCGGCAAGTTTATCTTCGCTCACGCGCCCGAGGGCGCTCTTGACTTCGCTCACGCGCCCGAGGGCGCTCTTGACTTCGCTCACGCGCCCGAGGGCGCGCTTCGACACGTGTAGTTTGGCTGTACCCTTTCGAGGAGTGACATGGATACGCTTCGCGCGTCGCGTTTGGTTGTGATCACCAGCCTGCTGGTCTGTAGTTTCTGGACCGGCTGCGGCGCCAAGCGCCACGACAGCGGCGGCGACGGACTCAACGGGGGCGGACTCGATGGCGGCGGCGACGGCGGCGCGACAGGCGACGCGAGCGGCGATGGCGCGAGCGGTGGAGGCAACGGCGACGGCAGCGTGCGCGCCGACGGCAGCGTGCGCGCCGACGGCAGCACCGGCACTCGCGACGCGGGCAACGGCAACGACCCCATCGCGTGTACGCCAACACGCTGCGACGCCGTGGGCGCCGTGTGTGGCCGCCTCGACGACGGCTGTGGCGGCGTACTCTCGTGCGGCACCTGTCCGTCAGACACCATCTGCGCCGGCGACACGCACCGCTGCGTAGCGGCCTCGGAGCTGTGTCGCGAGGCAACGTGTGGTGCCAAGCTCGATGCGTGCGGCGATGCGTTCGCCTGCGGAAGCTGCAAGGCCGGCGAGCTCTGCCGCGGCGGCGCGTGCGAGACGTGTAAGCCCCGCGAGTGCGCGGCAGACAAGCTGTGCGGCGACGTGTCCGACGGCTGCGGCGGCATGCTCAGCTGCGGCAACTGCGCCGAAGGCGGCGTGTGCGACGCGGTCGAACACCTGTGTAAGGCCTGCCAAAAGACCTCGTGTCTGGCGCAGGGCAAGACGTGCGGCACCATCAGCGACGGCTGCGGCATGACCGAGGTCTGCGGCACCTGCCCGAGCGGCGAGAGCTGTGTGTCGGGCACCTGCCTCGAAGCGCCGCCTCCGGCCGAGTGCGTGTCGCAGGGTAAGGACTGCGGCAAGATCAAGCACGAGTGCACCGGCAAAGACGTCGACTGCGGCACGTGCCCGGCGGGCGAGCAGTGCGTCGAAAACGTGTGCACCAGCTGTGTACCCACCAGCTGCGCCGAGAAGAGCGTGAGCTGCGGCGAGATCGACGACGGCTGCGGCGGCAAGCTCAAGTGTGGCGACTGCACCAGCGGCGGGCAGTGCTACCAGGGCAGCTGCTGCGCGCCCTCGAGCTGCGCGGCGCTCGGCAAGAACTGCGGCGATGTCTCCATCGGCTGCGGACTCACGCAGAACTGCGGAACGTGCGACGCCATCAGCAACAAGTTCTGCGGCTACGGCGGCGTCGCCAACGTGTGCGGAGTCTGCACTCCCAGACCCAACGTGTGCGCCGGCAAGGACTGCGGCGTGGTCCACGACGGCTGCAAGAGTGTGACTTGTGGCGGCGCGTGCGCGGCGGGCAAGACCTGTGGCGCCAACGGTGTGGCCAACGTGTGCGGCGTCTGCACGCCCAACCCCAACGCGTGCGCGGGCAAGAACTGCGGCACGGTGGCAGACGGCTGCGGCGGTACGGTCAGCTGCGGCTCGGCCTGCATCGACGGCAAGACCTGCGGTGGTGCCGGCGTGGCCAACGTGTGTGGCTTGTGCGTGCCCAACGCCAACGCGTGCGCCAACAAGGACTGCGGCACCGTGTTCGACGGCTGCAAACAAGTCTCGTGCGGCGCGGCCTGCACCGGCGGCAAGACGTGTGGTGGCGGCGGCGTGGCCAACCTGTGCGGCGTGTGCGCGCCCACCACCAGCTGCAGCGCACAAAACCGCATCTGCGGCGCGCTCAACAACGGCTGCATGAGCGAGACCTGCGGCGCTTGTGCCACCGGCCAGCGCTGCACCAACAACGGCACCGAGTGCTGCACGCCGCAGACCTGCTCGGCGCACGTGGGCCAGTGCGGCTCGTTCTCGGACGGCTGCGGACAGTCCATCACCTGCGGCTGCGCAGGCAGCTACAAGTGTGTCGGCAACAGCTGCTGCCTGCCCAAGACGTGCCTCGACTTTGGCCTCGACGGACGTACGTGCGTCGCCGGCCCGCAGACCACGTTCTTTGATATGTGCGGCGGTCAGATCACCTGCGAGGTGTGCCCGGTGATCGGAATCTGAGCATCTGAGTCTGTTCCGGGGGGAACGCGAGAGCGGGCGTGAGCTCGCTTGGGAGCGACGATGAAACATCAAGTTGGGGTAGGCCTCACGCTGCGCGCGCTGGCGCTGTGCGGCGCGTTCGTAGGCACGGGTTGTGGCGACGACGACAATGGCGACAAGGCCGACGGCATCGACGCGGGCGGCGACGTGCTCGATGCACAGGTGATGGACAGTGGCGCGCCGGTCGACGGCAGCAAACCCAACGATGCGGGCGTCGACAGCGGCGTCGTGGTGGCGCCGACGCCGTACGTGGTCTGCTCGGAGGACTCGTGGTGTTTTGATCGGCCTCGTCCCACCGTCCACGCGCTGCTCGCAGGCACACGCACCGGCACGCGCGATCTGTGGCTGGTCGGCGAGAGCGGCACCTTACTCAATTTCGACGGCATCAACCTGCGCGGCGTCGCCACCGGCGTGAGCGCCACGCTGCGCGCCGCGACGGCCATCTCGCCCACCGATGCATGGGTCGTCGGCGACGCACTCACCCTGCTGCACTACGACGGCAGCGCGTGGACCAAGGTCGCCGTCGAGACCAACGACGGCGGCGTGGCCGCGAGCGCAGACTTCTTCGGTGTGTGGGGCGCCGGCTCCAACGACGTGTGGGCCGTGGGCAGCGCGGGCGCACTCTACCGCTACGGCAACATGGGTTGGGTCAAGCAGACCGCGCCCGCCGCCGTGCCGCTCAGCGCAATCTGGGGCACCGCGACTGATCACGTCTTGGCCGCCGGCATCGCAGGCACGCTGGTGACCTGGGACGGCACCGCCTGGACCAAGAGCGCGCTCCCTGGCGCCCCGGCGATCACAGCGCTCCACGGGCTCTCCAAAGACGACGTGTGGGCCGTCGGCAGCAAGGGCGCGGTGCTGCACTACGACGGCATGGCCTGGAAGGCAGTCGAGCTGACCCTACCCAAGGTCGACCTGCGGGCCGTGCGCGCGGTGGCACCCATGCAGATCGTGGTCAGCGGCGTCGACGGGTCGGTCTACAGCTACGACGGCACCACCTGGAAGGCGCGCAACAGCGGCATCGAAGGCGACCTCAACGCGCTCGTCGAGACCAGCAATGCAGACCTTGTCTCCGTGGGCGAGCACGGCGCGGTGGTCCGCTTCAGCGGCGAGCAGCGCACCATCTACAGCGCGGGCAGCAGCGCCAACTACCTCGACGCCTTTGCGCCGCCGGACGCGGGCGTGATGTTCGTGGTCGGCGACGAGACGTTGCGACTCGACGGCACCGGCTACGGCAAGGTCGAGGTCGACACCACCCGCTCGCTCTACGATGGCTTCGCGCTCAACAAAGACGTGGCCTGGGCCGTCGGCACCGCGGGCTCGATCGTGCGCTGGGACGGCACGCGCTTCAAGAGCGTGGAGAGCGGCAGCAGCAGCGTGCTGCGCGGCGTGTGGGCATCGTCGGCGACCTCGGCGTGGGTCGTCGGCGCCAAAGGTCTGTTGTTGGGTCTGGTCAACGGCACCAGCTGGCAGCCGATTGCAGTCGCCTCGGTCGACAAGGACCTCTACGACGTATGGGGCACCGCGGCCGACGACACCTGGATCGTCGGCGACGCCGGTACGGTGCTGCACTGGGATGGTGCGCGCTGGACGATCGTCCCTGCAGGCGCAGCGGACTCGGGCCTACGCGGCCTGTGGGGCACCGGCAAGGGCGACGTGTGGGCCGTCGGTACGCTCGGCACCATCCTGCACTGGAGCGGCAGCGCCTGGTCGGTGGCGCAGAAAGGCGCGGGCTACTCGCTGCACGGCGTGTGGGGTCGCTCGAGCACCGACGTCTACGCGGTGGGCAGCGCGGGGACCATCTTGCATTACGACGGCAAAACCTGGTCGCCCGAGCGCGCCCCGGCAGCAGTCACACTGTTCGCGGTCGCACCGGGGCCCGACAACACCATCCGCGCCGTCGGTGAGGACGGCGTGGTGCTCTACAAGCGCCGGTAGTCAGGGCGCTCCAGGCGCCCTGTTTTTAGCTCAAGACGCCGAGGACGTCGGACTCGCGGATGATCAGGTGGTCCTCACCGTCGATCTTGACCTCGGTGCCGTCGTACTTGCCGAACAGGACGCGGTCGCCCTTCTTGACGGAGAGCTCGCGGCGCGCGCCGTCTTCGCGCACCTTGCCCGGGCCGACCGCGATGACGGTCGCCTCGGTCGGCTTTTCTTTGGCGCTGTCGGGGATGTAGAGACCGCCCTTGGTCTTGCTCTCCGACTCGACGCGCTTCACGAGAATACGATCACTTAGCGGACGCACGTTGGCCACAGCAGGCCTCCTTTCGAGGTTGGGGGCGGACGGTTATCCATCGCGGCGAGCACGTCAACCGGATTCACGGCGCCTCAGAACCTGATGGCTGCGCTCCATCCCGGGACGCCCTTACCCCCGGACAGTGCCCACGTGGGAGCTAGGCTCACCCGCATCCCCAGCGCGGAGAGCTCCCCATCGATGCGCTGCAGGTCGCGACGGCGGCGTGCCCGGCGCACGATTCTCGACGGCAAGATGGCGGTTCCCACGATGGCAAGCACCGAACCACTGAGGCCCAGCGCGTAGCTCGCCAGCAGCAGGCCACCGTTGCGTGTGCAACTTCCGTAGGGCTCATCGCACACCTCGCTGGACGGCGTGAGCACGCTGAATCCGACGATCGAGAGCACCGCGCCCACCGTCATCAGCGTGATGGGAGTAGCGAGGCTGACGCGACGTGACAGCACCTCGTCGCGCTCACGCAAGAGCAGCTGCAAGCGAGTCTGAGCTTCGGGCGCGCGTGGCGCGAGGAACGGTGGCGGTGCGGGCGTCTCGCTCGGCGTGCCGGGACTCGTCACGGAAGCGCTCGGCACTGCGAGCGCGCTGCTCTGCTCCACGGGAGGAGGGCCCTCCGCCGCTGCGTGGACGGGCAAGAGCAGCGTGTTGGCAGCGATGAGAGCAATGAGCGTGGCGAAGATCGGCAGCGAGCATTTGTCACGGAGGTTCATCATGAACCCGCCCTTCGCAACGGCGATGCCAGCGTGGTCCCACTGAAAAGTGCTCGATTTTCGCCTGAGAATCGCGCGTAGAGCAGCGTTCGGACGCCCCCCCGCAGAGAGCGGACAGCGTCCGAACGTCGGACCCAATCTAGTGCTGCCCTAGAACCGGCCGCGCGCGCTCAGGCCCCAGGACGATGCAGAGAAAACGGGAGCGAGCTGCAAGCGCGCACTGGTGTTCACGGCGGAGGGCGCGGACCAGAGGACGATCGCGCCCGCGACGAACACGGCTCCACTGACCCCGAGCACTGCGATCCCAAGAGTCTGCTGACGCTCGGCCCGCGACTCGAGTTCTTCGGCGCGCGGCCGTTGGTCCTGTGCGACCAAGTCGAGCGCGTCGAGGTGTTTGTAGTGAGCCTTGACCATGATCACGGTGCCTGCCGCCAGCCCGCCCAAGGCTGAGGCGCCAAGCGTCCAGCCCACGATACGCTGCGCGGTACCCGCATCGGCGCGGTCCCGCACGGCGGGCTTGACCGGCGCGGTCGCAGTCGCTCGCGCACGCTCGGGTTCGCGTTCGAGCACGACCACCAGCTCGCTCTGTCGGCCCGCGGCGATCTCGACGTCGCGCCGGGCGGAACGAAAGCCGAGGCGGCTGAGGTCGACGGTGTGGGTACCCACGCCGAGGCGCAGCGGCTGACTGAGCGGCGTGCTTCCGGCAGGCTTGGCGTCGACTCGAACCTCGGCACCGTTCGGCTCGGCGCGCAGCACCAGGGTGCCGATGCGGCTGCGCTGACGCGCCAGCTCGAACGTCACTTGCTCGCGGCGCTCTCGCGTGACGCTCGCATCGGCCGACGACAAGTAGCTCTCGAAGCTGTCCACCGCAGCGACAGAGTCGCCAAGCGCCGCGTAGACGGAACCCAGGTTGTAGAGCAGCTGCCATGCGGGCTCGCTCGCGTACGCGAGCTGGAACTGCGCCGCCGCCTCGGCGAGGCGTTGTTCTTCGAAGGCGCGTACGCCCGCCTCGAAGTGCTGCTGAGCGGAGACGACGTCGGCGTGCGCAACCGAGACGAGGGTCCAAGACACGCACCAAAAAAAAATCGCCGTCGAAGCGCACCTGCGGGCGCGGGAGCGGACAGACGAGAGAACGCGCGACCATCGTTCACACACGGCGGGGACCTCAGCGATACGGACTGTGGGAGTCGATGACGAGCTTGCGCGACGGCGCTGGCGAGACAAGGGGGTGCTCGACGGCGCTCGACGGCGGGGAAATTGGACCCGGGTCGACGACAGCAGGAGGTCGCGCGAGCAGCTCGACGTCAGGGCTGGCGCTGACCTTCGCCACTGGCGGCACCGAAGAGCTCGACGCCACCACGCTGGGCTTGGGGCGTAGCCTCGCCTGCGCAACAGGACGCGCTGCACCCGCATCGTTTGTTGGAGAGCTTGCAGCGGGCAAGCCCGATGGATCGTCCGTCTCGGTGGGTAGCAGCGCGGAGGGCCGCGTGATCGAGACGGCATCGACCTGCTCAGGTGGGGCCCGTTCCGAGGAGGCGTGCGCGCCAGGCTCGGCTGACGACGTTGGCGACGGAACGCCGGGTAGCATGCTCGTTCGTTGGGTCGTCGGTAGGGTTGGCGGACCCAGCACGCCTTCGGCCGCGGGGGCCACCGGACGGACCGACAGATACCAGACCGCGACGGACAACGACACGACCGACAGCGCCACCGGTAGCGCGCTCCGTAAGATCCGCGTGCGCGTACCCTCGAACGCCGGGCGCGCGGCAGGACCGGTCGCCAGCGACGCAGTCGAAGCCGGCGCATCGGTCACGCCGCGAGACGAGGCGAGGTCGACCCGCGATCCGTTCACGATGGGGATCTCGCGTTCGGTCTGCTTGCTGGACCTAAAACCACCGTGACCGAGTACGAACGGCGCCAGTGCCAGCGCGAACTCTTCAGCACTGCCAAACCGCTCGTCGCGGCCCTTGGCGAGCGCACGATGCACGATTGCGCACAGCTTGCGCGGCAGATCGGGACAGAGCCGCTGCAGCGGCTTGGGTGTCTCGGTGAGGATTCGATGCAGAACTTGCAGCGGCGTGTCACCACGGATGGGTCGTCGACCAGAGAGCAGCTCGTAGAGGATGACCCCGAGCGCGTAGAGGTCGGTGCGCGCGTCGATGCCCTCGTCACCGCGCGCTTGCTCGGGAGACATATAGTAAGGTGTGCCCATCGTCGCAACGGTGTCGGTCGCGAGGAGGCTTGCGCCGTCGACGCGCAGCTTGGCGATGCCAAAGTCCAAGATCTTCACCAGCTCCGAACCATCTCCGCGCTGGCAAAAAAACAGGTTGGCCGGCTTGAGATCGCGATGGACGATGCCGTGCGCATGCGCGCTGGCGAGGCCGCGACACACCTGCAATCCGACTTCGGCTGCACGCGCGACGGAGAAGACACGCGCACTCGCGAGCTCGCGGGCACAGTCCGATCCGTCGAGGTAGTCCATGACCAAGTAGTGGACCCCAGCAGAACATCCGACGTCGTACACAGCGCTGATGTTCTCGTGCGCGAGACTTCCGGCCGCACGTGCCTCGACCCGAAAACGCGCGACCAGCCGCTCGTCTCGCGCTGCGTCTGGCAGCAAGAATTTGAGCGCCACGCGCCGCCCAATCTCGCGATGGCGAGCCTCGTACACCTCTCCCATACCGCCGCGTCCCAAGAGCCGCACCAGTTCGTACTTGCCGTCGAGCACGCTGCCGAGGCGGGGATCGGTCATGTTCACAGGCTCTTGCGTGCGGCCGCGGCCTGCTCTGGATGCGCGGCAAACAGCCGGTAGGCTCGAGAGCGCGTCATTCCCAGTGCGGCGACCGCGTGCGTCAGGTTCCCCTCGTGCTCGCGCAAGCTGGCAACCAATGCTTCGAAGGCATCCGCGTCGTCCGTCGGCGCACGTGTCCTAGGCGTGACCTGCACCTCGACGGCTCGTTCGCTCGTCGGAGACCGTTGGATGCGCGCGGGCAGGCTTTGGCGACTCCACGGACGCTCGACCGCGAGCGCGAGCAAGCGGCGTGCTGTCAAGACCAGCTCACGAACGTTGAGCGGCCAATCGTACAACAGGAGGCTCTCGATGAAGCGCGGCTCCACATCGAGCGGGTTGCCGTGCTCCGCGAGCAGCTGTCGGAACAGCGCCACGATGTCTTCTTTGCGGCCGCGCAGCGGAGTGAGCACAAACGTGAAGCCATCGAGGCGCGCGAGCAGATCTTTGCGCAGCCTGCCGTCGTCGGCGGCCTGCGCAAGCGACTCCTGCGCCGCACAGACGACGCGCACGTCGATCGGCACGGGCCGCGACTCGCCGAGGGGAAGCACCTCGCGTTGCTCGAGCACACGGAGCAGCTTGGCCTGCAGCGGTGCAGTCAGGTTGAGGACCTCATCGAGAAACAGCGTGCCCCCGTCAGCCGCACGAAACAGCCCGGGGTAGGGGCGGTCCGCGCCGGTGAAGGCGCCCTTGCGATATCCAAAGAGCTGACCCTCGACCAAGTGCTCGGGAAGCGCGCCGCAGTCGATGGCCAGGAACGGCCCCGGCCGGCCTGAAAAAACGTGCGCCGCACGCGCGATGCCCTCTTTGCCGGCGCCAGTCTCGCCCTGCACGACGATGGGTAAGGCGGCCTGCACGGCGCGACGCAGGGGCGCAACGGCGCGCAGGATGCCCGCCGAGGCAAACCAACCGGGCACCAGCTCATGCAGCTGGTCGTCGTCGAGCTGTTCGTTGGCGCCTTCGACGACGACGCCGAGCCACTCGCCGACACGCACGATGTCCTGCGGACCGACGCGCTGCTCAGGCACACGCAGGCCGTTGACGAATAGCCCATTGCGGCTGTCCAAGTCCCGCAGCACCGGCAATGCACCCGAGCACACGATTTCGACGTGCCGGCGCGAGACCTCGCCGCCCTCGAGAACGGTGTGGCAGCTCGGGTCGCGACCAATGATGTGTCCGTGGGTCGCGATGGACATGTGGTGCGCCGGATAGACCCAGCGGATCACGAGCCGACCGAGCGAGCCACCCGCGCTACGCGTACGCGCTGACGGTTGAGTAATCGTGCCTGTCGGTAGATGCGGCGCCAAGAATGCTCCCGACCGTCGAGGCGTGCTTACTCGATCGGCGGGACGATGTCGAAGCTCCGCTTCGACCGGTCTGTCCGGACAGTCGGCCAGTCTGTTCGCACAGCGTCGGGGGGACGACCTTCTGACTCTTCGCCAGCACGACGCGCAGCTCTGCGCCGGCAGAGACAGCGTGTTTGTCGCCAGAATCGCGGAACGAAAGTGCCCGATTATCCGCGCAGCGCGAGCTGCGCAGACACGGACAGGTCGCGTGCGGTCCACACGCGATCGACATGGTACGCGGCCTGCAGCCCACGTATACGCAAGGCCGCGTGAGGCGTCCGTGCTGAAGGGATGGAGATGAGGATCAATCGAATCGTTGGCGTGACTGCCTGGCTAGGCGTTGTGCTCCTGGGCTGCTCGGATGGACTACCCCCGGACAAGACGCGAGACGAAGCAGGCGCAAGCGTGAGCGCAGACGGCAGCGTGGGGCTCCCCGTCGCCAACGACTCGGGCGTAGGTTCGCTGCAAAACGACGCAGCGGTCGCGACCGGGCCGACGTCAGGGTCCGGCTCGCCCGCTGCGAGCGGCGACGCGGCTACCGCGAGCGGCCCAGATGGGGGAACCACAAGTCCCGACGCTGGCGCGACGCCTGGCGCGAGCACGCGGCCTGTAGGCGACCCGACGCTCGCCCGTGGACCGGGTGCACGCAAGGGAGGCGATGTCGCGCCGAGCATCGCGTGCGCCGATCTGAGTGGCTACTACCTCGACAACGCCGCGAGCGTCGGCTTCTTGCCTGCAGCGCCCATCGATTCGGCCACTACCTGCGGCCCGGATACGCTGTACGAGCCGAACGAACGACCGCAACAAGCGTGCGCCGTGCCGCTCGCCAAGTGGGTCGAGAGTGAGTTCAGCTCGACGACGGACGTTGCGGACTACTACAAGATCGATGTGCAGAAGGGCGTTACGTACACGCTCGAGCTGGTACGGCAGGGCAACCTCTATCGCGCGGTCACGATGCCAGTCGGAGAGCAGACCGCAACGCTCATCGGCAATGGTCAATTCTTCGGCGGCGGGACTTCCCACGAAGAATTCACGCCATCGCTCGGGGGCAGCGTCCTGGTGTCGTTCACGGGAGGCTCCAAATACAAGTTCTCCGTCTATCCCAGTACGGCCGGAGGGCTCACCCACGACGCACTGACCTACGAGCCCAACAACTCGGCGAGCACAGCGGCTCCGGTCTGCGTGGGTGTCCCCGTGCAGGCCGAGTTCACGCCGCCGGAGGACGACGTCGACAACTACACGTTCCAGCTCGAAAAGGGCCTCACCTACACGCTCAAGATCACGCGCCGCGGGGACCTCCTTTCGACGCTGATCACCAAAGTGGGAGGCGAGACACTCACCTGGATTGCTACCCAAAAGTTTTACGGCGGGGGAACCAGCTATCAAGAGATCGTCCCAACCACATCTGGACCCGCGCTGTTGACGCTGAGCGGAGCCGGCTACGAGTTCGTGATCCAGCCGAGCACCGCCTCGGGGTTGCTCCACGATGCGGTGACCTTCGAGCCAAACGACTCGGCCAGCACGTACGCGCCCATCGAGCTCAACCAGCTCTACACTTCGGAGTTCTCCTCTGCCGACGATCTGTCCGACCTGTTCGGAGTCCTCGTCGAGGCCGGTGCGACGTACGAGCTCAACGTGACGCGGCAGGGCGATCTGAGCCGTGAGATCATCATGCCGGTGGGCAGCGAGATTCTGCATCCGCTCGGAGCAGGGAAGCTCTACGGCGGCGGCATGGAGAATCCTACCTTCGTGGCACCCACCAGCGGGCGCGTGCTTCTGCACTTCTGGGGCGGCAGCAAGTACAGCTTCAAGGTAACCAAGCTGTGAGACGCCCACACGTGGCTGTCTGCTCGCTGCTCGTGCTGACTGGCTGCTTCGGACTTCCCGACGACAAGACTCCGCACGCAGAGGTTCGCGCGTTCTCGGTCTCGCCGACGACCCTCGCCCCTGGCGACAGCTTCGAGCTGACCTGGGACATCGTCCACTCTCGCTACGCGGGCAACGTCATGACCTTCTCGCTGTTCGTTCCGAGCTCGACCGGCGCGGCGCAGGAAGTGTTCGAGCGCGGCGACGGGTTGAGCCACGGACACAGCAAAGGCACGCAGCGTTGCACCTACCAGACCAATGGCAGCATCCGCTGCGAGTTCTTCGGGTCTGCAGTGCCCGCTGTGCCCGGAGCAGTGACCCTGACCTTGGAAGCCTGCGAAAGTTTTGTGCTCGGCGACGAGGAAGTCTGCGACCACAAGACGTTCGACGTGGTGCTCAAGGGCAGCTGACCTGGTCCACGCCACCCTTGGTGGAGCCGGACGCCTGCGGGGGCGATGGGCCCCGAGTTTGGGTATACTGGGCCCGATGCGCGTCGAGCTGCGGCAACTGTTTCCTGCACTGTTTCCGGTCTCGGTACGCGGCGCCGAGCTGTCCGAGCAGGCGCTCGCCGAGCCTCTCTTCCCGGAGGAAGAGCCAGCCATCGCCCGCGCAGTCGACAAACGAAGAGTCGAGTTCGCCCTCGGCCGCACGTGCGCCCGGCGCGCATTGGCCGAGCTGGGCGTCGCCCCGGTCGCCCTCCCCCAGCGCGACGACCGGTCGGTCGCCTGGCCGGCCGAGGCGTGGGGCAGCATCACGCACGCCGATGGCATCTGCATCGCCATCGCTGCGCGACGCCAGGACCACGCGGGCATCGGCATCGACGCCGAGCTGCGCGAGCGCGTGAAGCGCGACCTGTGGAGACACATCGCCACCGAGCGAGAGCAGGCCTGGCTCTCGACCGCCCCGGACGAAACGGTGGCGGCAGCTCGCGCGACCTTGCTGTTCAGTGCCAAAGAGGCCTTTTACAAGGCGCAGTTCTGTGTGAGCCGAGCCTGGGTGGGCTTTCACGATGCCGAGCTCACGTTCGACGCGGGCGGCGCGTTCGAGGTGCGGCTGCGGGTCGATGTGGGTCAGACCTTCGCGTTGGGCAGCCGCTTCGAGGGGCGCTACGGGATGCTGGAACACCACGTCGTCACCGGGCTCGTGCTCCCTCCCGGCTGAGCCCGTCAGCGCGCCTTGGTCGCCGCCAGGTCGGGCACGTACGCGGGTGTCTCGGCGTGCGTGCTGAGCTCACTGAACAAGCCGAAGTGATCGGAGGCCCAGATGCCGTCGTCGGCTGCGTCGAACACCACCCGCGTGGTCAGGGGCTCGCCGCGCCACTGGGTGTCGGGCCCGCGCACAAAGATGTAGTCGATGCGACGCGGGGGCTCGTGCGAGCGCGCAGCGTAAGGATTGCGCCGATCGAAGGTGAAGCCGGGCCCGCCATCACCGCCGTAGGCCCAGGCGTCTGCCCAAAACATACTCTTGCCCTCGATGGTGGCGAAACCGTGCAGAAACCGAATCTCGTCGGACTCGGGCTCGGCGTTGAAGTCGCCCATCACGATGGGGGGAAATGTTTCGCCGTTCGGAGCGTGCTCATCGACCAGCGCGACGAGTTTTTGCAGCTGACGCAGACGCACCGAGCCGTGGTGGAGTTTCCAGTTGAGATGCGTCACGAAGACCGGCACCTCGCCGTGTGGGGACGCGACGCGCGCGTGCACGACCGTGCGCGACTCACCGGTCTCTTCGCCAGGCAGCGCAAACACTTGGTGACCGCTGAGCGGGTGCTTGGAAGCGATCACGTTGCCGAACTCGAAGCCGGGGCCAAGCACCTCGGCCGCCCCGAACACGTAGCGGTAGGGGAAGTCTCTGAGCAGCTCGTCGGCCTGGTTTTGTCTGTGCTCGCCCATGCGCAGCTCGAGCACTTCTTGCAGCCCGATGATGTCTGGATCGAGCGCTTGGATGCCGCGGCGGATCACCTCGCGACGTTGCTCCCAGGGCGCTTCGCGATGCCAGATGTTCAGGGTCAGAACACGGAGACGGGCCATGGCGAGGAGTATACGCGGCCTAGGTCGAAGCGCGCCCTTGGGCCCGCGAGCGAAGAACGGCGGGTCATGAGTGGCTCACGCGGCGCGCGGTGGTCTGCTCACACGCGTGGAAAAGGTCACGAGCCCGTACCCGGAACGTCTATAAAAAGGCACCCGCAGCGCAGCTGGCAGTGCCTTGGTTGGTGAGTCGGCCATAGATGAAGAGGCCGCCCAGCAGCGCGACGATCAGCGTCAAGACCAGGCGCACCACGAACCGTTTGTCGCGCCTGAATGCGTGCTCTTCGAGATCGGCCATGCGCCCCACACTCAAGAAATGGCCGGACCGTTTCGATCCGATCGGGAAAATTGGTTACACTGCCGCACGCGTTCGCCGCGTGGCTGAGCTCGCCAGCACCGCACCCGGTTGGCGACTCCGTCACGTTCTTACCACCACAACGATTTAAAGTGCTCGCCTCGATGTCGCAGGTCGTCTGCGGAGCCATGGGCGGCGTTGCAATCGTTGCGGCGGGGCGTTAGATACCGCCGCGACCGCGTACCACCTGTACCCAATCCGCAAGCGAGGATGAGAATGAGCACGACCGTCACGATGCCGCAGCTCGGCGAGAGCGTCGTCGAAGGAACGATCGGCAAGTGGCTCGTCAAAGAGGGCGACCGCGTCGAGCGCGACCAGGCGGTCGTCGAGGTCCTCACTGACAAGGCCGATAGCGAGGTTCCCTCGCCCGTCGCCGGGGTCGTGAGCAAGCTGTTGGCGAAGGAAGACGAAGTCGTGCGCGTCGGCGCGGGGCTGTGCGTCATCGACGAAGCCGCTGCGGGCACCCAACCTGCGGCGCCCAAGGCCAAGCCCAGCAAGCCTTCCGAAGAGATCCCCCCGCCGGCCCCCGAGCCCGTCGCCGCCAAGGCCGCGGCCAAGGCGCCCGAGGCAGCGCCCGCCAAGGCACCCGAGTCCAAGACGCCGCCCCGCAACGGCGGACCTGCCGCCATCGCGACGTCGGCCGCTTCGCCCTCGGCTCGCAAGCACGCACGTGAGCAGGGCGTCGAGCCGGCAGCGTTGGCCAAGCCTGCCGCCGCCATCGCACCCGCGCCTCAGGCGCCCGCGGCGGTCCCTGCCGTGCCCGGTCCGTCGGGTAAAAAGAGTGCGTTCCAGGTCCCCGCGTACATCCCGCGTCCGGGCGACCAGGTCATCCCCTTCTCGCGTCGCCGCCGCATCATCGCCGACCACATGGTCTATTCGAAGCTGACGTCGCCGCACGTGGTGGCGGTGGCCGAGTGCGACATCCATCTCACGGCCAAGCTGCGCGACCTGCACAAGGACAAGCTCAAGAAGGAGGGCGTCGGCCTCACTTACTTGGCGTTCGTGTGTGCGGCTACGGTGAAGGCGCTGCGCGAGTTCAAAGAACTCAACGCGCGCGTGCTCGACGACGCCTACGCGTTGCTCAAGGACGTGAACCTGGGCGTCGCGGTAGACACGCCCGACGGTCTGGTCGTGCCGGTGATCAAGAACGCCGACCTGTTGACGGTGCGCGGTATCGCCAAGGGCATCGACGACGTGGCGAACAAGGCACGCGACGGCAAGCTGACGCCCGACGATCTGGCGGGCAAGACGTTCACGGTGAGCAACCCCGGGCGTCGCGGCAACCTGCACGGCGGCGCGATCATCTCGCAGCCGAACGTGGGCATCTTGCGTATCGGCGAGATCAAGAAGCGTGTGGTCGTGGTGGAGCGCGACGGTGAAGACACCATGGCGATCCATCCGGTGATGTATCTGTCGTTGTCTTACGATCACCGGATCGTGGACGGCGTGAACGCCAACGGCTTTTTGTATCGCGTGTCTGAGCTTCTCGAGACCGGCGACTTCGAGATCTAATCTCGGCTGCTTGTCTTGGTTGCGGTCCGCTTGCTCGGTGGCGCTGGACATGGGGCCCGCCTGCGGCTCTTGCTCGGTGGCGCTGGGCATGGGGCCCGCCTGCGGCTCCTGCTCGGTGGCGCTGGAACGAGCCGCAGGTGGCCGGCCCCGCCACCGATGGAACGAACCGCAGGCGGCCGGCGCCATGTCCACCGCCGCCGATGGAACGAGCCGCAGGCCGACCCGACGGAGGTGACCAGGCTAGAACTTGTTCCGATACACGAGGCCACCACCGTTGGCACCGCGGAGGAGCATGGGCCCGATGAGGGACTTCATCGGCTGCTCTTCGCGAGTGCGCTTGCCAGTGAGCCAGATCAGCAAAGTCGCGCCCGTGGCCGCAACCGTGCCGGCGAGGCAGATATCGCTGACGCGCGACAGCAGTGCTGCCTGCTGCTGCGCGAGACCACCCTGCTCACGCGCGTTGGCCCTCGCGCTGTAGTCGAGCGTGAAGTCACGGCTTCGCTCGAACGCGCGCATGCTGTCGCTGCTGGCTTTGTACGACCAGCCGCCCGTGACCACCCAGCTCGCCGCGAGGGCCGCCGTGGTGCTGGCCGCAGCCCAGAGCCAGGGGCGCTTGGTGGTGAGGGTGGTGGAGGACACCGCCAGGTTGGGCTTGACGGCGCTGGCGCCAAGCGAGAGCGGGACGCTGGAGAAGTGGCCGAGCTCACCACGCACGGTGGCACGAGCGTCGTGCTGAGCGGCACAGGTATGCGCACTCAACCACGTCAGCAGGAGGGCGCAGAGCGCACAACCTACTCGAATCCACAAAACCACAACCATCCGCGCTCAGCTCCCGTCGCACATTCCAAACGCGGCGTCCGTGCCGCGCAAGCCCAGGGGGGGGTGTGCATCCAGGATAGGAAAAGCCAATCACGCACGTCAATGAAAGCCGCTACTCCGGTGGGGGTGCTTTCGAAGTTGAGTGCGCAGACGAGCGACTTTTCGCGGGATGAAGTTGGTTGTTGCCTCTCTGAGGGTAAGTCTCCAACAGGAGCGGATTGAACGCTGCTCGCGCTGGGGGCTCTAAGGCTGTGTGCCCGGTGGGGCGACGACTGTTCTACGGATTCTGTACGCGCTCGAAGTCGAAACGTTACCGGTCCAGTACGCGCGACGGTCGATCGATGGTTTTGTCGCGACGCTCTCGGTCAACCAGCCCTGTGGACCTACTTGGCCCGCTGGCCCCAGGGGCCTTGCCCGGTCGAGCACCCCGCACTCATGTCGGGCACTATGCCTGGCTCGCGGCCATTTGTTACAACGCCACTTGTACCGTCCCGCACAGGAAAGGCTTTTGCAGCATGAGCTCCCAATCATCCGGTCTCGGGCCTCTCAGCGAGGCCGCCGCCGACTTCGAGCGTGAGCTCGCGCGCTACGACAAGATCAGCAATGAGCTGAGCCGCACCACCGTGCGCTCGCAAAAGACGCTGAGCCGCACGCAGAAGCTGCTGAGCGAGTCGGCCGAGTGCGAGGACGCGCTGGGAGCACGGTTGCGGTCGTTGCTCGAGGCGATGAATGGAGCACGCGACACGCAGCAGGCGTGCATGGAGAAGACATTGGCTGCTGCGAGGAACCTGCAGCAGCGCGCAGGCGAGTTCACCGCGCTGCTCGAGCGCGTGTCCGCACTTGGCGCGCAAGCCCGGGACACCAGCGAGCCCGCCATCCAAGCGTTGACGGAGAGCGCCAAGGGCGAGCAGACGACGGGCCTGATGAGCTCTCTCGAGGAGCTCGGCGATAAGATGTTGGGGATCGCGAAGGAGGCCGACGCGATCGAGAAGGACGCGACGAGCGGCGACTGGCCTGACATCTCGCGCGACGTGCAGAGCCTGAAGCAGCAGGTCATCGCTGCGCACGGGAAGATCGTCCAGGCTACTGGTACTGTTGGTTCGCGGTTGTTGTCTTAGTCTGCTCTCCGTTGTCTCTGCTCTGCTCTGCCTTGGTGCGGTGGACATGAGGGCCCTCGCTGCACGTTGCTCGATCGGCTGCGGTGGACGTGGACACCGTCATCAATCCAAGGCTCAAAGCAAGACAGAAGACAGCTCCTCAGCTGAGGCATGAGCCACCAGAAGCGAAGAAAGACGAGACGCAGCACCAAGTAAGACCGACGCATCCAACAAACCAGACCCATACACCACAGCCACCACAGAAGTAGTCGATGCAGACACCTTCCCGAGCATCGAGTCGCGCACCGCGTTCCCGATAGGCACGTCATCGACGGCGCGGCAAACCACAGGCAACCCCTCGAGGTCCATCGAGTGCCCAGCCTGATTAAAGACGTAGCTCTCGCCAGCTCTCCCGAAGCGCACCCGAGGTGAAGGCCCCAGCTGCTCCGCATCGAAGATCGAGATCGGCAGAGCCGTCTCCAGCGACACCAGGTTGTTGATTTCGACCAGGTTACCGATGCGCGGCAAGGCCTCTTTTTGTGCCATCGCGAGCAGCAACTCGGAAGCAGGCTTGCCTCGCCCGGTGGGTTTGTAGCCACCCACCCGCAACACATCGCGCACGGCACTGCGCACGTGCTCGGGAAACAGTGCAGGATCGGCACGTACACGCGCTTCGGCGCGCGACAGCTCTGCGAGCAACGCCACCGACGAGGGCTGGTATCGGACCCGCGTCGCCGACACGACACCGAGCCGCAACGTGGGGTGCGGAAGGGCGAGGAGAAGCATGGGGCTTGCTCTAGCCACCGAGAACCGCGCGTCAACTTTGGAAGGCTGACTAGATGGGGAGCTTGGACAGCATGGAACCACGCAGAAGACGCCGCCCTTTTGGCGCCGAAGTCTTCGCTGATGGGGTCGACTTCCGGGTCTTCGCGCCACGGCGCGGCCGGGTCACGCTGCAGCTCGACAGCGAGGGTGGGCGCACCATTGCACTGACGGGCAGCGCCAGTGAGGGGTACGGCTGCTTCGTACCCGAGCTAAGGGTCGGCGCGCTGTACCGTTTTCTGCTCGACGACGACACCAAGCCCTACCCCGATCCAGTGTCGCGTCACCAGCCCGAGGGCCCCCACGGCCCCTCCGAGGTGGTGGACCCGAGCACGTTCGTCTGGCGCGTGACCGACTTCCCCGGCGCCACGCTGCGCGGGCAGGTGATCTACGAGCTGCACGTGGGGACGTTCACCCGCGAAGGCACGTACCGCAGCGCCGAGCGCGAGCTGGCCAGCTTGGCCAAGCTGGGCATCACGATGATCGAGCTGATGCCCGTGGCCGAGTTCCCCGGCCGCTTCGGCTGGGGCTACGACGGCGTCAACCTGTTCGCCCCGTCTCGTGTGTACGGACGACCAGACGACCTTCGCTCATTCGTCGACGAGGCCCACGGGCTAGGCATGGCCGTGATCTTGGACGTCGTCTACAACCACCTCGGACCCGACGGCAACTACCTCGCACAGTTCTCCGACAAGTTTTTCTCGGAGCACAAGACCGAGTGGGGCGAGGCCATCAACTTCGACGGCGACGGGTCGGCCGCGACGCGCGCCTATTTCTGCGACAACGCGGCGTACTGGGTCGATGAGTTCAAGCTCGACGGCCTGCGCCTCGACGCGACCCAAGACATCGTCGACAGCGGCCCCAAACACGTCATCGCCGACATCATCGAGTCCGCACGCGCCGCTGCGGGCGCGCGACCGATCGTGGTGATCGCCGAGAACGAGCCGCAGGCATCGAGCCTGGCCCGCAAGACCGACCAAGGTGGCAAGGGCTGCGATGCACTGTGGAACGACGACTTCCACCACAGCGCCATCGCGGCCGCCACAGGGCACGCCGAGGCGTACTACTCCGAGACCAGCGGTGCGCCGCAGGAGTTCATCTCGGCACTCAAGTGGGGCTACCTCTACCAGGGCCAGTACTACACATGGCAAAAGAAGCCGCGCGGCGAGCCTGGCTTCGACCTGCCTGCCGAGGCATTCGTCCTCTACCTGCAGAACCACGATCAAGTCGCCAACTCGGCGCGCGGCCTGCGCCTACACGCTCTCACGTCACCCGGGCGGGCACGCGCGCTCAAGGCACTCTTGTTGTTGGCACCGGGCACGCCCATGCTGTTTCAGGGCGAGGAGTTCGATGCCTCCACGCCGTTCCACTACTTCGCAGACCATCAGCCCGAGCTGGCCAACCAGGTGCGGACCGGTCGTGTCGACTTCATTCGTCAGTTTCCGAGTCTGCGTGGGCCCGGCATCCGCTCCATCCTGCCCGACCCGTCGTCGCTCGAGACGTTCACCAAGTCCAAGCTCGACCTGCGCGAGCGCGAGCTTCACTCCGACGCACTCACGCTGACGCGCGACCTGATCGCCCTGCGCAAAAAAGACCCGGTGTTTCGTGCGCAGCGCGCGGATCGTATGCACGGCGCAGTGCTGGGCCCGGAGGCATTCGTGCTGCGCTTCTTCGGCGAGCAGGGCGACGACCGTCTGCTGCTCGTCAACTTGGGCGTCGACTTGCAACTTCATCGCGCGCCAGAGCCACTGCTGGCGCCGCCGCGCGAAGGTAGCTGGGGCATCTTGTTCTCCACCGAAGATCCAGAATACGGCGGCTCTGGCACGCCACCGCTCGACGCGTACGAACAGCTGCGTCTGCATGGTCACTCGGCGACCGTGTTGGCGCCCACCCGAGCGTCAGCGCGCCCACAGTCGCTGCCGCCGCCAACGAAAGGCAAAGGGTAGCGATGAAACTCCTGACACCTTCGCGAAAGCTCACCTGGCAGAGCGCAACGCCCGAAGTGGCCGAAGAGCTCACCGACCGCGAGTGGCTGGTCGCCAACGGACTCGGCGGCTACGCGTGTGGTTCCATCGCAGGCATCCCCACGCGACGCTTTCATGCGCTGCTGGTGGCCGCCCTGCCCGCGCCGATCGGACGCGCGACCTTACTCAACCGCCTGACGGAGAGCATCAGGCTGCCCAACAACGAGAACCTCTACCTGGGCGGCGAAGAGAGTGACGACGGACTCAAGCTGTACGACGGCGGCGCGCTGAACGAGTTTCGTCTCGAGGCGGGGCTACCCGTGTGGCGCTATCGCGTGGGCGCGTTCGTCATCGAGAAACGCGTGCTGATCATCCACATGCAAAACACCGTGCACATCACGTACTCGGTGGTCGAAGGGGAAGGCACGCTCCGCCTCAAGAGCAGACCGTGGGTCAACTTCAGGCCTCACGAGGGCAGCGTCGCAGGCCCGCGCGGCCCCTATCGTGTGGTCTCGGTGGGCGAGCAGCACGAGCTGCAGGGCGAGCCCAACTACCCGCCTCTGCGCGTCAAGATCGTCGGCGACAACCACTCGTACACCTTGCTCGGCGAGAAGGCACAGCTGCGCTACCGGGTCGAAGAGAGCCGCGGCTACGATCACTCAGGCAGTCTGATCAGCCCCGGCTTTTTCCGCGCCAACCTGACCAAGGGTGCACCGGTCACGCTGATCGCGTCGTGCGAGTCCTGGGAGACCATCGGCGCCATCTCGCCCGAAGAGGCAGTCGAGGCCGAGCAACAACGTCGTCGCCGTCTGCTCGCACAAGCGCACCCGGCCGCGCAGGGCGGCATTGCTGCCGAGCTCGTGCTGGCTGCCGATCAGTTCGTGATCACGCCTGCCACCCGCGCTCAAGAGGCCGCTCGCGCACACGCCTCGGGTGACGAGGTGCGCACCGTCATCGCCGGCTACCACTGGTTCACGGACTGGGGCCGCGACACGATGATCAGTTTCGAAGGCTTGTTGCTGCAGACGGGTCGTTATCACGAAGCGCGTTATGTCCTGCACACTTTTGCGCAGTACACGCGCGACGGCCTCATTCCGAACCTGTTCCCAGAGCGCTCGAACGAAGGCCTTTATCATACGGCCGATGCGACGCTGTGGCTGTTTCATGCCGTCGATCGCTTCGTGCATTGCACGGGCGAGCGGCACACGTTGCGCGATCTTTTGCCGGTGCTGCAAGACATCGTCGCATGGCATTTGCGCGGCACGCACTTCGGCATCGGCGTAGACCCGAGCGATGGCCTCTTGCGCCAAGGCGCGCCCGGTTATCAGCTGACGTGGATGGACGCCAAGTGCGATGGCTGGGTCGTCACTCCGCGCCGCGGCAAAGCCGTAGAGATCAACGCGCTCTGGTACAATGCGTTGTGCAATCTCGCGCGCTGGCTCGAGGAAGAGTCGCAGCCCACAGCGGCGGTCGCGATCGCGCATCATGCTCGGCGTGTGGAGGAAGCGTTCAATCAGCGCTTTTTCTGCGCGGACAAAGGCCATCTCTACGACGTGGTCGACACGGAATCCGGTACGGACGACGCCTCCCTGCGCCCCAACCAGATCTTCGCTATCTCGCTGCCGAACCCCGTGTTGCGCCGTGAGCATTGGC